>JAOAEA010000002.1 GCA_026417035.1 Burkholderiales bacterium
CGCGACGACGCCCCTGATCCCCGCCGTGCTCGTGCGCGACGCGCTCGCCGCGGAGCCCGCCGGCCTCACGCCCCTCGACGAAGCGAAGCGCGCGTTCGAACGCGACTATCTCGTGCGCCTACTCAAGATCACGCGCGGCCGGGTCACGCACGCCGCGCGGCTCGCGCAGCGCAACCGCACCGAGTTCTACAAGCTCCTCGAGCGCCACGGCCTCGAGCCCGGGATGTTCAAGCAGGCGGACGAACGATGACCGGGCGAGCCGCCTCGCGCCGGTCCGGCACGGTCGTTGCGTCGCGCCCGGGCGTGTCCCGCACCTCCGGCGTCTTCGTGGTGCTCGCCCTCGCGGCCGCGGCTGCAGGCTGCGCCGACACGCCGGCGCGCGGCCGCGAGCCCGAGCCGACGGGCGTCTCGCGCACGCTCAACCTCTCGGGTTTCCCGGTCGAGTACCGGCGCGCGTTCGAGGACGGCTGCACGGCGGCGAAGCGCAACAACCCCGCGTCACGGCCGCGCGGCGACGGCCCCGAGGCGCAGGGCTGGAACGACGGCTACGCTTACTGCCGTCCGCGCTGACGGCGCTCGCCCGGCGCGCGGCGGGCCGCGTGTCGTGCGCCACCGACAAGGCTTTGCCCTGACAGGCCGCTGAGCCTTGCGTCGCGGGCGTCGGGCCGTGGCGACGACTGCGCGCGAGCGAGGCCGCGCGCCCGCACCTCTCGGCCCCATTCTGGACGACCACGCCTCGACACATAGCATGCAGGGAGCGCAGAGGGACGCAGGGGAGGGCCGGTCTTCCGTGGGGCGGTGCCGACGCGTGCGGCGTCGCCCAGAGGCGGGTCGCATCGCGTCGGACTCGCGTCCCTTCTTCTGCGGCCGCTGCGTTGCAGCTTCCGACTGCCTGATCGCCGGAGGCTCGCGGCGCACTGGCACGCGCCTTGCAATGGGGCGGGCAGCATCATCGGTCCCGCCCCCGTGGAAGCCAGACGAGGCCAACGCGTTTCCCCGCTCGTCGCCGGCGCGGCCGCGTCGATCGCCGTCGCGAGCCTCGCGGTTGCGGCGGCCGTCACCGGGCTCCTTCCGGCGGCCCGCCCGGGCGGCGCCGATGCGCTCGCGCGCGCCGACACGCGCAAGGCGGCGATCGCCGCCGAGGTAGGCTGCGCCACGTGCGGCGTCGTCGATTCGGTGCGCGCCGTCAGAACGCGCGGCGAGGGCACCGGCTTCGGCGCGGTCGCGGACGATGAGGCCGGGAAGACCGTGCGCAGCCGGACCGTGTATCGCGTGACGGTGCGCATGGACGACGGCTCGTGGCGCACCTTCTCGCAGCCCGCCGCATGGCGCCCGGGCGAGCGGGTGCGCGTGGTGGACGGGAGCCTCGTCGCGGCGGACGGCCCCCAGGAGGGCCGCGCGCGCTAGAGGCGGAGAACTCGCGCGGTGCCCGCCCGCTGGCGCGCGCCCGCACACCGAACGACCCGCGCGGGCGAGGCGAGCCCGCGACGCGTTCCTCCCCGTTGGCCCGCCTGCACCTCCCGGCGGGCCTCTTTTTTTCCGGGCTGCCGCTCGCGCGTCGGCGTCCCCGCCGGGCTCAGACCGCGATCGGCGCGCGGATCGCCGGGTGCGGCTCGTAGCCCTCGAGGGTGAAGTCGGCGTAGTCGAAGCCGAAGATGTCGCGCACCGCCGGATTGAGCCGCAGGCGCGGGAAGGGCCGTGGCGTGCGCGCGAGCTGCTCGCGCGCCTGGTCGAGGTGGTTCAGGTAGAGGTGCGCGTCGCCGAGCGTGTGCACGAACTCGCCGGGTGCGAGCCCCGTCACCTGCGCGACCATGAGCGTGAGCAGCGAATAGGACGCGATGTTGAAGGGCACCCCGAGGAAGATGTCGGCGCTCCGCTGGTAGAGCTGGCAGGAGAGCTCTCCGCGCGCGACATAGAACTGGAAGAGCGCATGGCAGGGCGGGAGCGCCATCCTGTCCACCTCGCCGGGGTTCCAGGCCGTGACGATGTGGCGGCGCGAGTCCGGATTGCGGCGGATCGACTCGACCCCCCTGGCGATCTGGTCGATCTCGCGCTTCGGATCCTCGGGCGTCGGCGCCGGCCAGTGCCGCCACTGGTGCCCGTACACCGGCCCGAGCTCGCCCGAGGCGTCGGCCCATTCGTCCCAGATGGTGACGCCGCGCTCCTGGAGCCAGCGCACGTTGGTCGAGCCGTTCAGGAACCAGAGGAGCTCGTAGGCGATCGACTTGAAGTGCAGCTTCTTCGTGGTGAGCAGCGGGAAGCTCGTGCGCAGGTCGAAGCGCATCTGCCAGCCGAAGATCGAGAGCGTCCCGGTGCCGGTGCGGTCGGTCTTCTCGTGCCCGCGCTCGAGCACGTGGCGCATGAGGTCGAGGTAAGCCTGTTCCATCCGGGGTCCGCGGCGGTCGGTGCGGCGCGTAGGATACGCCGCACGCGCCGCGCGTGCAGAGGCCGCGCGCCCTCAGTGCGCGATGTAGGCGAAGAGCTCGCGCGCCGACTGGAAGCGCTCCTCGGGCTTCTTCGCGAGCAGCCGGTCGACGATCGGCTGGTAGCCGGCGAGCCGCTGCGGCAGGCGCGGGATCGCGCCGTGCACGTGCTGGTACGCGAGCGCCGGCGCGTTGTCGCCGCTGAAGGGCACCTCGCCGGTGAGCATCTCCCAGAAGATCACGCCGGCGCTGTAGAGGTCGCCGAGCGGCCCGTGCGGCTGGCCGAGGCACTGCTCCGGGCTCATGTAGAGCGGCGTCGCGAACACCATGCCGCGCTGGGTGAGGGTCGTGGTCGCGTCGAGCTCGCGCGCCAGGCCGAAGTCGAGGATCGCGACCTTGTGGTTCTCGCGGTACATGATGTTCTGCGGCTTGAGGTCGCGGTGCACGACGCCGGCCGAGTGCACCGCGTCGAGCGCCTTGGCGATCTGCGCGAGGATCTTGAGCGCCGCCATCGAGGTCATGCGCTTGGCGATGTGCTGCTTCAGGTCCCCGCCCGGGAAGTACTCCATCGCGAAGTAGGCGTGCCGCGCGGTGACGCCCTGGTCGAAGATCGCCACCACGTTCTCGTCGCGGATGCGGCTCAGGATGCGGTACTCGCGCAGGAAGCGCTCCCGGAACTGCGGGTCGGCGTGCAGGCGCGGGTCGAGCACCTTCAGGACGAGCTGCAGCCGGTCCGCCTGGCGCTCGGCGAGATAGACCTTCGACATCCCGCCGCGGCCGATCTCGCGCAGGATCGCGTAGCCGGGAATGTCGACGGCGTCGTCGCCGACGGGCTTGCCGATGCTCGTGACCGGGAGCGGCTGCGTGATCGCGAGGCTCGCCAGGTCGCGCCGCGGCTGCGAGCCCTCGAGGATCGCCTCGCGGATCGCGGCGGCGAGGCGCCGCGCGTCGAGCGCGTCCTTCGGCACGTAATCGGCGGCGCCCGACTTCACCGCGCGCACCGCGTTCTCCTCGCCGCCCGAGTCGGCGAGCATCACCGCCGGCGGTGCGGCCGGGTTCTCGCGGAAGTCGCGCAGCCACGCGAAGCCGTCGGCCTGCGGCGCGGGCGCCTCGTCGAGCAGCATCACGTCGTAGCGGCGCCAGTCGAAGCTCGGCCCCGGCTTGCCGTAGGCGACCGGGTCCCAGCTGTCCACCTCGGCCTCCGGCAGCGCCTCGCGCAGCATCTGCCGCAGCCGCAGCCGGAAGAAGTCCGAGTCGTCGATGAGCAGGATGCGCACGGGTCAGCGCCGGCTCGGGCGCGCCGCCCTCAGCGCGCCCGGGGCCGCGGCGGCCACAGGCGCCAGGCCGCCGCGACCGCGGCGGCGAAGAGGACGTAGGCGAGCGTGAAGGCCCATTCGGGGAAGTCGTAGTAAAGGAGCCGGCCGACCCAACGGCCGACGAAGCTCGTGCTGCCGCCCTCGGCGCGTCGGAGCGCATCCTCCCAGAGGGTCAGCGGGCAGGCCATGCCCGCAACCGATTCTCCGGCAACGAAAAGTATCGCGGCGAGGTGGGCGAGCCGGAAGGAAGGATTGCGCACCCATCCCCACCCCGCGACCCCACCGGCGACGATGAGGGCGAAGCCGCCCACCACGAAGAGCACGAAAGCGAAGTGGGCGAGGAGGACCGCGTCGGCGGCGAGCGCACGGTCCACGGCCCGCCCGTTTCCCCGGGGGCCGTCAGGGCGCGGCGCCGGTCGCGCGCGGACGCGCGGGGTCGGCGCACCACTCGCTCCAGGAGCCCACGTAGAGCCGTCCCGGCGCGAGGCCCGCGACCTCCATCGCGAGCTGGTTGAGGCACGCCGACACGCCCGAGCCGCACTGGTGGATGACGCGCTCGGGCGGCACGTCGCGAAGGAGCGCCGCGAGCTCGGCGCGCAGGGTCGGCGGATCCTTGAACGTGCCGTCGGCCGCGAGGTTGTCGCGGAAGAAGCGGTTCACGGCGCCGGGGATGTGGCCCGCGGCGGGGTCGATCGTCTCGGCTTCGCCGCGGTAGCGCTCGGCCGAGCGCGCATCGAGGACGAGGTACCAGGGGTCGCGCAAGTGCAGGGCGACGAAGTCCGTGTCCACCACGGCCGGCCGCGGCGTCGCCCGATACACCGTCGGCGCGGGCACGGGGATCTCGGCCGTCTCCGGATAGTCGTCGCGCAACCACTTCGCCCAGCCCCCGTCGAGCACCGCGACCGCCTCGTGGCCGAGCCAGTGTTTCAGCATCCACCACAGGCGCGAGCAGATGCCGCCGCCCTGCGCGTCGTAAACGACCACCTGCTTGCCGGGGTCGATGCCGATCGCGCCGAGCTTCGCCATGAACGCGTCCGGGTCGGGCAGGGGATGGCGGCCGTTCGCCCCGGTCGTCGGGCCGGAGAGGTCGCGGTCGGCGTGTAGGAACCGCGCGCCGGGGATGTGCGACTTGCGGTAGGCGAGCTCCCCGGCGGCGGGGTTCGCGAGGTCGTGCCGGCAATCGACGACGACCCAGGCGGGATCGTCGAGATGGCGGGCGAGCTCTCCGGTGGGGACGAGGGTCGTGAAGCGCATGGCCGCTCGCGGCGTTGGAAGCCGGGTCGGCCGACTATAGCCGCGCCGCCCGCGGCTGTCACCGTCGTGCGCGCGGGCCCGCAGGGGGGCGGTCCGCGAAGCGGTTCGTGCAATAATTCGAGCCCCTGCGATCACCCCTCGCGACGCCCGATGCCCAAGGCCCCGCCCCCCGAAAGCGCGCCCGCGCCGCCCTCGTTCGAGGCCGCCCTCGGCGAGCTCGAGGCGATCGTCGCGCGCATGGAGTCGGGGGAGCTCGGGCTCGAGGAAGCGCTCGCCGCCCACAAGCGGGGCCTCGAGCTCGCGCGCTACTGCCAGGGCGTGCTCGCCAAGGCGCAGCAGGACGTGCGCATCCTCGAGGAAGAGACGTTGAAGGCGTTCCCCGGTGGCGAGTCCGACGGCTGACTTCGCCGCCTGGACCGCGGCCGTGCAAGCGCGCGTCGAGGCGGCGCTCGAGCGCGCGCTGCCCGCGGCCGGCCACCTCCCGGCGCGGCTGCACGAGGCGATGCGCTACGCGGTGCTCGGCGGCGGCAAGCGCGTGCGCCCGCTGCTCGTCTTCGCCGCGGGCGAGGCCACTGCCGCCGACGCCGCGCGCCTCGACATCGCCGCCTGCGCCGTCGAGCTCATCCACGCGTATTCGCTCGTCCACGACGACCTCCCCTGCATGGACGACGACGTCCTGCGGCGCGGCAAGCCGACGGTGCACGTCGAGTACGACGAGGCCACGGCGCTCCTCGTGGGCGACGCGCTGCAGTCGGCGGCGTTCGAGCTCCTCGCCGGCACCCCGGCCGCACGCGACGCGGCGACGCAGCTCGAGATGGTCCGCACGCTCGCGCTCGCCGCCGGCTCGCGCGGCATGGCGGGCGGACAGGCGATCGACCTCGCGTCGGTGGGACGTGCGCTCACCCTGCCCGAGCTCGAGCTCATGCACATCCACAAGACCGGCGCGCTGATCCGCGCGGCGGTCCGGCTCGGCGCGCTCGCCGGCGAGCCGCTCGCGCCGGAGCGCTTCGAGCGGCTCGACCGCTACGCCAAGTGCGTCGGCCTCGCGTTCCAGGTGGTGGACGACGTGCTCGACGCCGAGGCGAGCACCGCGACGCTCGGCAAGACCGCCGGCAAGGACGCGGCCCAGGGCAAGCCGACCTACGTCTCGACCCTCGGGCGCGAGCGGGCGAAGGCGCTCGCCGGCGAGCTCAGGCGCGAGGCGCACGCCGCGCTCGAAGGGTTGGGCGCCGCGGCGGGACGCCTCGCCGGGCTCGCCGACTTCATCGTCCTCAGGAAGTTCTGAGAGCGGGCGGACACGACCACTCCCGGACCGCGGATGTACGAGCTCCTCAAGACCATCGACGACCCGGCGACGCTGCGCAAGCTCGACCGCAAGGAGCTCCACCGCCTCGCCGACGAGCTCCGGCAGTTCGTTCTCGAGTCGGTGTCGAAGACCGGCGGGCACCTCTCGTCGAACCTCGGCACGGTCGAGCTCACCATCGCGCTGCACTACGTCTTCAACACGCCGCACGACCGCATCGTCTGGGACGTCGGCCACCAGACCTACCCGCACAAGATCCTCACCGGGCGCCGCGAGGCGATGGCGCGCCTGCGGATGTTCGGCGGCATCTCCGGCTTCCCGCGGCGCAAGGAGTCCGAATACGACACGTTCGGCACCGCGCACTCGTCCACCTCGATCTCGGCGGCGCTCGGCATGGCGGTCGCGGCGAAGAGAAAGGGCGAGAGCCGCCAGGTCGTGGCGGTGATCGGCGATGGCGCGATGTCGGCCGGCGAGGCCTTCGAGGCGATGAACAACGCCGGCGTGCTCGACACCGACCTCATCGTCGTGCTGAACGACAACGAGATGTCGATCTCGCCCGCGGTCGGCGGCCTCAACCGCTATCTCGCCCGGCTGATGTCGGGCCCGTACGTCGCGGCGCGCAAGGCGGGCGAGCGGCTCCTGAAGTCGATGCCGCACATGCTCGAGTTCGCCAAGCGCGTCGAGGGGCACGCGAAGGGCCTGGTGGTGCCCTCGACGCTCTTCGAGGAGTTCGGGTTCAACTACATCGGGCCGATCGACGGCCACGACCTCGAGTCGCTGATCCCGACGCTGCGGAACATCAAGTCGGCCAACGGCCCGCGCTTCCTGCACGTCGTCACGCGCAAGGGGCAGGGCTACAAGCTCGCGGAGGCCGACCCGGTCCTCTACCACGGCGTCTCGAAGTTCGAGCCGCAGTCCGGGATCGCCTCCGGCAAGGGCGGCGGCAAGCTCACCTACACCCAGGTGTTCGGCGACTGGCTGTGCGACATCGCCGCCGCCGACGAGCGCATCGTCGGCATCACCCCGGCGATGCGCGAGGGCTCCGGGCTCGTGCGCTTCGCGGCCGAGTATCCCGACCGCTATTTCGACGTCGGCATCGCCGAGCAGCACGCGGTGACGTTCGCCGCGGGCCTCGCCTGCGAGGGCCTGAAGCCGGTGGTCGCGATCTACTCGACGTTCCTGCAGCGCGCGTACGACCAGCTCATCCACGACGTCTGCATCCAGACCCTGCCGGTGGTGTTCGCGCTCGACCGCGCCGGGCTGGTCGGCGCCGACGGCGCGACCCACCACGGCGCGTTCGATCTCTCGTTCCTCCGCTGCCTGCCGAACATGGTGGTCATGGCGCCGGCCGACGAGAACGAGTGCCGGCAGATGCTCTACACCGCGACGACGCTCGCGGGGCCCGCCGCGGTGCGCTACCCGCGCGGCAGCGGGACCGGCGCCGCGATCGAGGCGGAGATGCGCGCGCTTCCCGTCGGCAAGGGGGAGGTCCGGCGGACGGGCCGCGGGGTCGCGATCCTCGCCTTCGGCTCGATGTTGCGGACCGCGCTCGACGCGGCCGAGGAGCTCGACGCGACCGTGGCGAACATGCGCTTCGTGAAGCCGCTCGACGCCGCGCTCGCGCTCGAGCTCGCGCGCTCGCACGCCCTCGTGGTCACGATCGAGGAGAACGCGGTGATGGGCGGGGCCGGGAGCGCGGTCGCCGAGGCGCTCGCGGCGGCGGGCGTGAGCGTGCCGATCCTGCACCTCGGGCTGCCCGACGTCTTCATCGACCACGGCGACCAGGGGCAGCTCCTCGCTTCCGTCGGGCTGGACAAGGCGGGCGTCGTCGCCGCGATCCGCGCCCGGCTCCCCGGGAGCGGCCGCGCGATCCAGGCGGCCTGAGCAGCGCCCCCAGCCCGCGGGCGGGCGTCGCAAAGCCCATGATCCGCATGCGGTTTCGTCGTCGGAGCCGCACGCAGGGCGCGTGCTAAACTGCGCGCGTTTCCGCGCCGCCCGGCGCCGCGTCCCGTGAAAGGCCCCCCGATGAACCAGCGCGACTTCACCCCGGCGATGCCCGACGTCCAGGGCTCGGCCGACACGCGGCGGCTCGCCATCGACAAGGTGGGGGTGAAGTCGATCCGCCACCCGGTGCGCATCGCCGAGCGCGGCGGCGGGGTGCAGCACACGGTCGCGACCTTCAACATGTACGTCGGCCTGCCGCACCACTTCAAGGGCACGCACATGTCGCGCTTCGTCGAGATCCTCAACGCGCACGAGCGCGAGATCTCGGTGGAGACGTTCCGGGTGATGCTCGCCGAGATGGTCGAGCGCCTCGAGGCGGAGTCGGGGACGATCGAGATGACCTTCCCGTACTTCGTGAACAAGGCCGCGCCGGTGTCGGGCGTGCAGAGCCTCATGGACTACGAGGTCACCTTCACCGGCGAGATCCGCGGCGGCCACCAGCGCTTCACGATGAAGGTCGTCGTCCCGGTCACGAGCCTCTGCCCGTGCTCGAAGGAGATCTCGGCCTACGGTGCTCACAACCAGCGCTCGCACATCACGATCACCGCGCGCACCACCGGCTTCGTCTGGATCGAGGACCTCGTCGACTGCGCCGAGAAGAACGGTTCCTGCGAGCTCTACGGCCTCCTGAAGCGCCCCGACGAGAAGTACGTCACCGAGCGCGCCTACGACAACCCGAAGTTCGTCGAGGACCTGGTGCGCGACGTCGCTGCCGCATTGAACCGCGACCAGCGCATCGGCTGGTTCGTGGTCGAGAGCGAGAACTTCGAGTCGATCCACAACCACTCGGCGTACGCGCTCATCGAGAGCGAGAAGGGGCGGGGCGCCTAGGGGGCGCCGTGCGCCGGCTCCCGCTCGCGCTCGCCGCCGCCGCGTTCCTGTTGGGAGCCGGCGCGCAGGCCGGGCCGCACGTCATGGTGATGTCGCTCGGCGTGGACCGCGCCGAGCTCCTCGTGAACGGCACCGCGGTGCGGTCGCTGCGCGGCGGCCAGACCTCACCCGAGGGCGTGACGCTCGTGGAGGCGACGCGCACGGCCGCCGTCGTCGAGGTCGAGGGGCGCCGCTACACGCTGGGCCTCGGCCAGGCGACCGCCGCGACCGCCGTCCTCAAGGCCGACCGCCAGGGGCACTTCAGCGCCACGGCCTACATCAACGGCGTCGCCGCGCCGGCGGTGGTGGACACCGGCGCCACCGGCGTCGCGCTCTCGGCCGACACCGCGCGGCGCATCGGCATCGATTACCTGCGCGGGCAGCCGATGAAGGTGGCGACGGCGGGCGGCCAGCGCAGTGGCTGGCGGGTCAACCTCGCGAGCGTGCGCGTCGGCGAGGTGGCGCTCGCGAACGTGGACGGCGTGGTGCTCGACGTCCCGCCCGGCGACCTGCCGCTGGTGCTCCTCGGGATGAGCTTCCTCGGGTATCTCGAGATGCAGCGCGTCGGCGACACGCTGACGCTCACCAAGCGGCGCTGACCGCGTGTCGCGCGGCGCCCTGGTCGGGCTGCGGGTCCGCCGGCGCGCGTTTCAGAAGCGCTTGATCAGCACCATCTGCTCCCCCTCCAGGCGGACGTCCGTCCGGTTGAGGAAGCTCATGCCGAGGAGCGCGACCGGGAGGCCGCCCTCCTGGACGACCGCGTCCACGTTGTTCAGCGTGATCTCGCCCACCTGCACGACGTCGAGCTTCACGCGGTAGGCGGTGGTCGGGCCGTTCGCGGTCTGGACGATGCCTATCGGCGCGTTGAGGTAGCTCACGCCGATGCGGCGGGCATCCGCCGCCGGCAGCGCGACCAGCGTCGCGCCGGTGTCCACGAGGAAGCGCACCTGGCCCCCGTTGACCGTGCCGTTGGTCCAGAAGTGCCCCTTGCCGTCGGACTGCAGGACGGTCTTCGCCCCGCCCGGCCCCGCGGGGCCGGCCGAGAAGCCCTGCCCGATCGCGAGCGTGCGGCGCGCGCCGCCGACGTCGAAGGTCGCGCTCTGGCCATCGACGGCGAGGAGGGTCACCCCCTCGGCCGTCTTCTGGCCGACCGAGAGCGTACGCGGCGCGGCGCCGCCGATCGACACGACGGCCTTGCCGGGGAACACGCCGACGACGCGCACGTCGGCCGCGCCTGCGGCGCCCGCGTAGGCCGCGAGCGCCGCCGTTAGAATGAGCTTGCCCAGATCTCGCATGGCCGTTCGCATCGACATGAAACCGGTCGCCATCTTCCGCCACAGCCGCATCGAGGGTCCAGGGTATTTTTCCTGGTGGCTCGAGACGCGCCGCATCCCCTGGCGACTGGTGCGCATCGACGCGGGGGAAGCCGTGCCGGCCGACCCGCGCGCGTTCTCGGGGCTCGCGCTGATGGGCGGCCCGATGAGCGTGAACGACCCGCTGCCGTGGGTCGCCGCGGTCCTCGAGCTCGTGCGACAGGCGGCAGCGGCCGATGTTCCGGTCCTCGGTCACTGCCTGGGCGGGCAGCTCCTCGCCAAGGCGCTCGGCGGCACGGTCGCGGCCAATCCGGTGAAGGAGATCGGCTGGGGCCGGGTCGCCGTAGCGGACTCGTCCGCGGGCCGCGACTGGTTCGGCGAGACGCGCGAGTTCCTGTCCTTCCATTGGCACGGCGAGACCTTCTCCCTGCCGGCGGGCGCGGCGCTGCTCGCCTCGAGCCCGCACTGCGCGCACCAGGCGTTCGCCGTCGGGCCGCATCTCGGCCTGCAGTGCCACGTGGAGATGACGCCGGGCCTCGTTCGCGCCTGGTGCGCGGCCGGCGCCGAGGAGATCGCGGCGAGCCGCGCGAGCCCCGCCGTGCAGACGCCCGAGGAGATGGAGCGCGACCTCGACGCACGCATCGCGCAGCTCCGCGCCGTGGCCGACCGCCTGTATTCGCGCTGGGCGGAGGGGCTGGCGCGCTGAGAGCGCGCCGCGCTCAACGCTGCGGCGGCGGGCCGTTCGCGTCGCTGCCGGCCGGCTGCGACCGCTCGCCTGCGGCGCCGGGGCGCCGCGCGTCCTGCGCCGCGCGCGCCTTGCGCACGAGGGCATTCGCTTCCGCCATCTTGCGCTCGGCCGACTTCATGAGCAAAGGATTGCCCTCGCGGACCGAGCTCGCGGCGAGCCTGAGCGCATCCCGGCGCAGCTCGAGCGCGGTGACGACCGTGTCGCGCGCCTGCGCCATGCCGGAGGGCGAGCCCGGGTCGAGCGGCAGGGCGCGGAAGCGCGCGACCTCCTCGTCGTGCAGGGCGGCGTCGGCTTCGATCGCGCGCGCGAGCGCCTCGCGCGAGATCTCGCCGAGACGGTAGCGCCCGAAGGCGCCGCGCGCGGTCTCGCCCGAGGCTTCCGTCCGCCGCGCCTCGAGCGCCGCGTGCTCGAGCGCCGCCCGGAACTCGAGCTCGGCCCGGTACGCCGGACCGGTGTCGCGGACGAACTGGACGAGGATCACGGAGGCTGCGGCCAATGCGATCGCCGCGGCCCCCGCGCTCGCCGGCGACCAGCGCGGCCGGTCCTCGGCGAGCGGCAGCGCCAGCATGAACCCGAGGCCGAGGCCCGTGGCGAGCCCGCCGAGGTGGGCGGCGTTGTCGATGTTGGTGCCGAGGAACCCGTAGGCGAGCGAGTACGCGACGAAGACGACGGCGGCGCGGAAGTGGAACCGCATCACCGCCGGCGGCAGGCCGTTGCGGCGGTCGGTCACGTAGGCGATCAGCGCGCCGAGCACGCCGAAGATCGCGCCCGAGGCGCCGGCGCTGTTGACCCAGGGATTCCACGCGACGCTCGCCAGCGCGCCCGCGATGCCGCTCGCCGCGTAGATGAAGAGGAAGTGGACGCTGCCGTAGAGCCGCTCGACGAGCCGGCCGGCGTCCCACAGGGCGAGCATGTTGACCGCGAGGTGCACCACGCCGAAGTGGATGAAGGCCGAGCTCGCGAGCCGCCACCATTCGCCGCCGGTCGTGAGCGGCCCGAAGTTCGCGCCCCACCGGATCGCGATGTCGGCGTGCGGCGTCACGAACCCGCCTCCGGCGAGCGCGAGGGCGAGGAACGCCGCGAGGTTCGCCGCGATGAGCACCGGCGTCACCGGCGCGTGCGGGTGGGCGAGCAGGATGCGCGCGTCGAAGTCGACCGCGCCGGGGACCCCGGCGTCGCGCGGCACGCGCGCCGCGTCGAGGCGGGTGACGAACGCCCGGGCCGCAGCCGCATCGGCGAACCGCGCGATGACGATGCGCCGGGAGAGGCGCGTGCGCCCCGGCTGCACGACCATCCGCACCGCCTCGCCGTCGAGCTGCGCCCCCTCGATCGCGGCGAACGGCAGCGCGAGCGTGTCGCGCTCCCAGCGGAAGAAGCGCCGCCGTCGGCCGGCGATGGCGATCCCGTCGCGGTCGATCGCGATCGCGCCGGGGCCCCGGAAGCCGAGCTGGTTCCGCTGCAGGGACAGGAAGGCGTCGAACGCGACGTCGTAGCACGCCGCGGCGGCGGAGGTCATCGGCGCGGGCCCCGGGCGGCGGCGCCCTAGTCGCGGAAGTTGCCGAACTGCAGCGGAATCTCGGTGATGGACTTGCGCACGAGGGCGATGGCGGCCTGCAGGTCGTCCTTCTTCGCGCCCGAGACGCGGACCGACTCGCCCTGGATCGACGCCTGCACCTTGAGCTTCGCGTCCTTGATGGTCTTCACGATCTTCTTCGCGGTCTCGGCTTCGATGCCGTGACGCACCGCGACCGCCTGCTTCACCTTGTTGCCCGAGATCTTGTCGACCGCCTGCGGCGCGAGCGCGCGCACGTCGACGCCGCGCTTGGCGAGCTTCCCGGTGAGGACGTCGGTCACCTGCTTCAGTTTGAAGTCGTCGTCGGCGTAGAGCGTGAGGGCGAGGTCCGCCAGCTCGATGCGTGCATCCGAGCCCTTGAAGTCGAAGCGCGTGGCGATCTCCTTGTTCGCCTGGTCGACGGCGTTGCGGAGCTCGACCTTGTTGACTTCGGAGGTGATGTCGAAGGAGGGCATGGCGGTGCGCGCCGGCTCGCGGGAAGCCGCGGATTATATCGGATGCGTCCGCGGCCCCCGCCGGCTCATCCCGGCGTGAACTCCGGGCCGGCGTAGCGCTCGGGGATGGGGATGCGTCCGGCCACGAGCTGCGCGCCGAGCTCGTCGGTGCGCGCGCGCACCGTCTCGGGGACGTCGGGCGCGAGCGCGAGCCGCACCGCCGCGGGGACCCTGAGCCCGAAGCGCCGCACGAGGTCGCCGACGAAGACGTTGTCGTGGATGTCGCGCGCGGCGGCGAGCACCGCGTGGCCGCCGTCCGCGATGGCCGCCGCGACGAAGGACTCGGGCGCCCGGGCCGTCCAGTCGGCGACCGCACCGACGAGCCGAAGCCCCCGGGGTCGCGCGACGTCCGCCGCGCCGGCGCGCACCGCGTCGGGCATCGCGAACGCGATGTCCGCGCCCTGATCGGCGAGCGCCGCCACGAAGGCAGGAACGCGCTCGGGCGTGCCGGTGAAGCCGGTGAGGAGCCTCGCCTTCGGGTCGGTCGCCTGCACCCCGGCGGCGAAGGCCGCGCGCGCCGCGGCTGAATACGCGTCGCGCGCGACGCCGACGTGACCGACGGTGCCCGAGCGCGTGAGCAGCGCCGCGGCGGCGCCCGCGAGCCAGGCCGACTGCGGTTGCTCCACCACGTAGGCCGCGAGGTTGGGCCGCAGCAGCGTGCCCTGCAGCACGGCGAAGCGCTGCTCGGGGAATTCCCACGCCGCGCGCTGCGTCGCCTCGCTGGTTTCGGCGCCGACGACGATCACGAGGGCGGGCTTCGCGGCGGCGAGCTCGCGCACCGCGGCGAGGAGCCGCTCCCGCTCGAGCCCAACGCGCTCGAGATGGCGGATCTCCACGCCGAACGTCGCGGGGATCCGCTCGAGGCCGCGCAAGGCCGATTCGGCGAAGCCGCCGTCCTCCGCCGCACCGGGGAACACCGCCGCGATCGGCCGCCGCTCCGGCGGCACCGTGAACAGCCCCTCGAGGCGGGCGCAGCCCGCGAGCGCCGTGGCCCCTGCTGCTGCCGCGAGGAGCTCGCGGCGCTTCAACGCGGCGCTCCACGTCCGGCCGAAGGCGCCCGCGACGGCGCGCGCATGGGAGCACCCGCGGGCCGGGCGGCGCCAGTCGTGACGCCGCCGCGCGTGACGCCCGCTGCCGGGCATCGCGCGCGCTCGGCACGCACGCCACCCGCCGGCCCGCTCTTCGAGCGGCCGGTTCCCCGCGTCGCAGTCCTGTCCACCGTGCAGTCCCTGTGTCTTTCGCGGCCGCCGCCCGAGTGGGCCGGCGGCGCGAGCGCGACGATACACGCAAAACCGGCCCGCGCGCGACCGGCCTCGCGGGCCGCGGGCACGCGAACGCGCTTCGGCGCGCGCCTTCCGCGGGATGCAGCCGCGCCTTCTTGCCATCGCCTCCGGCAGCACGTAGGATGCGCGGCCCTCGCGCGCCGGCCCGCCGGGACCGCCGACCGGCAACGGCGGCGGTTCGTCCGATGCGGCCGGATCGCCCCCGCGCGCGTGGCGGGCATTCGGACGAAAGGGGAAACGACGTGAAGTGGCTGCGATTCGAACGAGGGGGTGCGACCGGCTTCGGGACGCTCGAGGGCGACGACACGGTCGCGGTGCACGCCGGCGACATGTTCGCGGGGGCGAGGGCGACGGGCGAGCGGCTGCCGCTCGCGGAAGTGCGCCTGCTCGCGCCGTGCGTGCCGACGAAGATGGTGGCGCTGTGGAACAACTTCCACGCGCTCGCGGCGAAGCTCGGCAACCCCGTGCCGCCGGAGCCGCTGTATTTCCTCAAGGCGAACAACGCGTTCGCCGCGCCCGGCGGCGTGATCCGCCGGCCGGCGCACTACGACGGGAAGGTCGTCTTCGAGGGCGAGCTGGGCGTCGTGATCGGCCGGCGGACGAGCGGCGTGTCGGAGGACGAGGCGCGGGCGGCGATCTTCGGCTACACCGTGGTGAACGACGTGACGGCGGTGGACATCCTCAAGAAGGATCCGACCTTCGACCAGTGGACGCGGGCCAAGAGCTTCGACACCTTCGGGCCGTTCGGGCCGGTGATCGCGACCGGCATCGACCCGCTCGCGGCGCGCGTGAAGGTGGTGCTGAACGGCGACGAGCGGCAGAACTACCCGCTCGCCGACATGGTGTTCGCGCCGGCGAAGCTCGTCGCGCTCGTCTCGCGCGACATGACCCTCGAGCCGGGCGACGTCATCGCCTGCGGCACCTCGGTGGGAGTGGGCTCGATGAAGCCGGGCTCGACGGTGAGCGTGACGATCGACGGGATCGGGACGCTCGCGAACCGCTACGAGTAGCGAGGGAACCGCGGCGGCGCCGAGGGCGCGAAGCCGCGCACGCTCAAGGCCATCGGAGCTCCGGCGACAACGCGCGCCGCGTGGGTTGCGGCGAGGCCGGCGGGGACCTTTGGCGTCCCTTGGCGCCCTGCGCGTTCTTGCGGTTCGCCTCTCAGCTCCCCTTCGCCGACAGCCGCTTCACGCCATCCACGAAGCGCGCGAGCGTCCGCGACAGCGCGCCGCGCGGGATCATCGCCTCGACGAGCTGGAAGCGCCCGCGCGTCGCCGCCGCGCGCTCGAGCGCCGCGGCGAGCTCGCCGCGCGTGCGCGCCCGCACGCCGTCGCCGCCGAGTGCGCGCGCGACCGCCGCGAAGTCCCACTCGCCGAGGTCGTTGAAGGCCGATTCGGGCTGGAACGCGCGCAGCATCTCCCAGCTCGCGTTGTTGAAGACGACGACGATCGGGTCCCAGCCGTAGCGGCGCGCGTTGCCGAGCTCGAGGCCGGTCATCTGGAACGCGCCGTCGCCCACGAGCACCAGCGAGCGCTTGCCGGTGGCCGCCTGCAGGCCGAGGCCCGCCGGGACGCCGTAGCCCATCGTGGCGTAGTAGCCCGGCGCGGTGAGCTCGGTGTGGTCCACGTCCATCGCGGTGAAGAGGCAGTCGCCGACGTCGGCGGCGATCGGCATGCGTCCGTGCTTGGCCATCAGGTCGTTCACCGCCGCGGCGATGTCGGTGGGCCGGATCGGCGCGTCGTCGGCGGCGAGCCCGCGCGGATACGCCGCCGGCGCGGGCGGTGCGAAGGCGCGCGGCGCGGCGCGCGCGAGCAGCGCGTCCACCAGCGCCCCGAGCGGGACCTCGGGGTAGACGTGGTGGCCGAGCGCCACGCGGCCGTCGAGCGCCTGGATCGTCGCCCGGAAGTCGATGCGCCGCGCCGACACGCCGAAGTTCGTGTCGGAGACGATCACGCCGAGGAGGAGCAGCGCGTCGGAACCCTCGACGAGCTCCGTGACCTCGGGCGCGCCGGCGACGCCGAGGTAGGTGCCGACGAGCGGCGCGTCGGCGTGCGCGAGGAGCCCGCGGCCGAGCATGCTCGTCACCACCGGCAGGCCGAGCCGGCGGGCGAGCCGCGCGACCTTGTCCTCGAGCCCGAAGCGCCGCACCTCGACGCCGACCATCATGACCGGCGACCGCGCGCGCCCGAGGCGCTCCAGGATCTCCGCCGCGGCGGCCTCGACCTGTTCGGCATCGACGGCCGGCGGGGCGAGCGGCACGACCGGCGCCGCCGCCACGGCGACCATGTCGCGCGGCACCTCGATGTACACCGGCCGCGATTCGCGCCGGCAGCGTGCGAGCACCCGGGCGATGTCGGCCGGCGCCCGCGCCGCGTCGTCGAGGCGCGTTTGGTCGCAGGTGATGTGCCGGTAGATCTCGAACTGCGAGTCGATGGTCTTCGCCTGGTGGTGCAGGAGCAGCCCGGTCGCGGCTTCGCCCTTGCCCGGCGCCCCGGAGATCACGACGAGAGGCGATTTCTCGGCATAGGCGGCGGCCACGGGATTGGTCATGTTGAGCGCGCCCGCACCGTAAGTGACCGCGGCGACGCCGAGGCTCGAGTGGATCCGCGCGGCCGCGTCGGCCGCGAAGCCGACCGCGGGCTCGTGCGAGAGCGTATAGAGCGGCAGGATCCGCGAGCGCTCGATCTCCCGGAAGAAAGGCAGGGCGAAGTCCCCGGGGATGCCGAAGATCTCGCGCGCGCCGTGGTCGCGCAGCGCGGCGAGGAGGGTCTGGGCGAGGTTCATGGCGGGCTCCGGCGATGTGTCGCCGCAAGGCTACCCCAACGCGGCGACCGCGCGCCGGCCCGGGCTCACACCTCGACGACGAGATCGGGCCGGAAGCCGGTCTGCTCGTGGGGATAGCCGCGCGCGTTGCAGACGACGCGCGTGCCGCCGGCGACGTAGTCGAGCGCGGCATGGGTGTGGCCGTGGATCCAGAGGGCGGCGCGCCCCATCAGCCGCGAGAGGTCGGTCGCGAATCCGGGGTTGAAGCGGTGGCCGGCGAAGCGCGGCGCGATGCTCGCCGGGTGGGGCAGGAAGTGGGTGACGACCACGGTCGGCCCGTCGCAGCGCTCGGCGAGCCGCGCCTCGAGCCAGGCGAGGTCGGCGCGATGCAGCGCGATCCAGTCGTCGGTCGTGAAGAGCCGCCCCCGGAACCGGACGATGCGGAAGTCGGGCGCGACGCGCGGCAGCTCGGCGAGCGCGCGTTCGCGGGCGGCGGGGCCGTCGAGCGCGAAATCGCTCCAGAGCGTCGCGCCGAGGAAGCGCACCCCGCCGATCACCGCCTCGCCGCGGTCGAGCACGACGACGTTCGAGCCCGCCGCCGCGGCGTGGAGCGCGGCCAGGGTTTCGTGGAAGTCCGCGCCGAAGGGCTCGTGGTTGCCGGCGACGAAGACGACCGGCTGCGTGAACGAGCGCTTCGCCCATTCCACCCCGGCCGCGCCGTTGGCGACGTCGCCCGCGAGCACGACGACGTCGGCGCCCGCGGGCGGCGCCTCCCAGGGCGCGTCCTCGAGGTGCAGGTCGGAGAGGACCCGGATGCGCACGCTCGCGGCCCCCGGTCGCGGCCTGCGGCGCCCCGTGCGCGCTCAGCGCGCGCGCCGGCGCTTGCGCGCGAGGTTCGCGGCGATGCGCATGCGCAGCGCGTTCAGGCGGATGAACCCTTCCGCGTCGGCCTGGTTGTAGGCGCCCTTGTCGTCCTCGAAGGTCGCGATGCCCGGGTCGAAGAGCGAGTCGGTCGGCGAGGCGCGCCCGACGGTCATCACCGTGCCCTTGTAGAGCTTCACCCGCACGGTGCCGTTCACCGTCTTCTGCGACTCGTCGATCAGGGTCTGCAGCAGACGCCGCTCCGGGCTGAACCAGTAGCCGTTGTACACGAGGCGCGCGTAGCGGGGCATGAGGTCGTCCTTGAGGGCGACCACCTCGCGGTCCAGGGTGATCGACTCCATGGCGCGGTGCGCCTTGAGCATGATCGTGCCGCCCGGGGTCTCGTAGACGCCGCGCGACTTCATGCCGACGTAGCGGTTCTCGACGAGGTCGAGCCGGCCGATGCCGTGCCGGCCGCCGAGCTCGTTGAGCCGCGCGAGGACCCTGGCGGGCGACAGCCGCTTGCCGTCGATCGCGACGATGTCGCCGCGCTCGTAGGCGAGCTCGACGTACTGCGGTTTCGCCGGCGCCTTCTCGGGCGAAACGGTGATGCGGAACATCGACTCCTCGGGCTCGAAGTTCGGGTCCTCCAGCACGCCACCCTCGTAGGAGATGTGCAGCAGGTTGGCGTCCATCGAGTAGGGTGCGCCGCCCCGGCGTTTCTTGAAGTCGACCGGGATGCCGTGCCGGTCGGCGTAGGCGAGGAGCTTCTCGCGCGAGAGGAGGTCCCACTCGCGCCAGGGCGCGATCACGCGGATGTTGGGCTCGAGCGCGTACGCGCCGAGCTCGAACCGGACCTGGTCGTTGCCCTTGCCGGTGGCGCCGTGGCTCACGGCGTCCGCGCCGGTCTTCTTCGCGATCTCGACCAGGTGCTTCGCGATGAGCGGCCGCGCGATCGACGTGCCGAGGAGGTACTCGCCCTCGTACTGCGCGTTGGCGCGGAACATCGGGAACACGAAGTCGCGGACGAACTCCTCCTTCAGGTCTTCGATGAAGATGTTCGCCGGCTTGATCCCGAGCGCCAGCGCTTTGCGCCGCGCGGGCTCGAGCTCCTCGCCCTGGCCGATGTCGGCGGTGAAGGTGACGACCTCCGCCCCGTACACGTCCTGCAGCCACTTCAGGATCACCGAGGTGTCGAGGCCGCCGGAATAGGCCAGCACCACCTTCTTCACGCCACCCTTCTTCTTCGCCATCGCTCTCCCTCTTCCGTCGTGCTCTCGGGAACTTCAGTCGATCTTCGCGCCGGTCGCCCGGATCACCGGCGCCCAGCGCGCCGCTTCCGCGCGCACGAGCTGCCCGAACGCCTCGGGCGTGCCGCCCGCGGGCTCGAGACCCGCCGCGTGGAGGCGCGCGCGCACCTCGGGCTCGGCGAGGATCGCGTTCACCTCGCGGTTCAGGCGCTCGACGATCGCGCGCGGCGTGCCCGCGGGCACGACGATGCCGTTCCACGCGGTCGCCTCGAAGCCCGGCACGCCGGACTCGGCGAGCGTCGGGAGCTCCGGCATCAGCGCGAAGCGCGCGGCGCTGGTGACCGCCAGGGCGCGCACGCGGCCCGACTTCAGGTGCGGGTTGATCGCCGTCGGCACCGCCATCAGCATCTGCGTGTCGCCCGCGGCCACCGACGCCGCCGCCGGCGGGGCGCCGTTGTACGGGACGTGCACGATCTCGAGGCCGGCGGCGGACTTCAGGCGCTCCATCGCGAGGTGCGAGGAGCTGCCGTTGCCGACCGATGCGTAGTTGTACTTCCCGGGATGCGCGCGCACGACGGCGAGGAATTCCGCCACCGTCGCGGCGGGGAAGCCGGCGTTGACGGCGAGGACGTTCGGCTGGCTCGAGGTGAGCACCACCGGCGCGAGGTCCTTCTGCGGGTCGTACGGCAACCGTTCGTAGAGGTAGGGCGCGAACGCGAGCGGGCCGTTGAACGCGAGGCCCATCGTGTAGCCGTCGGGCGCGGCTTTCGCGACGGCGTGGGTGCCCGCGGTGCCGCCCGCGGCCGGGATGTTCTCGACGACGATCGGCTGGCCGAGGCGGTCCTTCAACCGCTCGGCGAGGATGCGTCCCAGGACGTCGATCGAGCTCGCCGGCGGCGCGGTCATCACGAACCGGACCGGGCGCTGCGGCCAGCTCTCTTGGGCGGCGGCCCCGCTCGCGGCGAGCCCCGCCGCGAGCGCCAGGGCGGCGATGCGCTTCGCCGCGGCCCGCCGGCCGGACGCGCCGCGGCCCGCGGATGGCAGCGTCGCGGTCACGTCGCCTCGACGCGCCCGAGGACGAGGAACTCCATCAGCGCCTTCTGCGTGTGCAGCCGGTTCTCCGCCTCGTCCCAGACGACGCTCTGCGGCCCGTCGATCACCTCGGCGGCGACTTCCTCGCCGCGGTGCGCCGGGAGGCAGTGCATGAAGAGCGCGCCGGGCCGCGCGCGGCCCATCATCGCGCCGTCCACGCGCCAGCCGGCGAACGCCTTGCGCCGCGTCTCGTTCTCGGCCTCGAACCCCATGCTCGTCCAGACGTCGGTGGTCACGAGGTCCGCCCCGCGCGCCGCGTCCATCGGGTCGGCGAAGGTCTCGAGGAAGGACGACGCGGCCGCGGCGCGCGCCGGGTCGACGCCGTAGCCCTCGGGCGAGGAGACGTTCAGCTTGAAGCCGAAGATCGGCGCGGCCTCGAGCCAGGTGTGGAAGACGTTGTTGGCGTCGCCGATCCACGCCACCGTCCGCCCCGCGATCGCGCCGCGGTGCTCGACGTAGGTGTAGATGTCGGCGAGGATCTGGCAGGGGTGGTACTCGTTGGTGAGGCCGTTGATGACCGGCACGCGCGAGTGCGCCGCGAAGCGCTCGACGATCGACTGCTCGTAGGTGCGGATCATGACGAGGTCGACCATGCGCGAGATCACCTGCGCCGCGTCCTCGACCGGCTCGCCGCGCCCGAGCTGCGTGTCCCGGGTGTTGAGGTAGATCGCGGCGCCGCCGAGCTGGTGCATGCCGGCCTCGAAGGAAAGCCGCGTGCGCGTCGACTGCTTCTCGAAGATCATCGCGAGCGTGCGGTCGACGAGCGGCCAGTAGCGCCGGTAGGCCTTGAACTCGGCCTTGATCCAGCGCGTGCGCGCGAACAGATGCTCGAGCTCGTCGCGCGAGAGATCGGAAAACCGGAGGAAATGCCGCGGGGCGGGCATGGCGATGGCCGCGGACGCTCAGGCCGGCGGCCGGGCGAGGAACGCGCGGACGAGCGGCGCGAGACGCGCGACGATCTCGCGGGCCTCGCTTTCGGCGAGCACGAGCGGCGGGAGCAGGCGGATCACGCGGTCCGCCGTGACGTTGATGAGCAGCCCCGCCTCCAGCGCGAGCTTCGGCAGCTCGCCGCACGGGCGGTCGAGCTCGACGCCGACCATGAGGCCCATGCCGCGCACCTCGACCACGCCCGCGACGCCCGCGAGCGCGTCGCGCAGCGCCTCGCGGAGGAGGTCGCCCATCCGGGCCGCGTTCGCGAGGAGCCCCTGCTCCTCCATCGCGGCGAGCGTCGCGAGCCCGGCGGCGCACGCGAGCGGACTGCCGCCGAAGGTCGAGCCGTGGTTGCCGGGCTTGAACACGCCTCTGGCCCGGCCACCCGCGACGCAGGCGCCGATCGGCACGCCCGAGCCGAGGCCCTTCGCGAGCGTGATCACGTCGGGGAGGATGCCCGCGTGCTGGAAGGCGAACCACTTGCCGGTGCGGCCGATGCCCGACTGCACCTCGTCGATCATCAGGAGCCAGCCCTGCTCGTCGCAGATCCGGCGCAGGAAGCGCACGTAATCGGGGTCGGCGACGTGGATTCCGCCTTCGCCCTGCAGCACCTCGACGAGCACTGCCGTGATGCTGCGGTTCACCTCGGCGGCGCGGCGTACGGCGTCCGCGTCGTTGTAGGGCACGCGCACGAAGCCCGGCACGAGCGGCTCGAAGCCCGCCTGCGCCTTGCGGTTGCCGGTCGCCGAGAGCGTCGCCAGGGTCCGCCCGTGCCAGGCGTGCTCCATCACGACGATGCTCGCGTTCGCGATCCCGTTCTGGTGGCCGTAGAGGCGGGCGAGCTTGATCGCGGCCTCGTTCGCCTCGGCGCCCGAGGAGCAGAAGAACGCCTCCTCCAGGCCGGAGAGCGCGGCGAGACGGTCGGCGAGCGCGCTCTGATTGGGGATCTCGTAGATGTTCGAGGTGTGGATCACCCTCGCCGCCTGCTCCGCGATCGCGCGCACGAGCCTCGGGTGCGCGTGGCCGAGCCCGGACACCGCGATGCCGGCGAGCGCGTCGAGGTACTTCCGGCCGGCGGTGTCGTAGAGCCACACGCCCTCGCCGCGCGCGAACGCGACGGGGAGCCGGTTGTAGGTATTCATGAGATGCGAGCCCATGGCCTCGCAGTCCTCGCGGTCCGCTGGGGGTGCGCTCGACGCCGCCCCCGAAAAACCGAACGGCGGCCCCGCGGCCGCCGTCTGCCCGAGCCTTCCGACGCGGGCGCGGCGATCATAACATAGCGGACCGGGGGCGCGCCGCGGCGGCGCGGGCGGCGTCCGGTCGGGATCCAGGGGGCGGATGCGGCTCGCAGTCTTCAACCAGAAGGGCGGCGTGGGCAAGACGACGACCGCGCTCAACCTCGCCGCGGCGCTCGCCGCCCGCGGGCTCGAGCCGCTCCTCGTGGACCTCGACTCGCAGGCGCACCTCACCGGCATCCTCTGCGGCGGCGTCGCGTCCGCCGAGGAGAGCCTGTTCGCGTTCTACAGCGAGGGCCGCCGGCTCGCCGAGCTCGCGCGCCCGGCGCGGCTCGCCGGGCGCGGCCGCGGCGAGATCGTGCCCGGCCATGCCGAGCTGATGAAGGTGGACTCGCTCTTCGGCAAGGGCCCGCGCATCCTCTACCGGCTCCGCGAGGGGCTCGACGCCGCCGAGTCCGGCGCCGCGCGGCCGGTGCTCATCGACTGCTGCCCGATGCTCGGGGTGCTCTCGCTGTCGGGCATCTTCGCGGCCGACCGGATCCTCGTGCCGGTCTCGGCCGACTATCTCGCCGTGCGCGGCGCGCTCGCGCTCGAGCGCACGCTGAAGGCGCTCGAGCACGTCCTCAAGAGGCGCGTCGCGCGGCGGTTCGTGCTCACCCGGTTCGACGCGCGCCGCGGCATGGCGCACCGCATCGAGGCGGAGCTGCGGGAGCGCTTCGGCGAGGAGCTCGCCGCGACGCGCATCGCCGAGGCGGTGGGGCTGGCGGAGAGCCCGTTTCACGGCAAGGACGTGCACGCCCACGCGCCGGGAAGCCGCGGCGCCCGCGATTACGAGGCGCTGCTCGAAGAGCTCCTGGCGAGCGGCTTCTTCGAGGTGTGAGCGCCGGCAGACCGGCGATCACTTCGCCAAGAGGGCGACGACGTCCTCGAAGGAGGGGGCGGGCGCGCCGGCGGGCGGCGCGGGCGGGACGCACTCGAGCACGCGGCAGTGGGGATACATGCGCTCGAGCTTGCGCGTCGCTTCGGCCTCGTCCCGGCCGTGGATCGCGAGGCGCTCGACCAGCATCCCGCTGCGCGTTCGGATCCGGAAGGCGTATTTCGTCGTACCGCTGGGCTGCATGCGCTCCCCCCTGTGCTCGTGCCACGAGGGAACCTTTGCCCCCGCGCTCCCCGGAGCCGGCCGACGCGCCGTCTGCAACGCGTTCGCTCCCAAGCCCTTGCCGGCGGTATAGCACGGGCCTTCGAGTAA
Source organism: Burkholderiales bacterium (assembly GCA_026417035.1). Lineage (GTDB taxonomy): Bacteria > Pseudomonadota > Gammaproteobacteria > Burkholderiales > SG8-39 > JAOAEA01. The sequence continues at coordinate 23,962 of JAOAEA010000002.1, forward strand.
CGCAACGTAACCTCTCAGCCGGAAAGCGGAATTTTGCCCCGCGCCGGGGCGGGGCCGGACGGCACCGGGCGTCGCCTTGTCCGTGCGGCGGTGGCCGGCTGGTCAGCCGATCTTCTTGAGCGACTTCTCCTCGCCGGGCTTCAGGACGCGCAGGCAGGGGAGATAGCCGTCGTAGACGATGCCGTGCATCTCGACCCGCTTCTGCGAGCGCAGCAGCCCCACGAGGAAGTCGACGACGGTGCGCGTGATCTGCTGCCCGGGCACGAGGACCGGGATGCCGGGCGGGTAGGGGGTGATCTGGTCGGCGCAGACGCGGTCGACCAGCGCCCGGTTCACGTTGTCCTTCTCGTCGAGGAGCGGCACCGCCTCGCCGCCGGCGTAGTAAGCGTCGCGCGGCAGGAAGCGCAGCTTCGTGAACTCCGGGATGTCGGGGAACTGGTAGAGGCGCTGCGGCGCGCGGCCCTCGCGGGCGATGCGCATGAGCGCGTCGTAGAGGCGCGACACCTTGCTGCGCGTCGTGCCGATGGTGAGGAGCAGCGTGAGCGTGTTGAAGGTGGACTTCTCCACCTGGATGTTGAACCGGTCGAAGAGCTCGCGCTGCAGCTCCTCGACGGTGTAGCCGCTGCGCGAGATGTCGACCGTCACCTTGGTCGGGTCGAGGCGGATGCCGTCGTGGCGCACCTCCTCGGGCAGCAGCTCCTCGAGCGCGAGCACCCGGAACACGCCGGTCGAGTCGATCTGCTTGCGCAGCTCCTGCGCGAGCGCGAGCGTGCGCGTGAGCAGCTTGTAGCCCTCCATCATCATTTGTTTTCTCGCCACGTCGAGGCTCGCGATCATCGCGTACTGCGGCGACGTCGACGTGTGCATGTTGAAGTTCTCGCGGAAGATGTGCTCGTTGAACTGCGGGTCGTTCACGTGGATCATCGACGCCTGCGAGAACGCGCTCATCACCTTGTGGGTGGACTGCGTCGCGTAGTCGGCGCCGGCCTCGAGCGCGGTCGGGCGGAACTCCGGGTGGAAGCGGGCGAAGCCGTACCAGGCCTCGTCGATGATCACCTTGATGCCCTTCTCGTGCGCCGCCTCGACGATCGCCGGCAGGTCGTAGCGCAGGCCGTCGTAGGTGCACGAGGTGAGGATGAGCGCCTCGGCGTCCGGGTGCGCCTCGATCGCCTCGAAGATGGTGCGCTTCGGCACCGGCCCGTAGAGCCCGTACTTGCGGTTCACCGACGAGTTGAGGTAGATCGGGTGCGCGCCGGAGAGCACCACCCCGTGGTGCACCGACTTGTGGCAGTTGCGGTCGAGGAGCAGCTTCTCGCCCGGCGCGAGCAGTGTCTGGAAGATGACCTTGTTGGCCGTCGAGGTGCCGTTGGTGGCGAAGAAGGTGCGCCGCGCGCCGAACGCCTTCGCCGCCATCGCCTGCGCCTCGGCGATCACGCCGCGCGGCTCCATCAGCGAATCGAGCATCGGCACCGACACGGAGAGGTCCGCGTCGAAGATGTGCTCGCCCATGAACTCGTAGAAGTCCGAGACCCACGGGTCGTTGCGCAGGCTCTCGCCCGAGGAGTGGCCGGGCGTGTGCCAGGAGTCCTTCGCCATCCAGACGTAGTTCTTGAGCTGGTCGTAGAAGGGGGTGCGCGCCTTCTCCTGGATCTGCGCGTTGACGATGCGGTAGATGCCCCGGTAGTCCTTCTCCTCGCGGTAGAAATAGCCGTCCACGGCCTCGGCGAAGAGCGCGTCGACGACCTCGTCCTCCTGCTCCTGCGCGATCAGGATGTAGACGTCGAGCTCGGGGCGCAGGCGCGTCACGCGCTGCACCAGCTCGAGCGCCGACATCTGCAGCTTGCGCGACTTGCCGCCGTTGATGGTGTAGAGCTTGTCGTCGACTACCACCGCCTGCAGGTCGCCGTCCTCCTCGATCGCCGCGAGCGCCTGCTTCGCGGTCGTGACGCCCGTGAAGACGATGCCGAGCGGGTTGTCGAGCGAGCGCGCCGCCGCGTTGAGGCTGCGGAGGAACTCCTTCAGGACGAGCGGCTCGTCGTTGATGACGAGCACGCGGCTCACGGGCTTGCGCATGGCGGGCGGTGCGAAAAGCCCCGTTTATCCTGCAAATCCGGCCGCGGTTCAAGGGCGCTCGCGGCGCGCGCGGCGAAAGTGCCTCCGCGGTCCCCGCGCGGCGCGCCGGCGGTCAGCGCGGTGAAAGGCCGCCCTCCCGGGCGGGGTACGGCAGCGGACTCGCGGGACGCGCCTTCAGGCTTCGGGGCGGAGGCCTCGGCGGAGCGCGAGCCGGGGCGGCCTGGGCGGGCGCTCCGCGTTTCGTGCCGTTGGCGTTTCCCGCCCGGCCCGGGCCCGAGCGGGTCCTCGAGGTCCTCGCGCGGCCGGGCGGGCGGCGCCCGCCTGAGTCAGCGCGACTGCACGGTGCTTCGGGCAGGGAATGCCGTGCTCCGCCGCCGGTAGCGGACCGGGCGCGGCGCTACGGGTGCGGAAAAGGGGAGGTCGGTGGGAACCCCGGGGATACGGGGCCGCGGCAGGCGCGTTCCGGCCGCGGCCAGGGGCCTCAGGCGAGGGCCTTGATCTGCGCGGCGAGGCGGCTCTTGTGCCGCGCGGCCTTGTTCTTGTGGATGATTCTCTTGTCCGCGATGCGATCGACGGTGCTCGTCGATGCGCGGAACGCGGCGAGCGCCGCGCTCTTGTCGCCAGCGGCGATCGCCTTGCGCACCTTCTTGACGGCGGTGCGGAGCTCCGAGCGGAGCGCCGCGTTGTGCTGGCGGCGCTTCTCCGACTGGCGGGCGCGCTTGCGGGCCTGGGCAGTGTTGGCCATGGGTTCGATCCGGTCCGTTGCGAGGAAAGCCCGAAATTCTAATGAGTTATCCCGGTGCACGCAAGGCGCGCGCACGCACCGGGACTATAATCGCGGCGCCATGGAGAGGGCCGCGTGGGGCACGGGCGGGAAGCGCTGAGCCGATGAATCTTCTGCGCGCGCTCGCCACCGTGAGCGGGATGACGCTCGTCTCCCGCATCCTCGGGTTCGTCCGCGACGCGATCATCGCGCGGATGTTCGGCGCCGGGCTGGCGACGGATGCCTTCTTCGTCGCCTTCCGCATCCCGAACCTGCTCCGGCGCCTCTTCGCCGAAGGCGCGTTCTCGCAGGCTTTCGTCCCGGTCCTCGCCGAGTACCGCAACCGCGAGGGCGAGGCGGGAACGAAGCGGCTCGTCGACCGCACCGCGACCCTGCTCGCGCTCGCCCTGCTCGCCGTCTCCGCGCTCGGGGTGGCCGTCGCGCCTCTGGTCATCTACGTGTCGGCCCCCGGCTTCGCGGCGACGCCCGAGAAGTTCGAGCTCACCGTCGCGATGCTGCGCATCACCTTCCCCTACATCCTGTTCATCTCGCTCGTTTCGCTCGCGGGCGGGGTGCTCAACACCTGGAGCCGCTTCGCGATCCCCGCGTTCACGCCGACGCTGCTCAACGTCGCCTTCATCGCGGGGGCGCTCTTCTTCGCCCCGTACTTCCATCCGCCGGTGATGGTGCTCGCGTGGGCGGTCTTCGCGGGCGGCGTCCTGCAGCTCGCGCTGCAAGTGCCGGCGCTCGCGCGCCTCGGCATGCTGCCGCGCTGGGACCTCGCGTGGCGCGACCCGGGCGTGCGCCGCATCCTCGTGCTGATGGGGCCGGCGGTGATCGGCGTGTCGGTGAGCCAGGTGAGCCTGCTCCTCAACACGATCTTCGCCTCGTTCCTCGAGACGGGCAGCGTGTCGTGGCTCTACTACGCCGACCGGCTGATGGAGTTCCCCACCGGCCTCCTCGGCGTGGCCCTGGGGACCGTGCTGCTGCCCAGCCTCGCGCGCCACCACTCGACCGGGGCGAGCGAGGCGTACGCGGCGCTCCTCGACTGGGGCCTGCGGCTCACGCTGCTCCTCGCGCTGCCCGCGGCCGTCGCGCTCGCGATCCTCGCGGTGCCGCTGATCGCGACCCTGTTCATGCACGGCGCGTTCGACGCGCACGACCTCTTGCAGACGCGCAAGGCCCTGGTGGCCTACTCGGTGGGGCTGCTCGGGCTGATCCTCGTGAAGGTGCTCGCACCCGGGTTCTACGCGCGCCAGAACATCCGTACGCCCGTCAAAATCGCGCTGGCGACGCTCGCCGCGACCCAGCTGATGAACCTCGCGTTCGTCTTCCCCCTGCGGCACGCGGGACTCGCGCTCGCGATCGCGCTCGGCGCCTGCCTGAACGCGGCGCTGCTCTACCGGCAGTTGCGCGCGCACGGGATCTACGCGCCGCAGCCGGGCTGGACCGCGTTCGCGCTCAAGGTCGGCGCGGCGATCGCCGCGATGGCGGCGGCGCTCGCGCTCGCGATCGGCGCCGAGGCCTGGTGGATCGCGGCCTCGTGGCAGGCGCGCACGTTGCGCCTCACGGGTCTGGTGGCGCTCGGGGGCGCGGTCTACCTGGCCGCGCTGGGCCTGCTCGGATTCCGCCTGCGCGACTTCCACCGCCGCGGCGCCTGAGGCCGGCCCCGCCGGCCCGCGTCGGGCTCGTCTGTTTCGCCGGCCGGTGCTATCGTCCGCGCTCGCGCGCGCGGGCGGCCCCTGCCTCCGCGCGGCGCCGACAGCGTGCGGCGGAGCGGTGGCGAGACGAAGCCGGGCTGCCGCCGCCGCAGTATCACTCGATCGAGGGAGTCCCGAAATGCAAGTCACGAGCACGAGCTTCAAGGACACGCAGCGCATCCCGGCGCGGTGCGCCTTCTGCGCGCCCGACCCCAAGACGCACGCCACGCTCTCCGAGAACCGCAACCCGCAGCTCGCGTGGAGCGGGGCACCCGCCGGGACGAGGTCGTTCGCGATCATCTGCCACGACCCCGACGTGCCGAGCAGGCCCGACGACGTGAACAAGGAGGGCCGCACCGTGCCCGCGTCGCTCCCGCGCGTCGATTTCTTCCACTGGGTGCTGGTGGACGTTCCGGCGACGTGGACGTCGATCGACGAGGGCGCGTTCTCGAGCGGCGTGACCGCGCGCGGGAAGCCCGGCCCCGCCGGCCCGGACGGCACCCGCCAGGGGATCAACGACTACACCGCGTGGTTCGCCGGCGACAAGGACATGGGCGGCGACTACTACGGCTACGACGGCCCCTGCCCGCCGTGGAACGACGAGCGCCTGCACCACTACGTCTTCACCGTCTACGCGCTCGACGTGGCGAAGCTCGCGCTCGACGGGGCTTTCCGCGGACCGGACGTTCGCAAGGCGATGGAAGGTCACGTGCTCGCGGCCGCGTCGATCACCGGTACCTACACGCTCAACCCCGCGCTGGGGCTCTGAGAGCGTCCCTCCGGGGCGCTCGGCCCGCGCCCGGCGACGCGGCGGCGCGCCCCATGGCGGCGGCGCGGCGCGGCCCCGCGCTCGCGTCCTCGAGTGAAAGCCGCTAGAATTCAATGCTTTGCAAATGCTCGTCACGCGCGGTTTCCTCCCCTCGTCGCCGCGGCCGGTCGCGCTCACGATCGGCAACTTCGACGGCGTCCATCGCGGCCACCAGGCGATCCTCGAGCGCCTCGTGCGCGAGGCGCGCGCGCGGGGTCTGGCGGCGGCGGTGCTCACCTTCGAGCCGCATCCGCGCGAATACTTCTCGCCCGAGACCGCGCCGACGCGGCTCACGTCGCTGCGCGAGAAGCTCGAGCTCCTCGCAGCGTTCGCGATCGACCAGGTCCACGTGCAGCGCTTCGACGCGCGCTTCGCACACCTCACCCCGGTGCACTTCATCGAGCGCGTGCTGGTGCAGGGCCTGCGCACCCGCTGGCTCCTCGTCGGCGACGACTTCCGCTTCGGCGCCAAGCGCGCCGGCGACTTCGGCCTGCTCGCCGAGGCCGCGCCGCACTACCACTTCGCCGTCGCGGCGATGCCCACGGTGAGCGACGCCGGCCTGCGCGTCTCGAGCTCGGCGGTGCGCGACGCGCTGGCGCGGGGCGACCTCGCCGCCGCGCGCGTGCTGCTCGGGCGCGACTACTCGATCAGCGGGCGCGTGGTCCACGGCGCGAAGCTCGGGCGCGCGCTCGGCTATGCGACGGCCAACGTGCAGCTGCGGCACAACCGGCCGCCGCTCACCGGCATCTTCGCGGTGCGCGTGTCCGGCATCGACGGCGGCGTGCGGCCCGGCGTCGCGAGCCTCGGCTTCCGCCCGACGGTCGAGGACGAGGGCCGCGCGCTGCTCGAGGTGCACCTCTTCGATTTCGCCGCCGACCTCTACGGCTGCCACCTCCGCGTCGAGTTCCTGCACAAGATCCGCGACGAGGAGAAATACGCCGACCTCGAGACGCTCAAGGCCCAGATCGCGCGCGACTGCGATGCCGCGCGCGCAGTGCTCGGAACCTCCGCCCATGGCTGACTACAGAAAGACGCTCAACCTTCCCGACACCCCGTTTCCGATGCGGGGCGACCTCGCGAAGCGCGAGCCGCAGTGGGTGCGCGAGTGGCAGGAGGGCAGGCTCTACCAGCGCATCCGCGAGGTCTCCAAGGGGCGGCCGAAGTTCGTCCTGCACGACGGCCCGCCGTACGCGAACGGCGACATCCACATCGGCCACGCGGTCAACAAGATCCTCAAGGACATGATCGTCAAGTCCAAGCAGCTGGCCGGCTTCGACGCGCCCTACGTGCCGGGCTGGGACTGCCATGGCCTGCCGATCGAGCACCAGATCGAGAAGACGCACGGCCGCGGGCTCGACGGCAACGAGGTGCGGCGGCTCTCGCGCGCCTATGCGGCCGAACAGATCGAGCGGCAGAAGCGGGACTTCATGCGCCTCGGGGTGCTCGGCGACTGGGATGCGCCCTACCAGACGATGAACTACGGGACCGAGGCCGCCGAGATCCGCGCGCTCGGCCGCATGCTCGAGAAGGGCTTCCTCTTCCGCGGCCAGAAACCCGTGAACTGGTGCATCGACTGCGGCTCGGCGCTCGCCGAGGCGGAGGTCGACTACGAGGACCGCACCTCGGATGCGATCGACGCCGCCTTCGAGGTGGCCGATCGCGACGCGCTCGCGCGCGCCTTCGGCCTCGCGTCGCTGCCCGACCGGCCCGCGTTCGCGGCCATCTGGACCACCACGCCCTGGACCCTTCCCGCGAACCAGGCGGTGGCCGCGCACCCCGAGTTCGACTACGAGCTCGTCGCCACGGCGAAGGGCCTGATCGTGCTCGCGCCGGAGTTGAAGGCAGCCTCGCTCGCGCGGTTCGGCCTCGCCGAGGAGGGGGTCCTCGCGCGCGCGCGCGGCGCGGCGCTCGACGGCGTCACGCTGCGCCATCCCTTCCAGGACCGCGCCGTGCCGCTGATCGTCGGCGAGCACGTCACGCGCGACGCGGGCACGGGGCTCGTGCACACCGCGCCCGCGCACGGTGCGGAGGACTACGACATCGGCCAGAAGTACCGGCTCCCGGTCGACAACCCGGTCGGCGACGACGGCCGGTTCTTCGCGAGGGTCCCGCTGGTGGGCGGCCTCACCGTCTGGGAGGCCAATCCGGTCGTGATCGCCGAGCTCGAGCAGCGCGGGCGGCTCCTCGCGCGCGCGCGGCTCACGCACAGCTACCCGCACTGCTGGCGGCACAAGACGCCGATCATCTTCCGCGCGACGACGCAATGGTTCGTGGGCATGGACCGCCCGGTCGCGGGCGGGCGCACGCTGCGCGAGCTCGCGCTCGACGCGGTGAACGCGACGCGGTTCTACCCCGCCTGGGGGCAGGCGCGGCTCTACGGGATGATCGCGAACCGGCCCGACTGGTGCGTCTCGCGCCAGCGCAACTGGGGCGTGCCGATCCCGTTCTTCGTCGACCGGGAAACGGGGGAGCTCCACCCCGACACCCCAGCGTTGCTCGAGCGCGCGGCGCAGGCGGTCGAGAAGGGCGGCATCGAGGCCTGGTTCGCGATGAGCCCCGAGGACTTCGGCGTGGACGGGAAGCGCTACGCGAAGCTCGCGGACACCCTCGACGTCTGGTTCGACTCGGGCACGACGCATTTCACCGTGCTGCGCGGCCACCCGGACCTCAAGTATCCGGCCGACCTCTACCTCGAGGGCTCGGACCAGCACCGCGGCTGGTTCCACTCGTCGCTCCTCACCGGCTGCATGCTCGACGGCCGCGCGCCCTACGAGGGGCTGCTCACCCACGGGTTCACCGTGGACGGCAACGGCCGCAAGATGTCGAAGTCGCTCGGCAACGCGATCGCGCCGCAGGAGGTGTCCGATACGCTCGGCGCGGAGATCCTGCGCCTGTGGGTCGCGGCGACCGACTACTCGGGCGAGCTCTCCATCTCGCAGGAGATCCTGAAGCGCGTCGTCGAGAGCTACCGGCGCATCCGCAACACCCTGCGCTTCCTGCTCGCCAATCTCGCCGACTACGATCCGGCGAAGCACGCGCTGCCGGTGGCGGAGTGGATCGAGCTCGACCGCTACGCGCTCGCGCTCGCCTCGGCGTTCCAGGACGAGGTCGTCGCGCACTACGCGCGCTACGAGTTCCACGTCGTCGCGCAGAAGCTCGTCACCTTCGCGGCCGAGGACCTCGGCGCGTTCTACCTCGACCTCCTCAAGGACCGCCTGTACACGAGCGGCGCGGACTCGCGCGCGCGGCGCTCGGCGCAGAACGCCCTCCACCACATCACGGCGAGCCTGCTCCGGCTGATGGCGCCGATCCTCTCGTTCACCGCCGAGGAGGCGTGGAAGGTGTTCTCCGGGAAGGGCGACGACAGCATGTTCTTCCACGTCTGGTACACGTTCCCCGAGGTCGCGGGAGCCGAAGGGCTGCTCGCGCGCTGGAAGGAACTGCGATCCGTGCGCGCCGAGGTGCAGAAAGCGCTCGAGGACCTGCGCGCCGCCGGCAAGATCGGGTCGTCGCTGCAGGCCGAGGTGGAGGTGCTCGCTTCCGGGGCGCGCTACGAGGCGCTCGCCGGGCTCGGCGACGACCTGCGCTTCGTGCTGCTCACCTCCGCGGCGAAGGCGACGCGCGTCGCGGACCAGGCCGCCGAGCGCGTGCTCGCGACACCGAGCCCGCACGCGAAGTGCGAGCGCTGCTGGCACTATCGCGCCGACGTGGGGCACGACCCGGCGCACCCGGCGCTCTGCGGCCGTTGCACCGCCAACCTCTACGGCGCGGGCGAGCCGCGGCGGCATGCCTGACGCCGGCCCCGGCATGGCGACGCCGGCGTCCGCGGCGCGAGCGGTTCCGCTCGTCGCCTGGCTCGCGCTCGCGGCGGCGATCGCGGCGGCCGACCAGCTCGCGAAGCTCGCGGTGGCGCGGGCGCTCGCCCCCGGCGAGGTGGTCCCGGTCACGCCTTTCTTCAACCTCGTGCATGTCTTCAACAGGGGCGCGGCGTTCAGCTTCCTCGCCGGCGCCGGCGGCTGGCAGCGGGAATTCTTCATCGCCGTGACCGTGGGCGCGGCCGCGTTGATCCTCTATCTGCTGCGCCGGCACGCGGGGGAGCTGCGCTTTTGCCTCGGGCTCGCCCTGATCCTCGGCGGGGCGGTCGGGAACCTGTGGGACCGGGTCGCGCTCGGGCACGTCGTCGACTTCCTCGATTTCCACGTCGCCGGCTGGCACTGGCCCGCCTTCAACGTCGCCGATGCCGCGATCACGGTCGGCGCCGGCGTGCTCATCCTCGACGCGTTCCTTTCCGGCCGGCGTGGCCAGGGCGGCGCGTCCCGATGAGCGATGCACCGCGCGTCGCGGCCGGCAGCCTGGTGACCCTGCGGTATCGGCTCGCGTTCGCGGACGGGCGCGAGCTCGTCAGCACCCTCGGCGGCAACCCCGCGACGTTCCAGCTCGGGGCAGGAGAGCTCGCGCCGCCGCTCGAGGAAAGGCTCATCGGGCTGGCGGCCGGAGAGCGGCGCGTCTTCGAGCTCCCGCCGGACGCCTTTGGCGCCCGGGCGCCGGACCTCGTGCGGCGCGCGCGGCGCTCGGACGTCCCGGCCGACGTGCCGCTCGCGGTGGGCGCCGTGGTGGATCTCGTCGGACCCCAAGGGCAGCCGATCGCGGCGCGCGTGGCGGCGATGGACGATCTCGCCGTGACCCTGGACTTCAACCACCCCCTCGCCGGCCGCGCCCTCGTCTTCGAGGCCGAGGTCGTTGCGGTGCTCCCGCCGGCGGCGGCGTAGAATCCCCGGTCTCCCGAGAATGCCCATGGAAGTGGTCCTCGCCAACCCCCGCGGTTTCTGCGCCGGCGTCGAGCGGGCGATCGCCATCGTCGAGCGTGCTCTGGAGCTCTTCGGCTCGCCCATCTACGTGCGCCACGAGATCGTCCACAACCGCTACGTGGTCGACACGCTGCGCGCCCAAGGGGCGGTGTTCGTCGACGAGCTCGACGAGGTCCCCGCGGGGGCCACGGTGGTGTTCTCGGCGCACGGTGTCTCGAAGGCGGTGCGTGCCGAGGCCGAAGCGCGGGGCCTGCGGGTCTTCGACGCCACCTGCCCGCTCGTCACCAAGGTCCACGTCGAGGTCGCCAAGATGCGCGCCGAGGGGCGCGAGATCGTGATGATCGGCCATCGCGGCCATCCCGAGGCCGAGGGCACGCTCGGCCAGTCCGAAACGGGGATGCACCTCGTGGAGACGGTGGCGGACGTCGCCCGCCTCGAGGTGCGCGATCCGCGGCGCCTCGCCTTCGTGACGCAAACGACGCTGTCGGTGGACGACGCGGCGCAGGTGATCGCCGCGCTCACGGCGCGCTTTCCCGGGATCGTCGGACCGAAGAAGGACGACATCTGCTACGCGACCCAGAACCGCCAGGACGCGGTGAAGGCGCTCGCGCGCGAAGCCGAGGTCGTGCTCGTCGTCGGCTCGCCCAACAGCTCCAACTCGAACCGCCTGCGGGAGGTCGCCGAGCACGCCGGGATCCCCGCCTACATGGTGGAGCGCGCGGCGGATCTGCGGCCGGAATGGGTGGCCGGGAAACAGCGGGTCGGGCTCACCGCCGGCGCCTCCGCGCCGGAGGTCCTCGTGGACGCCGTCGTCGCGCGCCTGCGCGAGCTCGGCGCGACGTCGGTCCGCGCGCTCGCCGGCGTCGAGGAGCACGTCGTCTTCCCGATGCCCAAGGGCCTCGGCCGCGAGGCCGGCGAGGCGGCCGCCGCGCCCGCACGGCGCGGCTGATCCCCCTTTCCGCCGGCTCCCTCCCGGCGCGCCGACGAAAGAAAGCGGGCGCGGCCCGTGAGGGCCGCGCCCGCCGTGTCCGTCCCCGTCGGTTACTGGACGAGCTCGCGCCAGCTGATGCGGCGTCCCGTCGGGTTCGGCGGGGCCACCGGCGCCTCGGTGGTCGTCTGCTTGGAGTCCGACGTCGTCACGATCACGACCGTCTTGCCGCCGGGCAGCCGCACCACGTTGAGACCCACGGCGAGCGAGTCGGCGATCTTCTGCCCGATCGAGCCGTTCACGGCCGTCGCCACCGCGAGCCCCGTCTTGTAGTCGAGGTAGTTGATGTAGCTGTAGCCGCCGATCGAGCACTCGGACGACACCGGCACGTTGCTCGCGACGATCAGCGTGCCGAGCTGCAGCTTCGGATCCACGTTCACCCGCTCGCCCATGTCCGGCAGGTCGACGAACCAGCCCTTGTCGGTCGACGCCGTGCAGTTGTAGGTGCAGGTCACCTTGCGCACGCCGCCCGAGGACGTCACCGTGCGGCCGATCAGCGTGGTGCGCAGGTCGGGCAGCGTCGTCGAGCCCAGGTTGTCCTTGATCGCGTAGATCGACTGCCGCTGGGTGTTGCCGATGTCCGAACCCCCGAGGTAGCGGCCCGTCGCCACGTAGATGTACGGCGCGGGCGGGCTGCCGACTTCGGCGAGCTCGGGCTTGGTCGTGATCGGCTGCGGCTGGCCGCCGATGGCGTCCCTCACCGTCGCGACGAGCTGCACGTCCCGGCCGGGGGCGCCGTAGATGTCGTTGACGTCGAAGCGCCAGACGTTGCCGCGCAGGTCCACGCCGTACACCCGGTCGGTGAAGTTGTTGGTGGTCGTGTCGTTCACCCAGTTGGCGATCTTGCCGAGGCCGCTCGGCAGCGACGAAGACCCCGCGCCCGTGCCGAGCTTGAACAGGATCCGGCCGTCGATCGGGTCGAGCGCGTAGAGGTAGCCCTTGCCGTCGTTGATGTCGCCGTTGAGGTTGTTGTAGCCCGAGGTCACGAACACCACCCAGCGGCCCTCGTCGTAGCCCGCCCACTTGATCTTGGTGACGACCGGGTTGCCGAACGAGAAGCCGAGATTGCAGTCGGTGTACTGGGGCGTGCCGAGCGCGGCGTTGTAGCACGCGCCCTGCTTGAACTCCCAGAGCCCCTTCGGCGCGGCGGGGTTGGTGATGTCGAGGGCGTAGTAGCCCCGGCCACCGCCGTTCAGGCCCGCGACGAGGATGGTCTTCCACGCGCCCGCGGCGGGGTCGTAGACGTCTCCCACCGTCGGCGTGCCGTCGGTGTAGTAGTCGTGGAGGTTCGCGTAGTTGTTGTCCGCGAGCTTGTAGAGCTTATTCGCGACCATCGTGGGGATGAAGCTCCAGGCTTCCTCGCCGCCCTGCGTGTCGGAGACCGACGTGCCGGCATAGAAGGCGTGCAGCTGGCCGTCGTTCGCCGCCGCGTACACCATCGGCGTGCGGTTCGCGTTGGCGGCCTTGAACGCCGAGTACCCGGTGTCGCCGTAGGAGGCGAACGGTCCCTTCACGAACACCGGCTGCGCGTTCACGATGTCGCCGAGCGCGCGCTGCCGGGTGCGGTAGAGGCGGTCGAGGTCGTTGGTGATGAACCCTTCCTTGCCCTTCTGGCCGCGCAGGTAGTTCACCAGGTTCGCGCCGGCCGCCGCCGCGCGCTGGTTCACGGTGCCGCTCGTGCCGTCGGTCATCGACCCGTAGTGGCTGAGGAGCGTCACGGCGGAGGCGCCGAAGTAACCCTGCTCGGTCGAGTCGAGGGTCGTGAGCGTCGGCCCGGTCGGGTTGCCCGCGGTGTCGCAGGCCTGGGTGTTCCACTTGAACTCGGTGAGCTTGCCGGTCACGCTGCCGCGGAAGAGGTAGATCGTGCGGTTGTCGCACGCCTGCCCGACCTTCTTGTCGAGTTTGTCCGCGGCCGACCAGATCGGCGTGGCGCTCACGAAGCCGGTCACGAGGTCGATCGCCCGTGCGGTCAGCTCGCCCGTCCATTCGGCGGTCACGTAGCTTGCGGTGTAGGCGAAGTTGTCCCCCGCGACCGGCTCGAGGTTCGAGGTCGCCGCCGCCGAGGCCGACGCCACGCGGGCGTTGATGCCGGTGAGCGCTTCGGTGAGACCGGCGACCACGGAGTCGGGGTTCGCGGCACTGAAGAACTGGCCGCGGCCGTTCACCGCGGTGTGCCACAGGTCGTCGAGCGCCGAGGGCGAGTCCGCGACTGGCACCGGCCAGGTCTTCGTGCCCGCGCGGATCTCGGCGAAGTCGCCCGTGGTCGCCGTGAGGTAGTCGGGCCGGAAGAGCAGGTTGCCGGTGAGGCCGAGGCCCATGGTGAAGGTCGTCATGTGCTGGTGCGCGGCCTTGTCCGCCTCCGCGCCCGTGCCGCCTGAGGGCACGTTGTTCTCCGTGACGTCCTTCCCGAGCGCGCCGACCGGCTTGGTCGCCGACGTGCGCAGATCGGTGATGTAGTAATACTGGGCAATGTCGGCGAGCGAGTTCGCGCTCGCGGGGGTGCCGCCCGAGGCCGTGGTGGTCGGCGTGCCCGCGACCGGGCCGGGGTAGCCGGTCGGCAGCGTCGGGCTGCTGCGGCACTCCTGGTTGTTCCAGATCGTCGCCGGCGCGGTGCTGCTCGAAGTGCTCGTGCCGAGCGCGATGCTGCCGCTGAAGCTCGTCGTCGTCGTCGTCGTCGTGACCTGCTGCCAGACGCTGGTCCGGCTCGAAGGCGAGCAGTTCGACGTGCCGTTCGACTGCTTGTTGTTGGTGAAATAGACTGTCGAGGTCTGGGTCGTCGTGCTCGTGCTCGTCGTCGAGCCGTCCCACATCGGCCGCTGCGAATTCGAGTCGGAGAGCGTCCCGTCGTAGTTGTCGCTCGCGCCCATGGCGGTGCCGTCGAGGCGGCGGCCGCCGGCGCCGTTCCAGTAGCCGTCGGTCGTGAGGATGGTGAAGTTCTGCTGGCACGAGTACTGGACGGGATCGCCGGTCATGCCCTGGTTGATGCCGTCCTGGTAGCCGGCGTAGTGCCGCCCGGCGCGCGAGAGCGCCTCGCGGAGCGGCGTGCCGCCGCTCGGGCTCTGCGCGAAGAGCTTGTTGAACCACGCGGTCTTCTGCGTGTTGTCGAAGTCCGCGATCGCGAGGTAGCGGTTCGACGAAACCGGGCTGCCCGGGTTGATGGTGATGAACCCGACGCGGTACTGGCTGCCGAGCTGGATGAACGCGCGGCTCGTCGCGCCCTTCATCATCGCCATCCGGGTGCGGTAGTACTGGTACCAGTTCGCGAAGTTGGTGCGCTCGTCGGTGCCGCCCGGCCCCGAGGTCGAGCTGACGTTGACCTTCTCCCAGTTGGAGCCGGGGTTGTTGAGCGGCCTCGCGCACTGGCCCGTGCGCAGGTTCGTGAACTTCGCGTCCACCGGCGAGCCCGTGCCCTTCCACCGGTAGTAATAGGCCGCCTGCTCGTTCTCGTTGTAGTACTGCGAGCACCGGCGGTTGCCGCTCCCCCAGCAGGTGTTGTCGTCGAAGGCCCTGAATTTCGACGAAAGGTTCACGGTGCTGCCCGAGGGGCTCACGTAGAAGTCGTACACCGCCGCCGTGAACGAGGCGTCCGGATGGCTCGTCCCGTCCGGCTTGCGCGGCGGCAGGTACTTGATGTTCGGGTTGTAATAGATCGTGTTGCAGAGGTGGTTGCGGTAGCCCACCTTGTCCGTCAGGCCGGTCCAGCCGAGGCCGCCCTCGGCGGTGACCTGCCAGCTCACGGCGTCGTTCGGGTCGTCGAAGAGCGCGTCGGGCATGTGCGACCACGACATCGAGCCCGAGTCGTCGAGGACGAACAGGATGTTGGGCTTCACCAGCGCGGTGGACGAGCTCGCGAGCGGAGTCGTGGAGATGTCGGTCACCTGCGCGAATGCCTGCCCTTGCGCGAGCACCGTCGCCGCCAGGGTTGCGTAGGTCACGCCCGCCTTCAGCTTCGTCATGCGGGCCCTGCGTTTGCCGTTTGCCATCGCTAGCTCCTAGGATCGCCGGCCTTGCGGCCGCACTCCGTCCTTTATGCGGATCCGACTCGTTCTTCTTCTGCCTGCTGCGCGGCGGTCAATAGACCACCGTCTGGATGTACGAAACCGTGCGCCGCGGGTCCACGACCCGCACCGTCACGCGGTAGTAGGGCTGCTGCGTGTTCGAGAGCGGCAGCTGGCCGTACTGGCCGCCCACCTTCGACGAGCTCGCGCCCGCCCCCTGCAGCGTGATGCACGCCTGCGTCGGGGCGTTCACGTCCTGGTTGGCCATGCGGCAGAGCCGGTGGACCACCCAGCGCACTTCCATCTCCGGCAGGTTCATCGCGGAGCCGGCGAGGTTGACCGGGACGCCGTTGTTCTGCCACCAGTTGGCGGGGGCGTTGACGGGGTTGAACGTGTCGTCCCAGTTCGAGAAGTAGCCCGAACCGACGGCGCCCGTGGTGGTGAGGTTGCCGAGCGGCTGCGCGAGGAGCCAGTTGCGCCCGGCCTCCACGCCCCAGTCGGCGACGCTGGTGATCGACTGCTTGGCGGCGAGGTTGCCCGCCACCAGCACGCCGCTCGTCACCGAGCGCATGAGCGCGAGCCCGGCGAGGGTCATCGCGACGAGCACGACCAGCGAGATGAAGAGCACCACGCCGCGCTGGCGGCGCGGGCGCTGCGGAAGGTGGATGCGGTTCGCCATGTTCGGCCTCGGTCGCTTCTCGGTGCGCGCGCTCACGGGATGTTGCCCCAGACCATGTTGCGGATCGGCACCAGCGTCTCGTACACGCGGTAGCGGTAGTTGCGCCAGTTGTTCGGGTCGCCCTTCGTCGCGTCGCCGGGGTTGGTGTCCGCGGAGCCGTCGACGTTGTTCATGACGAAGGCGCCGCCGGCCCAAGTGGGCGCCGCGTTGGTGACCTTCTCCTTCTCCGCCTGCTTGCTGCGGGCGAGGATCGCGAAGCGCACGGCGTAGATGCTCGAGGTGTCGGCCGGCACCGCGGTCTGCCAGGCGCCGATGCGGTCGAGCTGGCCGTCGCCGTTCGAATCGACGGCGACGCCGTACTCGGCCTGCAGATTGATGATGTCGTCGTAGACGGCGACGAAGTCGTTCGTGCCGTCGCCGTCCGCGTCGGTCCAGCGCATGTCGTTCTGGACGACGAGCCGTTGCAGGCCGTTCACCGTCTGGATGGACCAGACGTTGCGCACGGGCGCATTGCCGAGGTTGTAGATGAACCCGTTCAGGAAGGCCGGGGCCGCCGCCTTGTTGTAGCGCGCGACCGCGGCCGTGGCGCCGTCCTCGAGCGTGTAGCCGCCGGTGGCGTGGTCGATCGTCACGGCGTCGGCGTTGGTGTTGCCGGTGACCTCGATCAGCTGGCAGGCGAGGGCGCCGCCCACCTGTCCGGCGATCAGCAGGATGTCGCCCCGCAGCAGGCCGATGCGGCCGCCGAGCGAGGAGGAGGTCTGCTTGGTGCTCGCGCTGGAGCCCACGAACGCCTTGCCGGCGACGACCAGGTTCGAGTTGCCGTAGAACGAGATCACCGTGTCCGGCGCCCCGCCCGCGCCCTGGTTGATCATGATGGGCGCGAGGTTGAAATCGAAGTCCGGCACCGGCCGCTGCGCGTCGTAGGCGTCGACGACGCAGTTCATCGGGTTGGAGACGCCGAAGCGGCCGAAGCCGTAGCCGGCCTGCTTGAGGTCGCGCTCGAGCGAGAAGAGCGCGATCGCGCCGGCGGTCTGGGCGTCGCTGCCCGCGGTCGTCGTGCGCTTGCGCGCCTCGGCGACGGCGAGCACCGAGAAGATCACCACGATGCCGATCATCGCGATCAGGACGCCGACCAGGATCTCGACCAGGCTCAGGCCCTGCTCGCGCCGGGGGGCTCGCACGGAGGTGGCTCGCATGGGTGTCGGCTCAGTTGATGTTCGCGACCACGACGTGCTGGTGGGCGTAGGTGTCGCCCGGCGCGCGCCAGCAGACGGTCACGGTCACGCGGTTGAAGTTCGCCGTGTCCACGAGGATCTGGTTGGTCGCGGCCCCGGCGCCGGGAAGGCCGGTGCCCGGGGCGGTGATCGCCGCGAGCCACGCGGCGACGTCGGCGTTGGCGGACGCGGCGCCGCTGAAGTTGCAGTTCCCGCCGCCCGGCCGGTGCTGGTAGGCCTGCAGCGAGGCGGTCAGGTTCGCGGCCGTGGAGCGGTCGACGTTCGCCCAGATCTGGCCGAGGATGCGGTTCGCGTGGTTCGCGGCCTCGATGCGGTACTGCGAGTCCGTGGTCCGCGACACCGCGCTCGTGTACATCCCGACGAGCGCGAGGATGCCCATCGAGAAGATCAGGATCGCGATCATCGACTCGATCAGGGTCATGCCCTGCTGGTCCCTGCGAAGCGCGGTCGTCACGATGCTTCTCCCTCGTCCTAGCACCGGCGGGTGTCGCCGGCGGCGTTCACGGCCGGGTCGCACATCCGCACCTGGCCGCCGCGCGTCACGACCACGTTCATGCAGCGCATCGGCCCGCCCGCGGCCTTGCACTCGCCGCCGGCCGGGTTGGTGATCTGGATCACCTCGTCGGCGGCGTTGGTCGTGCTGCCGAGCGGCGTGAACACGACGCGGCCGGTCGTGGCGAGGACCTCGACGTTCGTCGTTCCGGGGGAGCCGGAGCCCTCGGCGGCCGACTTCATCGTGAGCATCGTCATCTGGTTCTGGCCGGAGGCCGGGTTGTAGACGTTGCCGCGGATGAGGAAGTTCTTGCCCGTCGCGCTCTCGCCCAGGGCCGTGAAGTTGCCGAGGTTCGGCGTGTCGTCGGTCAGCAGGAACTCGACGTTGGCGTTGAGCCGGATCGCCTCGGCGCGCGCGAACTGCACCGCGGCGAGCGTCACGGCCGCGTTGTCGCGCAGCTTCTGGTTCTGCAGGAAGGTGCCGAAGGCAGGCACGCCGAGCATGAGGACGAAGGCGAGGAGCGCCACCCCGATCATCAGCTCGATCAGGGTGAAGCCGCGCTGCCGGCGGCGGCGGGCGCTCAGCATGACCCGTCCTTCTTCATGACCCAGCAGTTGCTGCCCGCGCCCGCCCAGCCGGCGGGGACGCCGGTCGTCGTGCGCACGTTCGATTCGTTGATCGTGAACACGAAGCCCGCCATGCCGCCCTGCCCGGTCGCGGTGATGGTGAAGGTGTTCCCGGCGAGCGCGCAGGCGTAGGCGAAGTACTTCATGTTCTGGTTGATCACGGTGGCGTTGCAGGGGAAGCCCGCCCCGTCCGCGCCGGTGTACTGGCGGTTGTCCTGGTAGTACTGCTCGAGCTTCGCCCGGGCGTCCATGAGCTGCGAACGCGCTTCGGCGAGCCGCGCCCGCTGCGTGTAGTCCTGGTAGCTCGGATACCCGATCGCCGCGAGCACGCCGATGATGGCGACGACGATCAGGACTTCGATCAGGGTGAATCCTCGCTGTGCGCTCATCGCTTTCCCCTTTAAAGGACGATTGGATGATAGGAAGCGCCCGCGTCAACCTCCACCGCGGGCGGACGGGCGGCTCGGCGTCGCGGACGAGCGGTGCCGTGCGCCCGTCGGAGCGTGAAATTGTTCTCACGCGCACCGCGCGCTTCGAGCGCGGTGCCCCCGTCGTCCCGCGGCGCCCGGGCGCTGCGCGCCCTCGGGTGAGCCGGCGCCCTGGCGGCGCGGCGCGATTCGGTCGGCGCAGCTCGAGCCGTCGCCACCCGACGCAGCGCGGCCTCACGCCGCGATCGGCACGCCGCCTGGGCCCCGCGCTGCGTGGCCGGGCGGGGTGCAACGCCGATCCCGTGTACCGGGATTAGACAAAGTCCAAATCATGGGCTACCATCAAGTCCATGAATTTCAAGCCGTATAGCCGAGACGACCTCGCGGGCCTGCTGCGCTCGCACGGGATCACGCCCACGCATCAGCGCATCGAGATCGCGTTCGTCCTCTTCGAGAAACGCGAGCACCTCTCGGCCGACCAGATCCTCGCGCTCGTCAACGCGCGCCATGCCGAGACGTCGAAGGCGACGGTCTACAACACGCTCAAGCTCTTCCTCGAGAAGAAGCTGGTGCGCGAGCTGATCGTCGATCCGGCGAAGGTGTTCTACGACCCGAACACCGAGCCGCACCACCATTTCTACGACGTCGACTCGGGGGAGCTCACCGACATTCCCGCCCAGAGCGTGCGGGTGGAAGGGCTGCCGCCGCTCCCCGAGGGTGTCGTTGCAGAAGGCGTCGACGTGATCGTGCGCACGCGGCGCGCCGCGGCGTCCTGATCGCAGCTCGCGCCGGGATGTCGGCCGGCGCTATAATCCGCGCTCCCGCCGCGCCCCTCGCGGCGTGGCAGATCGCTGGTGTAGCTCAGCTGGTAGAGCAACTGATTCGTAATCAGTAGGTCCGCGGTTCGAGTCCGCGCACCAGCACCACCCCCGGCCCGTCGTTCGCCGGCGGGGTGCCCCGAAGGGTCCCCGGAAGCCTCCCGTCGCGCCCCCCTCCGGCCGGCGCGCTCCGGGCGGAAACTTGCCACACGCCGCCGTCGCCGCGGGTTGCCGCGCGGTGGCGCGTTCGGCATCCTGCGGCGAATCGCCCCTTTGCCCGCGCGCGACCCATGCTGAAGATCTTCAGCGGTTCCAAGCCCGACCACCCGATGGGAGACCTGAAGGAGGCGCGCCGGCTCGTAGCCGAGCTGCCCGCGGGCGACCCGATCAAGACGCTCGAGGAGCTCGCCCACTGGTTCGAATCGGTGCGCGCCGAATCCTTCGCGCCCGGGCACCGCGCGCAGGTGGCGTTGCTGCTCGACGAGGCCGGGCAGCCGGCGGCGCGGCGGCTCGGGCGCGAGTACATCGGCGCGCAGCGCCTCTCGAAGGTCCAGGAAATCCGCTGGTGGAAGGCGCTCGACGGGTTCTGGCGCAACTCCGCGCAGGCGTTCGTCGACGTGCTCAAGGCGTTCGAGGCGGGCGAGAAGGGCGCCGACGCGCTCAAAGGATCGCTCGGTCTCATCGCGGTGCGGGCGCTGCGCTCGCTCGCGACGCAGATGAAGTGGCTCCACGTCCGCTACGGGCCGCTGGAGCAGGGCGTGTGGCGCATGGCGGGCGGCGTGCTCGGGCTCGCCGAGTGGCGGAAGGTTTCGCGGGTCCCGGTGCAGGTCTACCAGGGAATCCCGGGCGACTCGACGCCGGAGCAGGAGTTCCTGCGCATGGTGCTCTTCAGCGTGAGCGCGCCCGACAGCCTCCTGCCGCTCGAGATCGACATCGCCGAGCGCATCATCGCGGCGATGGTCCCGTCGCAGACGATCACGGCGACGCCGCCCGCGGAGGCCACCTATTGGGTGGACATCGCCGCGGGCACACCGCCGCTTCGCCACGCGCGGCCCCCCGAGAAATCGACCACGGTGCGCTACGTCGCCACGGCCGGGGCGGCGGAGCGGGCAGCCGCCTTGCACGAGGCGGCCGTGCGCACGCGCGCGATGCCATCCGAACTGGGACTGGGCGATCTCTACGAGCTCGGCCCGGTCGTCGAGGTGCTCGCGCATCTGGCGGCGCAGTGGGCATCGAAGCCGCCGGAGCGCCGCCACGAACGGCACCGCGTCAAGGCGCGCCTCACGGTCGCACCCGGCTTCGACGGCGCGGTGGACGTGCTGCAGCCGGGCGCGTCGCTCGCGTTCACCGGCGAGGGCACGGAGAGCTGGATCGTGGAGAACGTGAGCGCCGGCGGCTTCGGGGCCATCGTCACGCAGGCGCCGAGCGACTGGGTGAAGATCGACGGGCTCCTCGCCCTGCAGCCGGAAGGCGGCACGAACTGGGTGCTCGGCGTCATTCGCCGCATCACGCGGGAGGCGCTCGACAAGGCCGGCATCGGGATCCAGACCATCGCGCGCGCGCCGACGCCCGTCGAGCTGCGCGTGCAATCGGGGAACGTCCTCGGGCTCGATTCCGAGATCGGGATCCTCGCCGCGCCGCCGCGGCCCGGCGACCGCGAGGCGCGGCTCGTCGTGCGCGCGGGCGTCCACGCGCCGGGACAGAACCTGGTCCTCGAGCACGAGGGGCGCGGCTTCGTCCTGACGCCGCAGGCGATCGCCGAGCGCGGCCCGGACTACGAGCTGCTCGACTGCAGGGTGATGGTGCGCGAGGGCTGAAGCCCTAGCCGCGCGCGCCGCGGCGCAGGGGCTCGGCCGCGCGAGCCCGCCTCAGAATCCCAGCAAGCCGC
Source organism: Burkholderiales bacterium (assembly GCA_026417035.1). Taxonomy (GTDB): domain Bacteria; phylum Pseudomonadota; class Gammaproteobacteria; order Burkholderiales; family SG8-39; genus JAOAEA01. Next base: position 45,267 of record JAOAEA010000002.1, read on the forward strand.
GCATCCCGTCCTTGATACGGGCCGGACCGAGCGTCTGCGCCGTGCGCGCGGCGATCGCGTCGACGATGACGCTCGCGAGCTCCTCGGGCGTCACCCCGCCGCGTTTGCGGCCGACGTTGGTGAGCACGATGTCGGGCAGGGCGAGCTGCACCTCGGCCGAGGTCGAGATCGCGGCGGGCGCGTAGCCGAGCGTCCCGCGCCGGATCACGAGCCGGTCGACGATGAGCCTTCTCCCGGGCGCCGGCTTTCCCGCCGGCGCCGGTGTTTCCGGCGCCTTGGCGCCGCGCGCGGCGGTACGCTTCAGCGCGTCGAGGTTGCTGCCGGAGGCCGCGGTCTCGTAGACGATCGCCGGCCCGGTCACCTCCAGGCGGCGGATCACGAGCACGTCGGAGGCGAGCGTCGCCGGGTCCACCTCGAGCTCGATGCGGGCCGCGCTCGCGGCAGTCGGACGCCTGAAGCCCGGTGGATTCGCGACGCGCAGCCCGTCGACCTCGCCCCGGCCGTCGGCCGGGGAGAGCCTCACCCGGTCGACCTTCACCGCGACGCCGAGCGCCTCGCTCCCGAAGTGCTCGATGGCGCGCTTCGCCACGTGATCGAGCGAGAGCCACAGCCATGCGCCCGCGCCGATCGCGGCGGCGACGAGCAGGGCGAAACCACCGACGATCGCGCGTTTCACGCCGCGGTCCCCCGGCGCATCACGCGAGTGCCCCGGCGAGCCACGCCGAGATGTCCGCGATCTCCTCGGGGCACACGGCATGCGGCATCGGGTATTCGTGCCATTCGACCCGGTGGCCCATCCTCACGAGCCGGTCGCGCGACCGCGCCCCGAGCCGCAAGGGCACGACCGGATCCTCCGTGCCGTGCGCCATGAAGATCGGCGTTTCGCGGTTCGCGGGATGCGCCTCCGCGCCCAGGGCGTCGGCCACCGGCACGTAACAGGAGAGAGCGACGATCCCCGCCAGCCGCTCGGGCCCGCGCAGACCGGTGAAGAGCGCCATCGCGCCGCCCTGCGAGAAACCGGCGAGCACGACGCGCGCCGCGGCGATGCCGCGCGCGCCCTCGCGTTCGACGAGCGTGGCGAGCAGCGCGTGCGAGGCGCGCACGCCGGCTTCGTCTTCGCGCCGGTCGACGTCGAGCGAGGCGATGTCGTACCACGCGCGCATCACGTAGCCCGCGTTCACGGTCACCGGCCGCAGCGGGGCGTGCGGGAAGACGAAGCGCACCGCGCAGGGCAGCGGCGCGAGCTCGGGAACGATCGGCGCGAAGTCCGACCCGTCCGCGCCGAGGCCGTGCATCCAGAGGACTGCTGCCGCCGGGCGCGGGCCGGTCTCGATCTCGATCGCGTCGAGGCGCTCCGTCATGGCCCGATGGTCGCGAATGCGCGGCCCGGACGCGAGGACGGAGTTCCTGAAGGCCGTCGCCGCACGGCCGGGGCGGGCGCGGCGGAAGCGGCGTCTTCCCCGTGTCGGGACGCCGGCGCAAGGGGCGCAGCGCGTCGCCCCGAACGGGTCAGCGGGCCGTGCTCAGCCGCCCTTGGGCCGCTGCGCGGACTTGGGGCGGAAGGCCTTCACGACGGCGTCGTTCGTCTCGACATAGGGGCCGCCGATGAGGTCGATGCAGTAGGGCACCGCAGCGAAGATGCCATGGACGACGGCGTTTCCCGCAGCGTCCTTCACGCCCTCGAGCGTCTCGCGGATCGACTTCGGCTGGCCGGGCAGGTTGATGATGAGCGCCTTGCCGCGCACCACCGCCACCTGCCGTGAGAGGATCGCGGTCGGGACGTAGTGGAGCGACACCTGGCGCATCTGCTCGCCGAAGCCGGGCAGCACCTTGTCGGCCACCGCGAGCGTCGCCTCGGGCGTCACGTCGCGCGGTGCCGGGCCGGTGCCGCCGGTCGTGAGCACGAGGTCGCAGCCGGCCGCATCGACGAGCTCCGCCAGCGTGCGCTCGATGGTCGCCCGGTCGTCGGGGATGAGGCGCGTCGTGGTCTCGAAGGGCGTCGCGAGCGCGGCCGCGAACCACGACTCGAGCGCGGGGATGCCTTCGTCCCGGTACACGCCGGAGGACGCGCGGTCGCTCACCGAGACGAGGCCGATCCGCAGCGGACGGTCGAGCGTGTTCATCGCGTTCGCGCGGCCGGCGGCGCGCAGTCCCCGATTCGCACGCCCGAGTAGGACTGGTTCACCACGATCGGCCGTCCGTCCTCCCGGGTCTCGACGCGCGTCGCGCCCGAGTAGGACGCGCCCTGCCAGACGATCGAGCCCGAGCCGGTCATCGGGTTCCCGCCCTTGCAGTCGAAGGTCCACGAGGCGCCCTCGGCGGTCGCCTTGTAATCGCTCACCGTGCAGTCGCCGCGCGGCGCGGCAGGGCTCGCGCTGGCCGCTTCCTTGACCTGCTCGGGAGTGACGCACCGCCGCAGGGTCTCAACCTCCGCCGGCCGGCCCGCCACTTCGACACGGAACGTCACCTCCCAGAGGCCGGGCTGCATGTTGGGTGCCTGCGCGCGGGCCGGTGCGGCAGCCGTCGCTGCCGCGACCAGCAGTGAGAGGCAGGCCGCGCCGCGCATCACGTCGCGGCCGCGCCGGGGGCGGCGTCCTCGAGCAGCGCGCGCACGAGCCGGAAGAGCTCGCGGTAACGGCGCGGCGGCTGCCCGGCGGCCTGTTCCCGGCGCGCCTCGCGGACGAGCCCGCGCAGCGCCGTCAGGTCAGCGGCGGGCACGGCCTGCGCGAACGCCGTCAGGGCGTCCTCTTCGGCGAGCAGGCGCTCGCGCCAGCTCTCGGCGAGGCGGTGCATCGCCGTGTGCGCCGCGAGCTTCCCCTCCCACTCCTCGAACTTCGCGCGGATCGGTGCGGGATCGACCTCGCGCATGAGCCGCCCGATGTACTGGAGCTGGCGGCGGCGCGCCTCGCGCGCGGTCATGCGCTGCGCGTCGCGCACGGCTGCGAGAAGGTCTTCGGGCAGGCCGATCTCCGCGAGCCGCTCGGCGGAAACGCCGACGAGGCGTTCGCCGAGCGCCTGCAGCGCGTGCATGTCGCGCTTCTTTTGCGACTTGCTCGGCGCCTGCGGCGCGGGTTCGGCACGGGGTCGGGGCATGACGGGCTGCTATGATACCGGCTTTCCCGCAGTGAAAAGCCATGGCGAAGGCGAGGTTCTCCTACACGCTCGACACGTTGCGCGCCATCGCGGCCGACGTGCTCGCGCGCGCCAGGGCGGGTGGCGCGACCGCGTGCGAGACCGAGGTCTCGGAAGGCTACGGACAGACCGTCACGGTGCGCATGGGCGAGGTCGAGACCATCGAGCACAACCGCGACAAGGGCATCGGCGTCACCGTCTACGTCGGCAAGCAGAAGGGCTACGCGAGCACTTCCGACTTCTCGCCCAAGGCGGTCGCCGACACGGTGGATGCGGCGCTCTCGATCGCGCGCTTCACGGCCGCCGACGATGCGGCCGGGCTCGCGGAGCCGGAGCTGCTCGCGCGGGAGATCCGCGACCTCGACCTCTTCCACCCCTGGGACCTCCCGGTCGAGCGCGCGATCGACATGGCGCGCGCCGCGGAAGCGGCGGCGTTCCGGCTCGATCCGCGCGTCACCAATTCCGAGGGCGCGACGGTCTCGGCGCAGCAGTCGCAGTTCATCGCCGCGAACTCGCACGGCTTCATGGCCGGATACCCGAGCTCGCGGCACTACGTCTCGGTCGCGGTGATCGCCGCCGAGGGCGACGAGATGGAACGCGACGACTGGTACTCGAGCGCGCGCGCGAGCGGCGACCTCGCCTCGCCCGAGGCGATCGGCGACTACGCCGGCCGGCGCGCGCTCGCGCGCCTGCGCAGCCGCAAGCTCTCGACGCGGCGCGCGCCGGTGCTCTTCGAGGCGCCCGCGGCGAACGGCCTGCTCGGCCACTTCGTGGCCGCCGCGAGCGGCGGCAACCTGTACCGCAAGGCCTCGTTCCTCGTCGACGCGCTCGGCACTCAGGTGTTCGCGCCGCTGGTCGGGCTGCGCGAGGACCCGCATCGCCCGCGCGGCCTCGCCTCGGCGTATTTCGACGACGACGGCGTGGCGACCCGTCCGCGCGACGTCGTGAAGGACGGCGTGCTCCAGGGCTATTTCCTCGGCGTGTATTCGGCCCGCAAGCTCGGGATGCAGACCACCGGCAACGCCGGCGGCAACCACAACCTGGTCCTCGCGCCGGGGCCTGACGACTTCATCGGCCTCATCCGGCGCATGGGCACCGGCCTCCTCGTGACCGAGCTGATGGGCCAGGGCGTCAACACGGTGACCGGCGACTACTCGCGCGGCGCGGCCGGCTACTGGGTGGAAGGGGGCGAGATCGCCTACCCGGTGAGCGAGATCACGATCGCCGGCAACCTGCGCGAGATGTTCCGCAACATCGTCGCCGTGGGCAACGACACGCTGGTGCGCGGGTCGCGCATCTGCGGCTCCATCCTGGTCGACGGCCTGACCATCGCCGGCAACTGACGCCGCCGGCGCCCTGCGGTCAGCGGAAGCTCGGCCCGCAGGCCCAGGCGACGAGCGAGCGCCGGATGCCCGCTTCGATGGGCGTCACGCGGTGCGCCATGTAAGCGGGGAAGATGATCGCGTCGCCCGGCGCGCGCGCGCCACCGCCCGCCATGCCGACGAACTCGAGCGCGCCGCCCGAGTAGTCCGACCCGGCGGTGAGCTGAACCGACATCGAGAGCTTGCGCGCGGCGGTGCGGTCCGGCCCGAGGTCCATGTGCCAGCCGAAGTGCTCGCCCGGCCCGTACACCGTGTACTGCAGCGCGTCCACGAACCCGGCGAGGTCGAATCCGTAGCGCGCGTTCGCCTCGTGGAAGAGGAGCGCCAGGCGGTGGAAGAGCCAGTGCGTATCGGGCGCCGGCACGATCCAGCTGATGCGGCTCACCCGGTAGGTGCTGTCGCCCTTCTCGACGCCGCCCGCCTGCGCCGGCAGCGCCTCCCCGATCGCGACGATCCGGGCGCACTCGTCCGGTGTGAAGGCGCCCGAGCGGACTTGGATCACGTGCGGCGCGCCCGTGAGGGGGAGCGCGCGGGACGGATGGAACGGATCCTCGCCTTTCGGCCACGCGAGCGACCGGCCCCCGGCGGCCGTTTCCCGGACTTCCGAGGGGAAGAGATAGACGAAGGGCGCCTCGGCGGGCTGGGCCACGGCCGCTCCGATCGGGAAAGGCCGCAGGATGCCCGCAGGGCCTGCCGGCGGCAAGAAGTCCCGGGGCCGATCTGTATAATCCGACCGCGGTCCGGACCTTCCGGATCTTCCACCGGCTCACAGAGAGAGGAGACCCAAGTGAAAAGACGAGAATTCCTGAAGAAGGCGGGTGTCGGCGCTGCCGCCGCCGGGGCGGTCGCGGCCCCCGCGATCGTCAAGGCGCAACCGACCATCAGCTGGCGGCTCGCCTCGAGCTTCCCGAAGTCGCTCGACACCATCTTCGGCGCGGGCGAGTACGCGGCGAAGCTCGTGAACGAGATGTCCGGCGGCAAGTTCACCATCCGCGTGTTCGCCGGGGGCGAGATCGTCCCCGGGCTCCAGGTCCTCGACGCGGTGCAGAACGGCACCGTCGAGATCGGCCACACCGCGCCCTATTACTACGTCGGCAAGGATCCGACCTGGGCGTTCGGCACCGCCATCCCCTTCGGCCTGAACGCGCGCCAGTACAACGCCTGGTGGTACTTCGCGAGCGGCGACAAGCTGTTCAACGAGTTCTCCGAGGCGAACGGCGTGGTGTCGCTGCTTGCCGGCAACACCGGCGCGCAGATGGGCGGCTGGTTCCGCAAGGAGATCAAGTCGCTCGCCGACCTGCAGGGCGTGAAGATGCGCATCGGCGGCTGGGGCGGCCAGATCATGGCGAAGCTCGGCGCGGTGCCGCAGCAGATCGCCGGCGGCGAGATCTACCAGGCGCTCGAGCGCGGCACGATCGACGCGGCCGAGTGGGTGGGCCCCTACGACGACGAGAAGCTCGGCTTCAACAAGGTCGCCAAGTTCTACTATTACCCCGGGTGGTGGGAGGGCGGCCCGGCGCTGCACTTGCAGGTGAACAAGAAGTCGTGGGAAGGCCTGCCGAAGGACTACCAGGCGATGCTGACCGCCGCGGCGCACGGGGCGAACGAGTACATGATGGCCAAGTACGACGCGCAGAACCCCGCGGCCCTGCGCCGGCTGGTCGCCTCCGGCACCCAGCTGCGCGCGTTCCCCCGCGAGATGATGGAGGCGGCGTTCAAGGCGGCGAACGATCTCTACGCCGAGACCGCGGCCAAGAACGCGCCGTTCAAGAAGATCTACGAGAGCTACATCGCGTTCCGCAACGACTCGATCACCTGGATGCGCGTGACCGAGAACACCTTCGACGACTTCATGGCGACGGTGAAAAAGTAGCCCCCGGCGCCGCGCCGGAAGCGAAAAGCCCCGCCGCGCGCGGGGCTTTTTTTCGCGTACCGGCCGCCCGGCGCGCGGCTATTTCTTCGGCTCGTTCTCCTTGAGCATCTTCATGATCTCGTCCGTCTCCTCGGCTGGCTTCTCGCCGCCGGCCTTGCCGGCCTCGCGCATCATCCGCTGCAGCGCGTCCTCGGCGCCTTCCTCGGGCTTCCCGGCGTCGATCGACTCGATCTCGATCTTCACGTCGCCCGGATCCACGCGCTTGGTGCTGCCGGTCATGAACATCACCTCCTCCGGCCACACGATGATCGTGGCGAGGGCGAGGAGCTGGATCGCGATGAAGCTCACCACGCCCTTGTAGATGTCGCCGGTGGTGACGCCCTTGGGGGCGACGCTGCGAAGGTAAAAGAGCGCGAAGCCGAACGGCGGCGTGAGGAACGAGGTCTGCAGGTTCATGCCGATCATCACGCCGAACCACACGAGGTCGATGCCCATCTTCTCGGCCACCGGGCCGAGCAGCGGCAGCAGGATGAAGGCGATCTCGAAGAAGTCGATGAAAAACCCCAGCAGGAAGACGATCAGGTTCACCACCAGGATGAACCCGAGCTCGCCGCCCGGCACGAGCCGGAAGAGGTGCTCCACCCAGAGGTCGCCGTCCACCGCGCGGAACACGAGCGCGAAGATGGTCGAGCCGATCAGTACGAACATCACGAACACGGTGAGCTTGGTCGTGGCGTCCATCGCCTCGCGCAGGACTTTCATCGTGAGGCGCCGGCGCGACCACGCGAGGACGAGGGCGCCGACCGCGCCCATCGCACCGCCCTCGGTCGGCGTGGCGACGCCGAGGAAGATCGTGCCCAGGACGAGGAAGATGAGCACGAGCGGCGGCACCATCCCGAAGAGCGCGTGCCGGTACAGCTCGAGGCCGCGCATGGTCCGCGCCTCCGGCGGCAGCGCCGGCACCGCCGAGGGCTTGAAGATCGAGAGCGCGAGGATGTAGAGCGCGAGGAGCCCGATCAGCATGGCGCTCGGGATGAGCGCGCCGGCGTACATGTCGCCTACCGACGCCCCCAGCACGTCGGCGAGAACGATCAGCACGAGCGACGGCGGCACGATCTGCGCGAGCGTGCCCGAGGCGCAGATCACGCCGGTGGCCACCTTCTTGTCGTAGCCGTAGCGCAGCATGATCGGCAGCGAGATGAGGCCCATGGCGATCACCGAGGCGGCGACGACGCCGGTGGTCGCCGCGAGCAGCGCGCCGACGAAGATCACCGCGTAGGCGACGCCGCCGCGCACCCGCCCGAAGAGCTGCCCCACGGTGTCGAGCAGGTCCTCGGCGAGGCCGCTCCGCTCCAGGATGATCCCCATGAACGTGAAGAACGGGATCGCGAGCAGCACCTGGTTCGCCATGATCCCGAAGAGCCGCTGCGGCAGCGCCTGCAGGAGCGCCGGCTGCAGCCAGCCCATCTCGATGCCGATGAAGGCGAAGAGGAGGCCATTGGCCGCGAGCGCGAACGCCACCGGGAAGCCGGTGAGCAGGAAGAGCGCCAGCGTGAGGAACATGATGGGCGCGATGCCCTCGTGCCCGGAGACCATCGAATCGGTTCCTCGTCAGTGGGGGAAGCGGTGTGGGCGCGGGGCGCCGGTCCCGGCGGCGGTGCTCACTCGACCCTCGCGTCCGGCGGGGCCTCGTCGGGGGCGTGGCCCAGCCCCTCCCAACGCACCCTGCCGCGCAGGTAGGCGATGCGCTTGACGAGCTCCGAGACCGATTGGAGCAGGAGCAGCAGGAACCCGATCGGGACCAGCACCTTCACCGGCCAGCGGATGAGGCCGCCGGAGTCGGCCGACATCTCGCCGCGCGCGTACGAGTCGTAGAACATGTCCCAGCCGAACTTGAGGAAGACGAGGCAGGTGGGGATCAGGAACACGACGATGCCAACGAGGTCGATCCACGCGTTCGTCCGCCGGCGCAGGCGGTTGGCGACGAGGTCGATCCGCACGTGGGAGTTGCTGAGGAGCGCGTACCCGCCGCCGAGCAGGAAGATCGCGGAGAAGAGGTACCACTGCACCTCCAGCCACGCGTTGCTGCTCAGGTTGAAGCCGTAGCGCGAGACCGCGTTCCCGGCGCTGATGAGCGTGGTCACGAGCACGAGCCAGCCGACCGTCCGGCCGACGCGGTCGTTGAGCGCGTCGATGGCACGGGAGAGGGAGAGGAGCAGGTCCACTGCGCGGCTCGCTTCTGTGAGGTTGACGGCGGTCGGCTCGGGCGCACCGATCGCTTCGCGGCGTGTTCGCGGAGGCTCATGCCGCGTCCGTCGGCGAAAGCGGCCCCGCGATTCTCCCGAAACTCCGCGCCGAAGGCAAAGTATCGGGCGACCGTGCTTGCGCACCCCTGACGTCCCGCGTGGCGGTGACCCGACGCCACGGTGCGGCTCGGGCGCCCTGCGCGCGGGGTGACGCGGCCGACCTGCGGCGCGCGCTCCGCCTTTCCAGCTCCGGTCGCATGGACATCGATGTCCTGGACAAAATGGCGAAACTAGGGTAACGTGCGAGCTGACCGACGGGGCGGGCCGGTTCCACGTCACTCCCTCCTCCCTCCCTCACGACCGAGCCGCGGAGCCGGTCCGTTCCCGTCAGTCACCTCGATCGCCAGAGAGACCGCCTCGGGCGCCCGCGGGGAGGTAGCCCCTGATGAGGGTTGGGTGGCTCGCCAGGGCGCGAGTCGGGTTCTGACAGGTCGCTAGATGTCCAGGACAACAAGACGGTTCGACCGCCAAGAGCGCTTAGCCGCTCGGCAGGTTCGGTGCGGAGCTCCGCCAACGATCGAGCGAGCGCGCCGGGCGCGGATGCGTTCAGCGATCGCGGGGGGGCGATGCTGACTGTGATCGCGACCGACCGCGCGCCGACGCCCTTCCTGATGCTCGGCGCGGGCGGCCTGATCCCGTTCCTCGCGGGCGCGGCCGCCCTCTGGCTCGCGCCGCCCGATGCCAAAGCCGTCGTGCGCGAATGGCTTGCCGCGTACGGGGTGGTCATCCTCGCTTTCGTGGGCGCGCTCCACTGGGGAATCGTCGCGCAGGTCCGGCAGGCGCCGGCGGCCTCGGTCTGGGTCGCGGCGGGCTGGGGCGTCGTCCCGGCGCTGGTCGCCTGGGTCGCGCTCGCGATCGATCCGGCCACGACGCTCGTCGTCCTCGCCGGCATGTTCGCGTTGCAGCTCGCGATGGACCGCTGGCTGGCGCGGAACTTCCCCGTGGCGGGCTGGTTCCTGCGCCTGCGCGCCGGCCTCACCGCGGTCGTGGTGGCGGCCCTCGCCGCCGGCGCGCTCGCCTGAAGAGGTCGCCTCAGACCGGGCCGAGCACGCCGTGCGCGCCGAAGAGCCGCTCGGCTTCGGCGGCCGGGAGCGGCTTGCAGAAGAGGTAGCCCTGCACCTCGTCGCAGCCGTGCGCGGCGAGGAACTCGAGCTGCTGCTCGTTCTCCACGCCTTCGGCCACGACCCGCAGCCGCAGGCTCTTCGACATCGAGATGATCGCGCGGGTGATCGCGGCGCCGTCGGCGTCGCCGGGGACGTTGCGCACGAACGAGCGGTCGATCTTCACCCGGTCGATCGCGAAGCGCTTGAGGTAGGAGAGGCTCGAGTAGCCCACGCCGAAGTCGTCGATCGCGATCTGCACGCCGAGCGCCGCGAGCGCGTCGAGCGCGGCGGCCGCCGCGTCGAACTGCTCGATCAGCGTGTGCTCGGTCACCTCGATCTCGAGGAGCTGCGGCGCGAGCCCGGTGCGCGCGAGGATCCCCCGCACCGCGTCGGCGAAGTCGCGCTCGCGGAACTGGCGCGCCGACAGGTTCACCGAGATCGGCACGGCCGGGTAGCCCTCGGCCTGCCAGCGCCGCGCCTGGGTGCAGGCCTCGCCGAGCGCCCAGTGGCCGATCTGGTGGATGAGGCCGGTCTCCTCCGCGATCGTCACGAACGCGCCGGGCGGCAGCAGCCCGCGGCTCGGGTGGCGCCAGCGCACCAGCGCCTCCATCGCCCGCACGCGGCGCGAGTCGAGCTCGACGATCGGCTGGTAGAAGAGCTCGAGCTCGCCGCGGCGCAGGGCGGCGCGGAGCTCCGTCTCCACCGCGAGGCGCCGGTTGGCCGCCGCGTTCATCGTCGCCGCGAAGAACTGGAAGCCGTTCCGGCCGCCCTCCTTGACGTGGTACATGGCCGTGTCGGCGTTGCGCATGAGCGCGTCGATGCCGTCGGCGTCGTCGGGGTACACGCTGATGCCGATCGAGCCGGACACGTACAGCTCGCGGCCGTCGATGGTGAACGGCGGCCCGATGCGCTCGAGGAGGTGCTGCGCGACGGTCGCGGCGTCGCCGCCGGCCTTGATGTTCGCGAGCACGATCACGAACTCGTCGCCGCCGAGCCGGCACACCGTGTCGCCCGCGCGCAGCGCGCCGGTCAGGCGCTCGGCCACCTGCGCGAGCAGCTGGTCGCCGACGAGGTGCCCGAGGGAGTCGTTGATGGTCTTGAAGCGGTCGAGGTCGAGGAACATCACCGCGACCTTGGTGCGGTTGCGCACCGCGAAGGCGAGCGCCTGCCGCAGCCGGTCCTGCAGGAGGTGGCGGTTCGGCAGCCCGGTGAGCGTGTCGTGGTGCGCGAGGCGCCGCAGCTGGTCCTCGGCGGCGCGCCGCTGCGAGGCTTCCAGGGCGAGCGCGATCATCACCGCGATGCCGGAGGCGAAGTCCACGTCCTCGGCCTGCCAGACGCGGCGCGCGCGCAGCGACTCGATGCAGACCACGCCCACCACCTGCCCGTCGAGCCACACCGGGATGTCGATCGTGGAGCGCACGCTGCAGGGCACGAGGTAAGCCTCGGCGAGCGAGGCGGTGGCCGGGTGCGCGAGCGCGTCCTCCGCGACGATCACCTGCTTCGCGCGCAGCGCCTCGAAGTAGGGCGCGTGGTCCTCGGCGTCCAGGGCGTGCGCGCCGACGCTCGAGAGCACCGGCCCGCGGTCCGCGAAGTACTGCCGCTCGCACACGATGCGCCGCCCCTCGCGCGTCGCGCGCCAGAAGCTCGCGCAGTCGATGTCGAGCGTCTGCACCGCGGTGCCGAGGATGCGGTCGACGGTCTTCTCGAAATCGCCCTTGTCGAGCTGCGCGAGCTCGAGCAGGCGGTTGCGGTGGAAGGCGAGCCGGTCGTTGTGCTCGCGCAGCCGCTCCTCCGCGAGGCGCCGCTCGCTGATCTCGTTCTCGAGCGCGGCGTTCTTGCGCTGGATGTCGGCGGTGCGCTCGCGCACGTGCTGCTCGAGCTCGTCGCGCGCCCGGGCGAGCGCGGCCTGCGCCTCGCGCTGCGCCGTGACGTCCTGGGTGATCCAGATCGAGCCGCTCTCGGGCTCGCCGGGGGTCACCAGCCGGCCCGAGAGCCGCACCCAGATGCGCTCGCCGCGCTTGGTGCGCCAGCGGACCTCCGTCTCGATCTGGCGCCCGTCCATCATCACCGGCAGCACCGCCTGGCGGAAGCGCTGGTAGTCGGCCTCGGACTCGAAGCCGCGCCCGCCGCCCTCGCCGACGAGCTCGGCCGGCTCGTAGCCGAGGATCTCCGCGTAGCGCCGGTTGCACCGCTCGATCACCCCGCCGCGCAGGAACACGATGCCCACCGTGGCGTTGGCGAGGATCAGCTCGAGCTCGGCGAGCGTCGCCTGCAGGCTCTCGGCGGCGCGCCGCTCCTCGGTGACGTCGTCCACGATCCAGACCGTGCCGCCGGTGGGGACGTCCGGGTCGATCGCCTGCGCCGACACGCGGCACCACAGCGGCGACCCGTCGCGCCGACGGAACTCGAACTCGGCGTGATAGGGGCGCCCGAGGCCGAGCGTCGGCCCCGCGAGCCGGCCCATCAGGGCGTACGACTCCTCGCTCGGGTAGAAGATCGACCCGGGCTGGCCGAGGAGCTCCTCGGGCGCGTAGCCGAAGAGCTCCGCGAGCCTGCGGTTGCAGCGCATGACGCGCTGGTCGCGCATGAACACCACGCCCACCGAGGCGTTGTCGAGGATCGCCTGCTGCTCGCGGTGCGCCGCGGCGAGCGCCTGCTCGGCGCGCTTGCGGTCGGTGATGTCGCGCACGGTCCAGATCGTCTGCGAGCCGCTGCCGGAGCCGGCCGGCTGCGCGTCGACCTCGGCCCAGAACAGGCTGCCGTCGCGGCGCCGCGCCTCGATCTCCGCGTGGTAGGGCTCGCCGCGGGCGAAGCGCAGCCGCGCGGCGTGCTCGGCCGACACGTACGCCCCGGGCGAGGCGAAGAGCGTCGCGAGCGGCCGGCCGGCGAGCGCGGCCGGCGCGTAGCCGAACGTCTCGGCGAGCCGCGCGTTGAGCCGCACGATCTCGCCGCCCTGCGCGAACAGGATGCCGACGAGCGCGTTGTCGAGGAGCGCCTTGTGCTCCGCGAGCATCTCGGAGAGGCGCCGCTCGACGCCCGCGACGCCGGTCACGTCCACGAGCGAGCAGATCGCGTACGAGCCCTCGGCGGTCTCGAGCCGCCGCGCCGCCACGAGAGCTTCGAGAGCCGAACCGTCGTCGCGGACGAGCGTCCAGTGGCCGGGCGCGCCCGCGCCGCTGGCGAGGCTCGACCGGAACACGCGCAGCGCCGCCTCGCGCGCCGCCGGCGGGAAGAGATCGGTGAACGGCCGGCCGGCGAGCGCCGCCGCGTCGTACCCGAGCGCGGTCGCGAACGCCTGGTTCACCCGCAGCAGCGTCCCCTCGAGGTCCACGACCGCGAGGCCGGTCCCGGCGAGGTCGAACGCGTCGACGAGCAGACGTTCCGGGAGCGGGGGCGCGAGATGCATCGGACGATTATATCGACGGGTCTCGCGCGCCCTCGGGCGGGCGCGTGGCGCGCAGGCAATAGTGCGGATACCATGCCGCGTCGCCATCCCGGGGCCCGGCCCGATGACCGAATTCGACCTGAACGGCAGGCGCGTCCGTCCCGACGCCAGCCCCGACATGCCGTTGCTCTGGGTGCTGCGCGACCGGCTCGGCCTCACCGGAACCAAGTACGGTTGCGGCATCGCCCTCTGCGGCGCCTGTACCGTCCTCGTCGACGGGCAGCCGGCGCGCTCCTGCGTGACGCCGCTCGGCGCGGTGGCCGGCAGTCGCGTGACGACCATCGAGGGCCTCTCCGCCGGGCAGTCCGACCGGGTGTCGCGCGCGGTGCAGGACGCGTGGATGCGGCTCGACGTCGTGCAATGCGGCTACTGTCAGTCCGGCCAGATCCTCGCCGCCGTGGCGCTCCTGCGCGCGAAGCGGCGGCCGACCGACGCGGAGATCGACGGCGCGCTCGCCGGCAACGTCTGCCGCTGCGCGACCTATCAGCGCATCCGCGCCGCGATCAAGGACGCCGCGAGGGTGCTGGGGTGAGGGCCCCCGCGTTGCAGGGCGTGGCGATCGTCAACGCGAGCCGCCGGGGATTCCTCAAGGCCGGGGTGGGCCTCACGCTCGTGGTGGTCGCGGGCGGTGCCGCCGCGCAGGCGGGGCCCGGGAAGGCGGGCCGGGCGAACGCCGCGGCGCCGTTCGTGCCGAACGCCTTCGTGCGCATCGGCACGGACGGCTCCGTGACGGTGATCGCGAAGCACCTCGAGATGGGCCAGGGCGCCTACGCCGGGCTCGCGACGCTCGTCGCGGAGGAGCTCGATGCCGCATGGCCGCAGGTGCACGTCGAAGGCGCGCCGGCGGACGCGAGCCGCTACAACAACCTCTTCTGGGGTCCGGCGCAGGGCACCGGCGGCTCGACGGCCATCGCGAACTCGTTCGACCAACTGCGGCAGGCCGGCGCGGCGGCGCGCGCCATGCTCGTCGCGGCGGCGGCGAACCGCTGGGGCGTCCCGGCCGGGCAGGTCAGCGTCGCGAAAGGCATCGTGTCGCACCCGCCGTCCGGCCGCCGGGCGACGTTCGGGGAGCTCGCGGCCGCTGCGGCGCGGCTGCCGGTCCCGCGCGAGGTGAAGCTCAAGGATCCGCAGGACTACGTCTTCATCGGCAGGCGGGCGCCGCGCCTCGACAGCGGTCCGAAGACGAACGGCCGCGCGATCTTCACGCAGGACCTGCGGCTGCCGCGCATGCTGACGGCGCTCGTCGCGCATCCGCCGCGCTTCGGCGCGCGGGTGAGATCGTTCGATGCGGCGAAGGCGAGGGCGGTCGCCGGCGTCGCCGACGTCGTCGCGATTCCGTCCGGCGTCGCCGTCGTGGCGCGGGACTTCTGGACGGCGAAGACGGCGCGCGACGCGCTCGGGATCGAGTGGGACGAGGCCGCCGCCTTCCGGCTCGGCTCGGCGGAGATCGTGGCCGAATACCGGCGCCTCGCGGCGACGCCCGGCGCGCGGGCTCGCCGCGACGGCGACCCGGCGGCTGCGCTCGCCGCAGCCGCGCGCCGCTTCGAGGCCGAGTACGAGTTCCCGTATCTCGCACACGCCGCGATGGAGCCGATGAATTGCGTCGTCCAACTCGGTCCGGGCGGCTGCGAGATCTGGAACGGCGCGCAGATGCAGACGGGCGACCAGCGCGCCGTGGCGGCGGCGCTCGGGCTCGCGCCGCACCAGGTGAAGATCAACATGCTGTTCGCGGGTGGCAGCTTCGGCCGGCGCGCGAACCCGGGCGCCGACTATGTGCTCGAGGCGGCCGAGATCGCGAAGGCGCTCGCCGGCGGGCCCCACGCGGGCCGCCCGGTGAAGCTCGTCTGGACGCGCGAGGACGACATGCGTGCGGGCTGGTACCGGCCGCTCTTCGTGCACCGCCTCGAGGCCGGGCTCGACGCGCACGGCGACATCGTCGCCTGGCAGCATCGGCTGGTGGGCCAGTCGATCCTCGCGGGCACTCCCTTCGCGGGCGCGCTGGTGAAGGACGGGATCGACGTCACGTCGGTGGAGGGCGCGAGCACGTTGCCTTACGCCATCCCGAACCTCGGCGTCGAGCTGCACTCGCCGAAGCTCCCGGTGCCGGTGCAGTGGTGGCGCTCGGTCGGCTCCACGCACACGGCCTACTCCACCGAGACGTTCCTCGACGAGCTCGCCAGCGCAGCCGGCAGGGATCCGGTCGAGCTGCGCCGGCGGCTCCTCGACAAGCATCCCCGGCACAAGGCGGTGCTCGAGCTCGCCGCGCAGCGTGCGCGGTGGGGAACGCCGCTCGCGCCCGGTGAGGCCGGCGAGCGCCGCGGCCGCGGCGTCGCGGTCCACGAGTCCTTCAACACCTTCGTCGCGCAGGTGGCGGAAGTGACGGTGCGCGCCGACGGCTCGCTCCGCGTGGACCGCGTGGTCTGCGCGTTGGACTGCGGGCTCGCCATCAACCCCGACAACATTGCCGCCCAGGTGGAGGGCGGGATCGGCTATGGGCTCGCCGCGGCACTCCACGGCGCGATCACGCTCGCTGCCGGGATCGTCGAGCAATCCAACTTCCACGACTACCGGCCGCTGCGCATCGACGAGATGCCCGCCGTCGAGACGCACATCGTCGCCTCCGCCGAGCCGCCGACCGGCGTCGGCGAACCCGCCACTCCCGTTATCGCGCCGGCGGTGGCCAATGCCGTCGCAGCCGCCACGGGCAAGCGCCTGCGCAGGCTCCCGTTCGAAGGGGAGGCGCTGAGGGCCTGAGGCTACCGCCGGTGCGGGTCGACAGGGCGGCGCCGGGCGAGGCATGATGCCGGCCTCCGGGAACGCCCGGGGTTGCAGCAGGGTTTGATCCAGCCAGGAAGGAGAAGGCAGTGAACCGATTCGTTCGTGTCGCGGGCGCCCTCGGGGCGGCGCTCGCGGTTTCCATGCCGGCGGCGGCGCTCGCGCAGGCGCAGCCGAAGGGCGAGTTCCAGCCGCAGGTCGGCCAGGCGGGCAAGGACGTCATCTGGGTGCCGACGCCCGACGCGCTCGTCGAGCGCATGCTCACGATGGCGCAGACGACGCCCAACGACTTCGTGATCGATCTGGGCGCGGGCGACGGGCGCATCGCCATCGCGGCGGCGAAGCGCTTCGGCGCCAGGTCGATGGGCATCGAGTACAACCCGGACATGGTCACCCTCTCGAAGAAGAACGCGGCGAAGGAGGGCGTCGGCGAGAGGGCCGAGTTCGTGCGCGGCGACATCTTCGAGACCGACTTCTCCAAGGCGACCGTCGTCACGATGTATCTCCTGCCGACGCTCAACGCCAAGCTGCGGCCGAAGATCCTCGAGATGAAGCCCGGGACGCGCGTCACCTCGCACCAGTTCGACATGGAGGACTGGGAGCCCGACGAGCTCGACGTCTTCGACGGGCGGCGCGCCTACCTCTGGATCGTGCCCGCGAAGGTGCAGGGCGCCTGGCGGCTGAAGTACCCGGCCGGCGACGGCGCCGCACAGCGCGAGGTCGCGCTCACCCTCGAGCAGCGCTACCAGAACGTGAAGGGCAGCGTGCGGCTCGGCGAGATCAACGCGGGCATCCGCGAGCCGGCCCTGCGCGGCGACGTCATCCGGTTCGCGTTCGTCGACGCCGCGGGCGTGCGCAGGGAGTTCACCGGCAAGGTGTCGGGCAACACCATGGAAGGCACCGTGCGCACCGACGGCGGCGCGGAAGGGCGCTGGTCCGCGACGCGGAGCTAGATCGCCCGTGACCGCGCGAGCGCTCGCGGCATCCGCACTCGCCGCGCTCCTCACCCTCGGCGGCGCCGGCGGCTGCGCGTACATCGAGACCAAGCAGCGGGAGCTCATCTTCCGGCCGGTCCGCGAGATCCACGCGACGCCCGCCGACCGCGGCATGGCGTACGAGGACGTGTGGATCCGCGTCGCCGGCGGCGACGCCGGCGAGGCGAAGATCCACGGCTGGTTCGTCCCCGCCGCGCGCAAGGCGCCCGCCGGCGGCGGGCCGCCGCCCGCGGTGCTCTACCTCCACGGCGTGCGCTGGAGCCTATCCGGCCACCTCTTCCGCATCGCGCGCTGGCGCGAGATGGGCTTCGACGTGCTCGCGATCGACTATCGCGGTTTCGGCAGGAGCGACGGCGACCTGCCGTCGGAGGCGCAGACCTACGCCGATGCGCAGGCGGCGTGGGAGTGGCTGAAGGCGCGCGTGCCCGACGCGTCGCGCCGGGTGGTCTATGGCCACTCGCTCGGCGGCGCGGTGGCGATCGAGCTCGCCTCGCGCAACGCGGATGTGGCTGCGCTCGTCGTCGAGTCCTCGTTCACGTCGATGCAGGCGATGGCGGCGCGACAGGGCTACGGGTTCCTGCCGGTGTCCCTGGTGCTCACCGAACGCTACGACTCGCTCGCCAGGATCGCTGCCGTGCGCGCGCCGGTGCTCTTCGTCCACGGCACCGGCGACGGGTTCGTCCCGCCCGAGATGAGCGAGGCGCTCTACGCCGCCGCCAACGAGCCCAAGCGCCTGCTGCTCGTCGAGGGCGCGAGCCACAGCAACGCGTCCGGGTACGCGTTCGAGCGCTACGCCGCGGCGGTGCGCGAAATCGTCGCCGTGGGGAGCGGCACGCACAGGGCCTGCCGCGAGGCCGCGCCGGCGTCCTGCTGAGCGTGCGCCGTCACACGACGGCGAGCTCGGTGAGCGGCCGGCCCGCGGCGATGCGCCCGAACCCGAGCGGCGAGAGGTCGAGCGTGCGGTAGCCGCCGTGCACGACGAGCTCGGCGATCCCCCGGCCGACCGCGGGGGACTGCTGGATGCCGTGCCCCGAGAAGCCGTTGGCGAGCGCGAAGTTGCCCCACTCCGGGTGGAAACCGACGATGCCGTTCTGGTCGAACGTGTTGAACTCGTAATAGCCCGCCCACGCGCTCGTCTGCCGCAACGCCTCGAACGCCGGCACGCGCGCGGCGAGCGCCGGCCAGATCACCTCGTCGAACAGCGTGTGGTCCACGTCGAGCGGCGCGTCGTCCGGGTCGCTGCCCGGATCGGGCGAGACGCCGCAGATGTAGCCGCGGCCTTCCGGGCGGAACCAGACGCCCGACGGGTCCACCACCAGGGGGCAGGGCACGACCGGCGTCGGGCAGTTGAAGACGAAGACGCAGCGCCGGCGCGCGCGCACCGGGAGGTCGATGCCGAGCCAGCGCGCCACGGCTGCGGCCCAGGGGCCCGCGGCGTTGACCGCGACGTCGCAATCGAGCGTGGCACCGTCGGCGAGGACGACGCCCGTCACCCGGTGCCGCGACGTCGTGAAGCCCGCCGCCGAGGCGTCGAGATACCGCGCGCCGAGGGACCGCGCCTTGCGGCGGAAGGCCTGCAGCAGGCCATAGCCGTCGAACCAACCCTCGCCCGAGAGGCCCAGGGATCCCAGCGCGATGCCGTCGGTGGCGAGCCAGTGGAAGCGGCTGCGCAGCTCGCGCGGCTCGAGCAGCGCCACGTCCACGCCGAGGGCGCGCTGCAGCCCGTGGCTGCGCTCGAGCACGGAGGCGCCCGCGTGCGAAGCGAGGAAGAGATACCCGGGCTCCGTGAGTCCGATGTCGGGCGCGTCGCCGTCCACCGTCAGGCGCTCGCCGGCCTCGCGCAGGAACCCGATGCCGAAGCGGCCGATCTCGATGTTGATCGCGGTCGAGAACTGTTGCCGTATCGAGCTCGCCGAGAGCGCCGAGGAGGCGCGCGCATAGCTCGGGTCGCGCTCGATCACCGTCACCTCGCCGCGGAATGCGCGGTCGGCGAGGATGAAGTAGGCGATCGCGCTGCCGATCGCGCCGCCGCCGATGATCACCACCCGTTGCATCCGTCGCTCCTCGCCCTTGCGCCCTGTAACATACCGGGCGACCGCGCGCGCGGCAAACGACGATGACCGCCACGCTTCCCTATCTCCCGGCCGCCGACATCGAGGCCGCCCTCGATTACCCCTCGCTCGTCGCGGCGCTCGGCGCCGCCTTCGCCACGGGCGCGCAGGCGCCGCTGCGCCACGTGCACGTGGTCGCGCCACGGATCGAGGGGCGGTTGCTGCTGATGCCGGCCTGGCGCCAGGAGGAGGCCCTCGGCGTGAAGCTCGTGACGGTGTTCCCCGCCAACCGCTCGCGGGGCCTCGCCACCGTCGCGGCGCTCTTCGTCCTTCTCGACGGTGCGACCGGCCACCCGCGCGCGCTCCTCGACGGCGAGGCGCTCACGTTGCGGCGCACCGCTGCCGCATCGGCGCTCGCGTCGAAGCACCTTTCACGGTCCGACAGCGCTACGCTCGTCGTCGTCGGCACCGGCAAGCTCGCCCCGTGCATGGCCGCGGCGCATTGCGCCGTGCGGCCGATCCGGCGCGTCCTGGTGTGGGGCCGACGGCGCGAGCGTGCCGAGGCGCTCGCCGCCGATCTCGCGCGGTCGGGCCTGCCGGCGTCGCCTGCCGCAGGGCTCGATGCCGCGCTCGCGGAGGCCGACATCGTCACGTGTGCGACCACCGCCACCGAGCCCGTCGTGCGCGGGGCCGCGGTGCGGCCGGGCACCCATGTCGATCTCGTGGGCGGCTTCACGCCGGGCATGCGCGAGGCCGATGACGCCCTCGTCGCGAAGGCCGAGGTCTTCGTCGACACTTACGCGGGCGCGCTCGCCGAGGCGGGCGACCTCGTGCAGCCGATCGCCAACGGCGTGATCACGCGCGACGCGGTGCGCGCCGAGCTCGCCGAGCTCGTCGTCGGCGCGCGCAGCGGGCGCTCGGGCGAGGACGCCATCACGCTGTTCAAGTCGGTGGGCACCGCGCTCGAGGACCTCGCGGCCGCGGAGCTCGCCGTCTCGCGGCTCGCGCCCTGAGCGGGCGCGACGATCCACCGGAAGGAAACCCATGCAAGCAGCCGAACTACTCAACAGGCTCGGCGTCACGCGCGAGCGCTTCGCGCGCGGCGCGTTCGAAGTGCGCTCGCCGATCGACGGCGCAGTGCTCGGGTTCGTGGACCACGCGGATGCCGCCGCCGCGAGCGCGGCCGTCGCGGCGGCCCACGGCGCGTTCCGCGACTGGCGGGTCGTCCCGGCGCCGAAGCGTGGCGAGCTGGTGCGGCTCTTCGGCGAGGAGCTGCGCGCGGCGAAGGAGCCGCTCGGGCGGCTCGTCACCCTGGAGAACGGCAAGATCCTGCAGGAAGGCCTGGGCGAAGTGCAGGAGATGATCGACATCTGCGACTTCGCCGTGGGGCTCTCCCGACAGCTCCACGGACTCACCATCGCGAGCGAGCGCCCGGGCCACCGGATGATGGAGACCTGGCATCCGGCCGGCGTGTGCGGCGTGATCAGCGCGTTCAACTTCCCCGTGGCCGTGTGGGCCTGGAACGCCGCGATCGCGCTCGTCTGCGGCGACCCGGTGGTCTGGAAGCCCTCGGAGAAGACGCCGCTCACGGCGCTCGCCGCGCACGCGCTCCTCGAGCGCGCGATGGCGCGCTTCGGCGCCGCGCCGCCCGGGCTCTCGCAGGTCGTGATCGGCGGCCGCGTGGTGGGCGAGCTCCTCGCCGACGATCCGCGCGTCGCCGTGCTCTCCGCCACCGGGTCGACGCGCATGGGCCGCGAGGTCGCGCCGCGCGTCGCCGCGCGCTTCGGCCGCGCGATCCTCGAGCTCGGCGGCAACAACGCGGCGATCGTCGGCCCTTCCGCCGACCTCGATCTGGTCGAGCGCGCGGTGCTCTTCGCGGCCGCGGGCACGGCCGGGCAGCGCTGCACGACGCTGCGGCGCCTGCTCGTGCACGAGTCCATCTACGAGCCGGTCGTCGCGCGCCTCGTCGCCGCCTACGGCCGCATCCGGGTCGGCAACCCGCTCGAGGCGGCGACGCTCGTCGGCCCGCTCATCGACGGGCGCGCCTTCGAGGCGATGCAGGCGGCGCTCGCGGAAGCGCGCGCAGAGGGCGGCAGGGTCCATCACGGCGAGCGCGTCACGGTGCCGGGCGCGGAATCGGGGTTCTACGTGCGCCCGGCCCTCGTCGAGATGCCCACTCAGACCGCGCTGGTGTGGCGCGAGACCTTCGCGCCGGTCCTCTACGCGCTGCGTTACCGGACGCTCGACGCGGCGATCGAGCTCCACAACGCCGTGCCGCAGGGCCTGGCGTCGTCCATCTTCACGAACGACCTGCGCGAGGCGGAGATCTTCCTCTCGGCGGCCGGCAGCGACTGCGGCATCGTGAACGTCAACATCGGGCCGAGCGGCGCCGAGATCGGCGGCGCCTTCGGCGGCGAGAAGGAAACCGGCGGCGGCCGCGAGTCCGGGTCGGATGCCTGGAAGGGCTACATGCGGCGCGCGACCAACACCATCAACTACTCCCGGGATCTCCCGCTCGCGCAGGGGATACGGTTCGGCGCGGACTAGGCGCGGCGGGGCGCGTCGCGGGACTGCCGCGACGCTCGGTGCAATGCCGGCCCGAGTCGCGCCTCACGGCGCCCGGCTTCTACCTTTACCCGATGCGCCCGGGCGCGGCGAGGACGAGCGGCGCCGCGCGGGAACGAACTCCTCCTCCTCGCCGCCTGCCGAAAAGGCTGCGATCCGGCCGTTTTCCCACATGAGCAGCGCCCAGGGAGGGTTCGGGCGGTCCGGCGAGCGCCAGAACCACGGGCTCATGCCGACGTCGAGGTCGAAGATGCGCCCGCCATAGCAGGTGATCCGCGGCGGGCGCGCGGTGTGCCCGGTCACGATCATGTCCACGCCGGCCTGCTCGCAGATCCGCGCGGCCTCTTCCGGCGACGCGTCCTCCAGCCGCCAGAAGGAGTGGTTCCAGAAGAAGCTCGCAGGGCTCATGAGCCGGGGATGGCGGTACTTTCTTACTGAACCACCGCGTTCGGCCGTGGTCGGCTTCAAGGCGTTTTCGACCTCCTCCCGGGCGCGTTGCAGCGCACGCTCATCGCGGAGCGGCTCGGCGAGGTCGGCGTGCAGGAAGAGGACTTTCCGCCCCGCGATCCGCGCATCGTAAATGGGCAGAAGCGTGCGGATCCAGTCGCCGACGTCGCCACCGCGGGCCATGCGCCTCGCGTAGCTCTCGAGCGCCGCCTCTTCGGTCGGCCCGAATTCGCGCAGAAACCGCTGGCCACCGTTCTGCGGGTCGCCGTGGATCGTGAGCTCACCATAGCGCTCGAGCGCACCAGGCCGTCCCTCGCGGGCGAGCGCGCGGGCAGTGTCGAAGGCTTCGAGGGCGAGGAGCTCGTGGTTGCCGAGGAGGGTCACCACCTGCCCGGGTGCGCTCCTTTCCTCGAGCTGCCGCAGCCGCTCGATGATCGCGAGCGCGCTCGAGCCGCGGTCGATGTAGTCCCCGGTCAGCACGAGCCGCACCCCCGCGGCGAGCGCATCGGGTGTCCCCGGATCGAAGATGCGGTAGCGCCCGTCGATCGCCTCGAGGAGCGCCTTGAGCGCCGGGTAATAGCCGTGCAGGTCGCCGATCGCGACTACCGCCGGCCGTGCGGGGGATCTGCCGGATGCACCCATTTCTCGCCTCCCTGCGTCACGGGGGAACGAGTCTAGCGGGTTCGCCGATCGCGGCGGGAGGACACGCCGCCCGGGCGGGCCCGCTGCCCGCCGAGGCCACTTACAGCAGGAACGGCACGATCTGGGCGCCGGCGAGCAGCATCAGAACCGCCGCGACCGGCGCGAGCTTGCGGAAGGGCACCGGCGGAGCGGGCCTGGGCCAATCCGGCTCGGAGAAGGCGAAGTGCATCCCCCGCTCGGGGCGCCACGCGAGGCTCCACAGCATCCCGGCCGGCAGGTAGAGGCAGGACGAAGCGATGATGTTCGCCGCCCAGGTGGGCGGATATTCCCCGTCGCGCGCCAGCAACCAGAGGTCGTAAGACCAACTCGCCGAGAACATCCAGACGCAGGCCGCGACGTAGGCGTTCGCGAGCGAAGTCTGCCGCCGCAAGGCGCGGTAGAGGGTGCCGACTGCCCACGGGGCGGTCGCGAACGTGAGCACGGACATGAAGGTGGCGTCCACGTAATCCCACGTGTAATCGTTCCGGCTCGCCCAAGGCACGATCGCCACGAGCCCGCCGCCGGCGACGAGGAACGTCACCACCTTCCACGGCTGCAGGAGGAGCACCCAATACTCACGCCGGAAGAGCTCGATCGAATCGCGCCGCCCGATGATCAGCACCAACGCGACGAGGCACGCGGTGGCGTAGGCGCTGATGTAGGCGGTCGGGAAGGCGGGCATGGGGTGGTGGGCGGGCGAACGACAAAGAGGAGTAAACACTGCGGCGCGGCGAGGGCCGACACTCGGGGCGCTCGTCGTGAGCAATCCTTCACGAGCGCGCGGCCGCCGGGTGGCGCATGAGGCGATTCACCCGGGAAGTAAGCCAACAGGCAACGCGGTGGCCCCGTCGGTTGGCGGAACCTGGCTGATGCCCGCCCGCATGCCGCCTGCTCCAACCCAAGAAGCACCCGCTTCGGCCGCGGATCTTCGGCGGCGGCTCGCGCGTAGCCGCTCGAGCTGTCGCTGCGTTTCGGCGGGACCCTGAAATCCGCCCCGCGGATCCCCCTGAGACGGAACGCTTCCAGGCGGGGCGGGCTGGTACCATTTCCGCGCCCGTATCTTCGGCGCGGGTCCCACAACGACAAGGAGACCTGCCCGTCTTCCTGCAGCACCACCTGCCGGCATCGGACATCGAGGTCCGGGCGCCATGGTTGAATCGAGGGACGTCCGCGTCGGCGCGATACCGAGGGGGCCGGGTCGGGAGGTAAGTGAGCGTGACGATCGAGATCGACGCGAGCGCGCCGGCTGGCGTACCCGAGAACGTCATGCGGACGGTCAGCCAGAACTACCGGAGCCTGAGGTTCAAGGGCTTCGGGTTCGAGGCGAAGTAGGGGTCGCGATGCTCCAACCGTAGTCCTTGCGGCGCTCAGTGCGAGTACCGCGTGGTGCCGGAGCTATCGAATTCACCAAGGGGATCCGAAGGATGGCGGACGGGGTGAGCGTGCTGAGGAACTCCAAGCAAATCCGCGAGGCAGTCCGGTACGTGCTCAGCGACCCGAACCGTCGGCGGGTCGTAATGGTCGCTTTCGTCGGCAAGGGGGCGATCGGCTATCTGCCGAATCCCGCGGGGATCGAGCTCGTCTGCTGGGACAAGGAAGGGGGCACCAATCCCGACGCAATCCGGGAGTTGCAGGGCCACAAAGTGAAAGTGTTGTTCGCCCGAAGCCTTCACACGAAGCTGTACTGGGCGCAGGGCCGTGGCGCGGTGATCGGTTCAGCCAACCTCAGCGACAACGGACTCGGGGACGGAAGGCTGGTCGAAACGGCGGTCCGCCTTCCGGCGGAGGCCGTTGACATCGACGCACTGTTGGCAGCCGTTGAGACCGAGCCGGCATCCAGGGAAAGGCTTCTCGACCTGGACCGACGAACGAATCGGTTTCGAGCGAGGAACGGGCGAAACGACTTCCTGGAACGGAAGCAGCCCCGGACACGACGCCGCAGCTTCGGCGATTGGTGCCGGGAACACAACCGCAAGGCGTGGCGGCTGTTCGCGTTCGCGGAGGGTTTTGACGCCGAGCAGGAAGAAGAACTCGAACGACTGGCGGATGAGAACGGGTGGGGAAGGCCGGAGTGGTTCTGGGCCGCCAAGGACGCCCACACCAGACCCAACGAGTGGCTCTTGATGGTCGACCTGGCCAAGCCCGCGGAATCGTCGAAGGCCGACAGCATCACCTGGGCGATTGCAGAGGAGCGGGTCTCGACAAGGGGCTCCAAAGTGCTGCGTCGCCGCGATACCCCCTATGTGGCCGTGCAGAAAAGGACGATTGCCGAATTGGGTCCGCCGCCATTCGACGCCCGCGAGAGCGCCTTCCAGAAAGCTGTTCGCCAGCTGCTGAGGCGGCATGGCGTGGACGGCTACCGGGCCAGCCTCCGATTCGCTCCCAGGGGCGAGTTGAACGAAGAGCAGCTAAAAGAACTGCAAGACTTGTACGCGAGCTTCAAGCCGCGCTCGGGGGCCAAGGCTTAGTGCTTAGAACTTAGAACAGAGGGAGCGCGCACACGCCGCCGCGTTGCCTTGAACCGCAGGCATCAGCCCCGCGGAGGGCATCACGCAGCGTGACGTACTCCGGTGCCGCACGGACTGACCGATCGCTCTAGAGCGACGTACTCTCCGTGCGGGTATCGTGGCCTGCTTGGTTTGGCGGGGTCTCCATCGGCTGAGGCCGGGACGATTACGGCAACCGGCCCGCTTGGCCGCTTCGGACATAGCGTGTTCCCGCGATGGTCGACCGGTGGCGCATCGCGGTGCGGCAAGCCTTCGGCGCAACGATCTCAACGCTGTCGCCGAACCCGCGAAGCCACCACTCCAACTGCCGCGTCCACAGCACGTCCGCGACCAGCCGGTGGGTCGTGTCGTCGATCCGCGTGAGCTCCTGGTCCGCGGTGAGCGGCGTTTCCTCGAGGTGCTCGCCGGCGCCGTCGTGGAAGATCGCCTCGAGGCGGATCTTCTGCTTGCCGCCGAAGCCGAACTCGCCGGACTCGATGAAACGGTCGATGTCGAAATCCCTGGGCACCGCCGCCCGGTCGGGCAGTTTCTTCGCCCGCTGGACGCGGTGTAGCGCGAGCGTGCGCGCGTCCGGGAAGGCGTAGAACCCGGCGACCAGGTAGATGACGCTCCCGCGCTGGACGAGCGCCAGCGGATGGATGCGCCAGGTCTGATCGCCGAGCCCGCCACGTTTCCGGTAAACGATCTCGAGCTGGCATTCCTCGAGGAGCGCGTCGCAGACGGCTTCGTGCACCTCGCGGCGGATGTTCGGCGGAAGGAGTGGCTGGCTCGTCGGCACCTGGCGGATCTTGTCTGGCCAGCGGGCGACGCGCGAATGCTCGGCGCTGCGAAGCCGGCGACGCGCTTGCTCGAAGAATGGCTCGAGCTCGCGGATCGCGGACGGCGGCATGAGCGGGCGCAAGTGCTGCTCGACGAGCTGGAAGACCACGGCCTGAGGCGTCGTAAGGCCAGGAAGCGAGACCGCGGACCCCTGTCGGAACGACCAGCCGTAGGGACGGTTACGGTCGCTCCGGACGAGGGGCAGGGCCCGCGAGAGCTCGTTCAGGTCGCGCTCGACGGACCGCTTGTTGACCCTAAACCCCGCACGGTCGAGCCCGTCGGCGATCTCAGCGGCAGTCGCCTTCCGCGGCGCCGGCGGGATCAGTTCCAGCATCTTGAGGATTCGGCGGGTCTCCAAGAGAGCGACTCCTTGCCCTGTCCGATGCTTGCAAGTTTCGCACCCGGCTGCGACAGTTCGTGTCGCATGAAGCGGGACAATGTCTCGGGAGGCGCCAGGCGGACGGTCCGGCGCAATATGCATGGGAGTACGGTCGCCACACCCGGCCCCGGTGCGCATGGTGAACGGGCCAGCGCGCGCGGAAGAGGGCCGCCTCGGAACCCGTCGTGGAAGGACGGATACGTTCGGGCAAGGAGCCGCCGGGGGCCGGGTGCCCAACTGGTTCCGCAGCCGAGAGGACTACGATCTTCCGCTGCGCGGTGGGTTGGGACAGACTGCGGCGATGCCGGGGAGAAGATCAGTGGCGGCCATTCGGCTCTCGAAGAGCAAGCTCATCGCCTTTCGCCAGTGTCCCAAGCGGCTCTGGCTGGAGGTCCATCGCCCCGAGCTCAAGGACGAGTCCGGCGCCGAGCGCCGCCTCCAGGCCGGGCACAGCGTCGGCGACGTGGCGCGGCGCCTCGTGCCTGACGGGCTCCTGGTCGCGCACGAGGGCGACCCCGGCGCGGCTCTGGCCGAGACCCGGAAGGCTGTCGCCTCGGGCGCCAACCGGCCGCTCTTCGAGCCGGCGTTCCGCCACGGCGACCTGTTCGTCCGGGCGGACGTTCTGTTCGACCCGAAGGGGGCCGCGACGCTCGTGGAAGTGAAGTCGAGCGGGAGCGTCAAGGATCATCACTTCGAGGACGCCGCGATCCAGACGCACGTCCTGAGAGGCGCGGGGATCGACGTCGCGCGGACCCACGTCGCCCACGTCAACACGAAATGGATCTATCCGGGCGGCGGCGCTTACGCGGGGCTGCTCACCGAGGTCGACGTCTCCAGGGCGATCGCGCCTGTCGTGAAGGAAGTCCCCACTTGGCTTCGCGACGCGCAGGGTGTGGCGTCGGGGCGCGAGCCCGAAGTCGAGATGGGCGCTCACTGCCACGACCCGTTCGAATGTCCGTTCGCGGACTACTGCACCGCGATTGCGGGACCCGGTCCGGCGTTTCCGGTCGAGATCCTGCCGGGGAACGGCGGCAAGGCCCTCGCGCGCAGGCTGCGGGAGGCGGGCTACGAAGACCTCGCCAAAGTGCCGGCGACGAAGGTGCCGGAGGGGCTCTTTCGCCGAATCCACCAGGCCACCAGGAGCGGCCGCGTCCACCTCGACCGGGGCGCCCGGCGCGCGATCGGCGAATGGGCCTTCCCGCGCTATTGGCTCGATTTCGAAACCGTCGCCTTCGCGGTGCCGATCTGGGCGGGAACGCGGCCGTACCAGCAGATTCCGTTCCAGTGGTCCTGCCACGTCGAACGCAGGAGCGGGGAGGTCGAGCACTTCGCATTCCTCGACTTGTCAGGGCGCGCCCCCGCCCGCCAATGCGCCGAAAAGCTCGTCGCGACGCTCGGCAAGCGCGGCGCGATCGTCGCCTACCACGCCCAGTTCGAGCGGCGCGTGATCCGCGAGCTGGCGGAGCGGTTCAGGGGGTTCGCGCCCGCGCTCCACGCGATTCACGACCGCATCGTCGATCTCGAGCCGGTGGTGAAAGCGCACTACTACCACCGCGACATGATGGGCTCGTTCTCGATCAAGGCCGTGCTGCCGACGATCGCTCCGGCGCTCGACTATGCGAACTTGGGCGAGGTGCAGGACGGCGACGGTGCCCAAGGCGCCTACCTGGAGGCGATCCACCCCGACACGCCGCGGGAGCGGAGGGCGGCACTGAAGCGGGACCTCGAGGCCTATTGCGCGCAGGACACCCGGGCGATGATCGTGATCGCGGAGCGGCTCGTCGCGTAGAGCAGGGGGCTGGCGCAGTCGGCGCGCTGCGCCGGGCGCGTTCGCGTGCGACATCCGCTGTCGCGTCGCGGGCGGAGACTCTCCTTCACAGACGAAGGAGATGCCGCATGACCCGACCGACCCGCAAGACGACTCCGCAACCCCTCCCGAACCTGCGTCCCGCCGAAATCCGCGCGGCGTGGGCGATGGCCGCGCTGGCCCATGCGCATCCCGACCGCGTCCTCACGCAGTCCGACGGCGAGAACACCTGGCTCACGCTGCTCCCCGCGCTTTCCTGGACCGAGCACGAGGCCGCGGCCCTCGCGAGAGTCGTCCGGCGCAATCCGTCGCGATTCCTGGACGGCGGGCCGATGCGCTCGCTTCCGTGGGATGACCCCGCGGCGCTCGCGCGGGCGCTGTCCAACGTGCCCGTGCGCCGCCGGAAAGGACTGCTGCGTCTGCCGAAGGCGGACCTCGGCCTCGCCTACCGCCAGCTCTACGAGCAGGATGCGCGCACGGTCCTCGCGCAGCTCGAACGCGCCCGGGGTGAGCTCGAGGTCGCCCGCGCGATGATCGACGATCCGGTGCGCCGCAACCTCGGACACCTGCGCACGCTGCTCTCGTGGGACGAAACGATCCTGACGCTCCTCGAGGTCTCCGCCACCGCGCAGCAGAACGAGCCCTTCAGCTCGGCGCTCGCCAACGTGAGCACCTGGGGTGCGCCGCTCGCGGTGGAGCTCGCGGCGTCCGCATTCCACCTCGACAACGCCGCGTTGCAGTCAGCGCTGGAGCTGGACGGTTTCCTGCACCGCTGCGGGATCATCGACCCGCCGCTGCAGGTGATGGACCTCGGCTCGCTGTTCTGCCTGGGCGACACCGGGCGGCGGCTGCTCTGGGCCCGAGCCGAAACGCCGGCCGAGCTGATGCGCTGCGTAATGACCGAGGTAGCGCCCGGCGAGCTCACGCCGGCCGACTTCGCGCACCTGCGCGACGACTTCGACCTCATCGTTCGCGCCCTGCGCAGGGCGCTCGACGGCCGCCAGCGCGGCGTCAACGTCCTGCTCTACGGGCCGGCGGGCACGGGCAAGAGCGAGCTCGCGCGGCTCGCCGCGAGCATGGTGGAAAGCGCCGCCTTCGAGGTGCGCATCGAGAGCGAGCGTGGCGACGAGCCCCGCCGCGCGGAGCGGCTCCAGGCGCTGCTGGTCGCGCAGCGGATCCTCTCGCCACAAACGCGCGCGGTGCTCGTGATGGAGGAGGCCGAGGACGTCTTCCCGCACAGCGAGGCCTCGGTTCTCGCGCAGCTCTTCGGGATGCCGGCGAGGTCGCACGCGGGGAGCAAGGCCTGGATCAACCGGCAGCTCGAGACGAACCCGTTTCCGATCATCTGGATCTCGAACGCGGTGGAGCAGATCGATCCGGCCTTCCTGCGCCGCTTCACGTACCACCTCGCGATGGACCGGCTGCCGTACGCGGCGCGCACGCGGATCGCCGAGAAGCACCTCGGTGCGCTGGGCGTATCGCAGCGGCTCGCCGAGGACGTCGCCGCCGACCCGAGCCTCGCGCCGGCGAGCATCGCCGCGGCGGCGCGGTTCGCCGAGTTGGTCGGCGAGCGCGACGCGGCCGCGCGGGAAAACCACGTCCGCAGGCAGCTCGACGGCTACCGCAGGGCGGTGGGCGATGCGCCGGTGGGCCGTCGCAAGGCAAGGGAACTGCCCTACAGCATGGAGCTCGTCAACACGCGGGCGGCGTACGGCCTCGACCGGATCGTCCAAGCTCTGGCCCGTAACGAGCAGGGCACGCTGCTCTTCCATGGCGCCCCGGGAACCGGCAAGACCGCGCTCGCGGCGCACATCGCCGAGCGCACCGGGCGACGCCTCGTGAAGCGCACGGCGAGCGAGCTGCTTAGCAAGTGGGTAGGCGAGAGCGAGAAGAACATCGCGCGGCTCTTCCGCGAGCATGCGGACGGCGAGACAGTGCTCCTCATCGACGAGGCAGAGGGGTTGCTCCACGGTCGGGAGACGGCCGAGCGGGGGTGGGAACTCACTCAGACGAACGAGTTCCTCCGCCGCATCGAGGAATTCGAGGGCATTCTGATCGTCGCGACGAATCTGCTCGGCCGGATCGACGACGCCTTCCTGCGGCGTTTCCAGTTCAAGGTGGAGTTCCTGCCCATGCGCCTCGAACAACGGGCTGCGCTCTTCGCGACGGCGCTCGACCTGGCCGAGATTCCCGAGAAGGCCAAGCAGCGGCTCGCGCGGCTCGACCGGATCACCCTCGGCGACTTCGCGAACGTCCACCGTCAATACGTGCTGCTCGGCGATACCCCGACCGTCCCGGGCTTCCTCGCCGGGCTCGAGGCCGAGCACGCGGCCAAGCCGGCGAAAGAGGGTGGCCCGATCGGGTTCCTGACCTCGAGGTGAACCGATCGGATTGCAGGGAGCCCGGATTGGGGAAACTTGCGCGCCTTCGCTGCGGGGAGTGCAGCGGTCGCGACGCGGAGGCAGGGGGTTCGGGACTCCCGCGGCGGCGCCCCTCGGCTCAGCGGGTCAACGCGTTGCGGTCTGGGCCTCCGCGGCGGCAGGGCTCACTTCGCCGTTTGACCGTAATACAGCAATACAGTTGGCGTGTTGCCATGAAAGCCACGATCGAGATTCCGGACGAGCTTTACCGGAAAGTCGAAGCCAAGAGCGCTCTGCTGGGCAAGCCGGTGCGCGAGGTGACGGTCGAGCTCTTCGAGCGCTGGCTCGCGGAGGAGCGGGCGCCGGGCGGTCGCGAAGCGCCCGAAGCGTGGCTCGCGGCCCTGCTTGCCCGTGCTGACGAGGCGATCGGGAGCGCTCAACCCGGGCCCCCGGCGCGTGAGGAGCTTGAGGCGGGGCGGAACCGGCTGGATCGCAGGTGACCGCCATCGTCATCGATGCAAGCGTTTGGGTTGCGGACGCGGACACGCGACCGATCCCTTCAGCGCGGCGAGCCGCGGCTTCCTCGCGGTGCTGACAGCACGGCGGCTCGCCGTCGAGCTGCCGGCACCGGCGCGAATCGAAGGGGCGTGCGCGCTCGCCCGGCGGCTGCGCAATGCCGATCTCGCCGTTGGGGTCACCCCGGGCATGCTGCGCTCACCGCTCGTTCGCGTCCGTCCACTCGATGCGGCGACGGTGGACGCCGCCGTGAGCGAAGGGGCGCGAGCATTCCTCGCGGAGCTGACGCGGTCTACGCGGCGCTCGCCCGACGCCTCGGCGCGGAGCTCGTCTCGTGGGACGAGGAGCTCCCGCGACGCGCGGGCGCGGTGACCCCGGAAGCCTCGGTCGCAAAGCAGCGGTAATCGGGCCATGGCCCGCCGCGGCCGGGAGCCGCGAACGGCGCGCGAGGCGCCCCGATGTATTGCGGGCCACCGTTGGCGCAGGACGTTCCCCGCGCTCGACCGGTCGTTAACAACAAGTGCAGTGCGCGGCGCGACCAGGCTCGCGCCATGAGCTACCGGCCTGCTAAGGTTCGCCTGAGATCGGCCGGATCCCCTAGGGGTCCGGCGGGCTCCCGGAGATGCAGCACCGGGTGCCTCCCGATCCGTCGCCGATTTAAGACAACTTGCGGGGCGACGCTAAAGAAGACCGCTAAAGCGTCACGCGGACTCTCCGCCCCCGGAGCCCGGCGACGCCGGCGTGATGGGGGCGACGGAGAACCGCCGTGTCCCACACTTCTCCTCCCGCATCGCGGGAGCATCTCTTCACCTCGGAATCGGTTTCCGAGGGGCACCCCGACAAGGTCGCCGACCGGATCTCGGACGCCGTCCTCGACTGGCTGCTCGCGCACGACTCCGCGGCGCGCGTCGCGTGCGAGACGCTCGTCGCCAAGAACTTGGTCGTCGTCGCCGGCGAGTTCGGCTCGGCGCGGATTCCGGATCTCCTCGCCGTGCTCGAGGGCGCGATCCCCGGCATCGTGCGCGAAACGGTGCGCGGGATCGGCTACGACGCGGCGAGCGGCTTCGACGCCGGGGCGTGCGAGGTGAAGCTCTCCATCTCGGCGCAGTCGGCGCACATCGACCAGGGCGTGAGCCTCGGTGGCGGCGAGCTCGGCGCGGGCGACCAGGGGCTCATGTTCGGCTACGCCTGCGACGAGACGCCCGAGCGGATGCCGCTCGCGATCTCGCTCGCGCACGCGCTCGTCCGCCGTCAGGCCGAGCTGCGCCGCTCGGGCGAGCTCCCCTGGCTGCGCCCCGATGCGAAGAGCCAGGTGACGGTGCGCTACCGGGGCTCGACGCCGGTGGCGGTCGAGAAGGTCGTGCTCTCGACGCAGCACGCGCCGGAAGTCGACAACCGCACGATCGAGACGGAGGTGAAGCGCAGGATCATCGAGCCGGTGATCCCCGAGGCGTTGCGCTCGGCTGGGATCGAGCTCCTCGTAAACCCCACCGGGCGCTTCGAGATCGGCGGCCCGCTCGCCGACACCGGCCTCACCGGCCGCAAGATCATCGTCGACACCTACGGCGGGAGCTGCCCGCACGGCGGCGGGGCGTTCTCGGGAAAGGATCCGACCAAGGTCGATCGCGCCGGCGCCTATGCCGCGCGCGAAATCGCGAAGACCGTCGTCGCCGCCGGCCTCGCGCGCCGTTGCACGGTCCAGGTCGCCTACGCGATCGGCCGCGCGCAGCCGGTTTCGGTTTACGTGGACACCCAGGGGACGGGTGCCGCGGACGACGCGGTGATCGAGCGTGCGGTGACCGGTCTCTTCGACCTGCGTCCGGCCGCGGTGATCGAGCGGCTTGCGCTGCGCCGGCCGATCTATCGGGCGACTTCGGCCTACGGGCACTTCGGAAGGCCCGAGTTTCCGTGGGAGCGGACGCCGCTCGCCGGGGCGCTACGGGCCGCGGTGCACGCCGCGAGCGGCGTCCCGCAGCCCCTCTGATACCGCGAGACGGAGGTTGGCGATGCTCGATTCCCGCGTCGTCAGTGGCGGATGGCCGGAACCGGACGAGTGGCCGAAGGACGACGCGCCGCTGTGCGCGTCCTACCTGCGCGGCGTGCCTGAAGAATGGGCGCGCTGGCCGGTCGCGATCGACGTCGGCTTCACGCTCACGCCGGTCACCTGCGTCCATCAGGCGCTCTTCGACGAGTACGAGGTGCGGTGCATGCAGGACGCGGTGCGCACCGTCCTCGACCGGCGCAACGACGAGATCTTCGTGACGTACAGCTTTCGGCTGCGCGACATGGCGCTTCCCTACCGCTGGTTCGCGATCTGGCCGATCGCCCGGCGCGGCGCTCCCGAGCCGCGGGTCGGCTCGAACGGGAACTGGATCTTCGCTCGCTTCGTCCCGCGCGGGGTCTTCGCTTACCGGCCCGGACGCGGGGAGCCGAGCTGTCCGGACCTCGAGGAGGGCACGGTGCTCAGGATCGCCAACGACCCGGTCGACCTCTACGGACGACGCACGGTTCGCACCTTGGGGGTCGGGGGTCGGACCCGCAGGGAGGCAGTGCAGAACTGGGTCCGCACGGTGCGCGCGATCCGCGCCTATCGGGCGACGCTCGCGAACGCGCGGCCGGTGAGCGGCGAGGGAAGTCCGACGGCATGACGACCCGCCGCGCGGATCACGGCCGCCGGGCGGGGGCGCCGCGCGTCACTCGCGCTCCGGTGGCCCCAGCTCGGGTGGCGGCCGGTTGCGCCGCGGCGGCCGCTTGCGCCGCGACCGGGCGCGGCCGTCGCCGTGCAGCCGGCGCGCCTGGATGACGAGCGTCACGGCGACCCACGCGGCGACGACCGCGAGCGGATAGGCGATCACGCGCGGATAGAAGAAGAGCAGCAGCGCGACGGCGAAGGCGAGGACCGCCGCGGCGAGCATGAGCCGCGACTCGGCGGGGCCGAGCACGCGGCGCGCGCCGAGGGCGGCGCCCACGACGTTGCCGAGGCGCAGCGCCCCGGCGGCGGCCCGGCCCGCGCTGCCGCGCGGACCGCGGTGCGGGAGCGCGGCGCGGCGGGGTGAGCGCAGGCGCACGTGCGAGCGCTCGCGCAGCACGATCTCGGTGGCGTTGGCGAGGTCGCCCTCGTAGGCCGCCTCCATCTCGGCGCCGAAGCGCTCGTCGTCGATGGCGACGTCGAGCTCCCAGTTGCCGAGCCAGCTCGCGATGTTCAGGTTGGTCGAGCCCACGCGCGCCCAGCGGCCGTCGGCGACCGCGGTCTTGGCGTGCATCATCGAGCCGTTCCACTCGAACACGCGCACGCCCGCCTCGAGCAGCGGCCGGTAGCCGGCGCGCGACAGCGGCGAGATCACCGGCACGTCGCTCGCGCCCGGGACCAGCAGGCGCACGTCCACGCCGTCGGCCGCGGCCGCGCGCAGCGTCTGCACGTAGGCCGGTGTGCCGACGAAGTAGGCGTCCGCGAGCCACAGTCGTTCGCGCGCGAGCGACGCGACCAGCTGGTCGAGCCGGTAGATCGCGGCGGTGTTCGGCACCGTCGCGATGACGCGCAGCGCCGCGTCGCCCGCGGCCGCGATCGCGCGGCGCGGCGTGAGGTCCTCCCGCGGGAGCGGCGCACCGCACGCAGCCCACGCCTCGGCGAACGCGCGCTCCAGGTCGGCCACCGCCGGCCCCTCGATCATCACGCCCGTGTCGCGCCAGGGCGGCACGCCCCGCCCGGGATCGCCGAGCCAGCGTGCGGACAGGCAGATGCCGGTGACCGAAGCCAGGGCGCCGTCCACGACGAGCGACTTGCGGTG
Source organism: Burkholderiales bacterium (assembly GCA_026417035.1). Lineage (GTDB taxonomy): Bacteria > Pseudomonadota > Gammaproteobacteria > Burkholderiales > SG8-39 > JAOAEA01. Next base: position 80,198 of record JAOAEA010000002.1, read on the forward strand.
ATCGCGCGCGAGCCAGCCGAACGGGCTCGCGAACCGGAACGGGTTGAAGGCGCGCACCTCGATGCCCGCGGCGGTCATCGCGCGCACGAGCCGCGACGAGGTCGTGCCGAGGCCACCGAGCCAGTCGTACACGACCCGCACGCGCACGCCCTCGCGCGCCTTGGCGGCGAGCGCTTCGGCGAACTCGCGGCCGACGGCGTCGTCGGCGAAGATGTAGCTCTCGAGATGGATCTTGCGGCGCGCGCCGCGGATCGCCTCGAGCCACGCGTCGAAGTGCGCGCGCACGTCGGTGAGCAGCCGCAGCCGGTTGCCGGCGACGAGCGGAGCGCCCGCCATGCGGGAGAACGCCTGCTCGGCCGCCTCGCGCAGGTCGGTGGCCGCCGCGGCGAGCGCGGCGATGTCGCTGTCGGCGTCGGGATCCGGAGTGCCCAGCGCGCGCACGTCGCTTCGCCGCGGGCGCTAGCGGGCCGCGAGCCAGAAGAAGAGGGCGAGCTCCGCGAGCAGGATCGCGGCCACGATCCACATCGGGTTGAAGGCCGCCTCGCGCGGCGCCGGCGCGGCGGGCGCGGCCGCCTCGGGCGGCGCGACGCGCGCGACGAATGTCCGGAAGAAATCGTCGGCCATCTTCTTCGCCACGCCGTCGATGAGCCGCGAGCCCACCTGCGCGAGCTTGCCGCCCACCTGGGCGTTCGCGGTGTACGCGAGCCTCGTCCCGGCGCCCTCCGGCGCGAGCGACACCCGCGCGCCGCCCTTGCCGAACCCCGCCGCGCCGCCGGAGCCCTCGAACGCGATCGAGTACGACTGCGGCGGGTCGAGGTCCGAGAGCAGCAGCTTACCGGCGAATCTCGCCTTCACCGGCCCGACGGCGGCGGTGAGCGCGACCTTGTATTCGTTCTCCGCGACCTTCTCGATCGCGTCGCAGCCGGCGATGCTCGCCTTGAGGATCTCCGGGTCGTTGAGCGCCGCCCACACCCGCTCGCGCGGGAGCGGGATGAACTGCTCGCCTTGCATCTGCATGGCCGTCCTCCTTGCGCGCGGCGCGCTCAGGCCGCGCGCCGCGCGCGCTCCGCCTCGCCGCGCCGCCGCGCCGGCGCGCGCGCGAGCGTGCGCCCGAGCTCCACGAGGCTCGCGATGTTGTGCGCCGGGAGAAACTCGTCCACGTGCGGCAGCATGATGCGCACCCCGGCGGGCCGCGGCTCGAAGCCCTCGTAGCGCAGGAGCGGGTTCAGCCAGATGAGCCGGCGGCAGGACTTGTGCAGCCGCTCCATCTCCGCGCCGAGCGCCGTGCCGGGGTCGCGGTCGAGGCCGTCGGTGATCATCAGCACCACCGCGTTCTGGCCGAGCACGCGCCGCGACCAGCGCAGGTTGAACTCGTGCAGGCACGCCCCGATGCGCGTGCCGCCCGACCAGTCGGCCACGGCGTCGGCCACCGACTTCAGCGCCACGTCGACGTCGCGGTGGCGAAGGTTGCGGGTGACGTTGGTGAGCCGCGTGCCGAAGACGAAGGTGTGCACGCGGTCGCGGTCGTTGGTGATCGCGTGCATGAAGTGCAGGAACATGCGCGAGTAGCGGCTCATCGAGCCGGAGATGTCGCACAGGATCACGAGCGGCGGGTGGCGCTCGGCGAGCGAACGGCGCTCGAGCGGGATCAGCGCGCCGCCGGAGCGCAGCGACGCGCGCAGGCTGCGGCGCAGGTCGACGAGCCGGCCGTGCGGGTCGGGCGCGAGCCGCCGCGTCGGCACCTCGGGGATCGGCAGCCGCATCTCGGCGATCAGGCGCTTCGCCTGCGCGAGCTCGGCGTTCGACATCGTCTCGAAATCGGCGTGCTGCAGCACCTCGCGCTCGGAGAAGCTGAACGCGGCGTCGATCTCGAGCTTCTCCTCGGCCTCGCCGCGCGGGCGCTCGGCGTGCTTCGCCTGCGGCAGGAGCGCCTCGGCGAGCCGCGCGGGCGGCGGGGGCGGCTCCTGCCCGGTGCGGCCCTGCACCCTGGGCAGGAAGAGCGCCATCACGCGCTCGAGCATGCGCGGGTCGCGCCAGAAGATGTGGAACGCCTGGTCGAAGATCTCGAACTGCTCACGCCGGTCGAGGAAGACGGAGGCGAGCGTCCAGTAGAAGTCCTCGCGCCGCGCGACGCCGGAGATCTCGAGCGCCTTGAGCGCGTCGATCACCTTGTCCGGCCCGACCGGCAGGCCCGCGCCGCGCAGCACGCGCGCGAAGTGCATCACGTTCTCGGCGATGCGGCCGGCGGGCAGGGGCTTCGCCTCGGGCATGGCTACTTCGTCTGCGCCTTGAGGCGGTCCATCGTCGCTTTCTCGGCGTTGAAGGTGTCGCGCGCGAACTTCGCGTAGTCCTCGCTCGACATGTACACGAGCTCCTGGTCGAGCTTCTCGAGGGCCTGGAGGTGGATCGGGTCCTCCATGCCCTTCTTGAAGGCGTCGTGCAGGATCCTCACCACCTGCGGGTCCATCCCCTTCGGCCCGGCGATGCCGTACGGCGAGTTCGAGACGATCCCGAAGCCGAGCTCCTTGAGCGTCGGCACGTTGGGCCAGCGCTTGGTGCGGTTCGCGCCCCAGGTGACGAGCAGCCGCATCTTGCCCGCATCCACCTGCGGGCCCCAGCCGGTGGAGTCGGCGGCGACGTCGATGTGGCCGCCGAGCAGCGCCGTCATGTTCTCGGCGTTGCCCTTGTAGGGCACGTGCGTCCAGCGGATCCCCTGCGTGAACGCGATGTCCTCCATCGTGATGTGGAGGCTCGTGTTGGCGCCCGGCGTGCCGTAGCTCACCTTGTCGGGATTCGCCTTGGCCCAGGCGACGAGCTCGCCCCAGGTCTTCCAGGGGGCGTCCGCGCGCACGACGACGCCGAACGTGTAGCCGGAGATGCCGATGACGTAGGTGAAGTCGGTGAGCGGGTTGTAGGGCGTGGGCTGCAGGTGCGGCACCCGGAAGACGCCGAGCGGGATCTGCGTGAGTGTGTAGCCGTCGGGCGGGGCTTTCAGCAGCGCCACCGCGCCCAGCGTGCCGCCCGCGCCGGGGCGGTTCTCGACCACGATCGGCTGGCCGAGATGCTTCTGCGTCGCTTCCGCGAGCGCGCGCATCGCGATGTCGGTCGAGCCGCCGGGCGGCCAGGGCACGATCAGCGTCACCGGCCGGGTGGGGAAGCCCTGCGCCGCCGCGCCGGTGGCGGCGAGCGCGAGCGCAGTCGCTGCGAGCAGTCGCTTGAGCATCGTCCTCCTCCTCGTCTCCGACTTCGTCGTCACGGACCGTCGGCCCGGCGGTGCCGTTCCTCGGGCGGTTCCCTGAGAGCTCTGCGCCGCGGCCCTCTGCGTCCCGTGCACCCTCTGCGTCGAAACCTCAGGCGGCCAGCTCCGCCTGCACCTCCGCGAGGATGCGCGCCGCCTCGCTGCCGCGCACCCGCGCGATGTCGTCCTGGTACTTGAGCAGCACGCCCAGCGTGTCGTTGATCACCTCGGGGTCGAGCGCCAGCTTGTCGAGCTCCACGAGCGCCTTGGACCAATCGATGGTCTCGGCGACGCCGGGCAGCTTGAAGAGGTCCATCCCGCGCAGCTTCTGGATGAAGAGCACCACTTCCCGCGACAGCCGCTCCGCGGCCCCGGGCGCCTTGCGCCGCAGGATCTCGAGCTCGCGCGCCGCGGTGGGGTAGTCCACCCAGTGGTAGAGGCAGCGGCGCTTCACCGCGTCGTGGATCTCGCGGGTGCGGTTGGAGGTGATCACGACGATCGGCGGCGCGTCGGCCTTGACCGTGCCGATCTCCGGGATGGTCACCTGGAAGTCGGAGAGCACCTCGAGGAGATAGGCCTCGAACGGCTCGTCGGTGCGGTCGAGCTCGTCGATCAGCAGCACCGGCGGCCCGGCGATGTCGCCCTCGATCGCCTGCAGGATCGGGCGGCGGATCAGGAACTTCTCCGAGAAGATGTCCTCGGAGATGCCCTCGCGCGACTTCACGCCCTCGGCCTCGGCGAGCCGGATCTCGATCATCTGCCGCGGGTAGTTCCACTCGTACACCGCCGAGGCGATGTCGAGCCCCTCGTAGCACTGCAGCCGCACGAGCTTGCGGCCGAGCGCGGTGGCGAGCACCTTGGCGATCTCGGTCTTGCCGACGCCGGCCTCGCCTTCGAGGAAGAGCGGCCGGCGCATGCGCAGCGCTAGGAACACCGCGGTCGCGAGGCTGCGGTCGGCGACGTAGTCGGCGCTCGCGAGGAGCGCGAGCGTCGCGTCGATGGAAGGCGGAAGTCCGTTCGGCTGGGCGGTCATCGGGGAGGATCGGGGAGGGGGCGTGGTCGGGGCCGAGATTAGCAGGTTGCGCGCGCCCGGGCAGCGCGTGACCGCCGGGCGAGAAAAGAGACCCGGCCCCCGCGGTGCGCGGGGGCCGGCGGCGCGGGGGTGGAGTCGCCCCGCCCTGGCCACGCGCCCCGAGGCGGTGCGGCCGCGAGCCCGAGCGGCCCGACGCTGCCGAAACCGCGCGGGAGGCCCGAACTGGCCGAGGAACGTCGCGAACGACCCTTCGTGCTCGCCCCCGGAACCCGCGAAGGGGGCGAGCGAGAGCGGCCTCGTTTACCCGGCCGCCGCGACGGCCCTCTTCGCCATGACGGTGACGAGGTGGGCGCGGTACTCGGCGCTCGCGTGAAGATCCGAGTTGAGGCCGTCGGCCTTCACCTTCACGCCGGCCACCGATTCGGGGGAGAACTTCGCGGCGAGCGCCTTCTCCATCTCCGGCACGCGGAACACGCCCGGGCCCGCGCCGGTGACCGCGACGCGCGGGCCACCGGCGGTGTCGGCGACGAACACGCCCACGAGCGCGTAGCGCGACGCCGGGTTCCTGAACTTCACGTAGGCGGCCTTCTTCGGCGCCGGGAACGTCACCGACGTGATGATCTCGCCGGCCTCGAGCGCGGTCTCGTACATGCCTTTGAAGAACTGGTCGGCCGGGATCTTCCGCTTGTTGGTGTTGACCGTCGCGCCGAGGCCCAGCACCGCCGCCGGGTAGTCGGCCGCCGGGTCGTTGTTGGCGAGCGAGCCGCCGAGCGTGCCCATGTTGCGCACCATCCGGTCGCCGATGCCGGCGGCGAGCGCGGCGAGCGCCGGGATCGCCTTCTTCACCTCGGCGGAGGCCGCGACCTCGGCGTGGCGCGTCATCGCGCCGATCGTCACGCCGCCGCCGTCGGCCTTGATGCCGCGCAGCTCCGCGATGCCGGAGAGGTCGACGAGGTCGGAGGGCTGCGACAGCCTGAGCTTCATCGAGGCGATGAGCGACTGCCCGCCACCGAGCGCCTTCGCGTCCGGGTTCTTCGCGAGCGCGGCCGCCGCGTCGGCGAGGCTCGCAGGCTTGTGGTAGTTGAACTGGTACATGTGTCCCCCTTCGCTATCGCTTGGCCTGGATCGCGCGCCAGACGGTCTGCGGCGTCGCCGGCATCGGCACGTCGCGCACGCCGAGCGCGTCCGTGATCGCGTTCATCACCGCCGCCGGCGAGCCGATGGCCCCGGCCTCGCCGCAGCCCTTCACGCCGAGCGGGTTGTGGGTGCAGGGCGTCTTCTCGGTGCCCACCTGGTACGCGGGCAGGTCGTCGGCGCGCGGCATCGCGTAGTCCTGGTAGGTGCCGGTGAGGAGCTGACCCGTTTCGGGGTCGTAGCGGCAGCCCTCGAGCAGCGCCTGGCCGATGCCCTGCGCCAGGCCGCCGTGCACCTGCCCCTCGACGATCATCGGGTTGACGATGTTGCCGAAGTCGTCCACCGCGCTGAACCGGTCGATGCGCACGACGCCGGTCTCCGGATCGACCTCCACCTCGCAGACGTAGCTGCCCGCCGGATAGGTGAAGTTCGTCGGGTCGTAGAACGCGTTCTCGTTCAGGCCCGGCTCGAGCTTGTCGAGCGGGTAGTTGTGCGGCACGTAGGCGGTGAGGGCGATCTCCGCGAACGCCTTCTTCTTGTCGGTGCCGGCCACCTGGAAGAAGCCGTTCTTGAACTCGATGTCGGCCTCGGCGGCCTCCATCAGGTGCGCGGCGATCTTCTTGCCCTTGTTCACCACCTTGTCGAGCGCCTTGACGATCGCCGTGCCGCCGACGGCGAGCGAGCGCGAGCCGTAGGTGCCCATCCCGAAGAGGATCTTGCCGGTGTCGCCGTGCTGGATGTCGACGTCCTCGATGGGGATGCCGAGCCGGTCGGCGACCACCTGCGCGAAGGTCGTCTCGTGGCCCTGGCCGTGCGAGTGCGAGCCGGTGAAGATGGTCACCTTGCCGGTCGGATGCACGCGCACCTCGCCCGCCTCGAAGAGGCCGGCGCGCGCGCCGAGCGCGCCGGCGATGTTCGAGGGCGCCAGCCCGCACGCCTCGATGTAGCAGGAGTAGCCGATGCCGCGCAGCAGCCCTTTCTTCGCCGATTCCTCCTTGCGCTTCGCGTAGCCGGCCACGTCCGCGAGCTTCAGCACCGCGTCGAGCGTCTTCTCGTAGTTGCCGGTGTCGTAGGTGAGGCCCACCGGCGTGGCGTAGGGGAACGAGCGGATGAAGTTCCTGCGGCGGATCTCCGCGGGATCCATCTTCAGGTCGCGCGCCGCCGTCTCGACGAGCCGCTCGACCACGTAGGTGGCCTCGGGGCGGCCCGCGCCGCGGTAGGCATCGACCGGCGTCGTGTTGGTGAAGACCCCGGTCACCTCTGCGTAGATCGCCGGCGTCGTGTATTGCCCGGCGAGCAGCGTGGCGTAGAGGATGGTCGGCACGCTCGAGGCGAACGTCGAGAGGTACGCGCCGAGGTTCGCGAGCGTGTGCACGCGCATCGCCAGGAACCGGCCGTCCTTGTCGAGCGCGAGCTCGGCGACCGTGTAGTGGTCGCGGCCGTGCGCGTCGGTCATGAACGACTCGCTGCGCTCCGCGGTCCACTTCACCGGGCGGTTCACCTGCTTCGACGCCCACGTGAGCACGACGTCCTCGGCGTACAGGAAGATCTTCGACCCGAACCCGCCGCCGACGTCGGGCGCGACCACGCGCACCTTGTGCTCGGGGAGGCCGAGCACGAACGCGGTCATCAGCAGGCGCTCGACGTGCGGGTTCTGGTTGGCGACGTAGAGCGTGTACGAGTCGTCCGCGCGGCTGTAGACGGCGTTGGCGGCGCGCGGCTCGATCGCGTTGGGGATCAGCCGGTTGTTGGCGAACTCGAGCTTCGTCACGTGGTGCGCGGCCTTGAACGCCTTGTCGACCGCCGCGGCGTCGCCGTGGCCCCAGACGTAGCACTTGTTGTCCGGCGCCTCGGCGTGCACCGCCGGCGCGCCGGGCTTCACCGCGTCGCGCACGTCCACCGCCGCCGGCAGGACCTCGTAGTCCACGTCCACCAGCTCGGCCGCGTCGCGCGCCTGCGCGTACGTTTCGGCGATCACGATCGCGACCGGGTCGCCGACGTGGCGCACCTTCTCCTTCGCGAGGATCGGGTGCGCCGGCTCCTTCATCGGCGTCCCATCCTTCGACGTGATGAGCCAGCCGCAGGGCAGCCCGCCGACCGCGGCGGTGTCGGCGCCGGTGAAGACCCCGACGACGCCGGGGGCCTTCTTCGCGGCGTCGGTGCGCACCGCGCGCAGCTTCGCGTGCGCGTGCGGCGAGCGCACGAAGACGGCGTAGGTCTGCTGCGGCAGGACGACGTCGTCGGTGTAGGTGCCGGCGCCGGTGAGGAAGCGGTAGTCCTCCTTGCGCTTGACGGAGGCGCCGATGAGGTTCATGTCGCCCATGGTTCTCTCCCTAGCGCATCGCGGCCGAGGCGGCCTGGATGGCTTTCACGATGTTGTGGTAGCCGGTGCAGCGGCAGAGGTTCCCGTCGAGGCCCTCGCGGATCTGCTGCTCGGTCGGGTTCGGCGTCGTCTTCACGAGGTCGATGGCGCTCATCACCATGCCCGGCGTGCAGAAGCCGCACTGGAGGCCGTGGTGCTGGCGGAACGCCTCCTGCATCGGGTGCAGCGTGCCGTCGGCCCTGGCGATGCCCTCGATCGTCACGACGTCGGCGCCGTCCGCCTGGCTCGCCAGGATGTTGCAGCTCTTCACGGCGCGGCCGTTCAGGTGCACCGTGCAGGCGCCACATTGCGCGGTGTCGCAGCCGACGTGCGTGCCGGTGAGGCGCAGGGTCTCGCGGATGAACGTCGCGAGCAGCGTGCGCGGTTCGACTTCCGCCGTGACGGGCTTCCCGTTCACGGTCATGGACACTTTGACTGGCATGAGACCTCCTTAGTGGTGCGGCTTCGGTTGCGTTCTTCTTGGGGGCGGCGCGGTCCGGGCGCCGCGGCGATGGACGATCGGGATGCGGACGTCGAGGAATGCCCTCCTCAATGGTGCCTGCGGGTCGGGATGCGGGCGGCGGGCGCCACCGCGATCGGGATGGGCATCCTAGTCCATGCCCATGGGCGAATCAACCTTCCCGCCGGCCCGGCTTGACCCGTTGTGCGGTGCGGGCATAGGCTAGCCACGGCTCGATAGGAAGGGAAGAGGATCCTCCTTCAACCCCGGGTCGATGTCGGCTCGCCTTCGCAGCGTGCAGCCGCTTCCCGGGGCCCCTTCGATTGACCGCGATGGGGGAAGTTCCATGGACAGCGTCGATCTGGAAGTGTTGAAGAGCGCCCACGCGTGGCGCGAGGCGGGGCACGGCGCGACGCTCGCGACGGTGGTGAAGACCTGGGGCTCGGCCCCGCGGCCGATCGGTGCGATGCTGGTGATCCGTGATGACGGCCACGTGATGGGATCGGTGTCGGGCGGCTGCATCGAGGACGACATGATCGACAAGGTCCGCCACCACCGCCTGGCCGCGTCCACCCCCGAGGTGGTGACCTACGGCGTGACCAAGGAGCAGGCCGACCGCTTCCGCCTGCCCTGCGGTGGGACCCTGCAGATCGTGCTGGAGCCGGTCGGCAAGCAGTCGCGGCTGAAGGAGCTCCTCGACATCATCTCCCGCCACGAGCTCGTCGCGCGCACGCTCGACATGCGCACCGGCGAGGTGAAGCTCGAGCCGGGCCGGTGGTCGGACACGCTCGAATTCGACGGCCAGACGCTGCGGACGGTGCACGGCCCGCGCTGGCGGCTGCTCATCATCGGCGCGGGCCAGCTCTCGCGCTACCTCGCACAGATGGCGCAGGCGCTCGACTACCAGGTGATCGTCTGCGACCCGCGGCCCGAGTACGGCGGCGAGTGGGACCTGCCGGGCGCGACGCTCGACCCGGGCTACCCGGACGACGTGGTGCTCAAGATCAAGCCGGACGGCCATACCGCCGTCGTCGCGGTCACGCACGACCCGAAGCTCGACGACGCGGCGCTCATGGAGGCCCTCAAGTCGCCCGCCTTCTACGTCGGTGCGCTCGGCTCGACCCGCAACAACGAGGCGCGCCGCAAGCGGCTGGCGGGCTTCGACCTCTCCCCCGAGGAGATCGCTCGCCTGCACGGCCCCGTCGGGCTCACGATCGGCGCGAAGACGCCGCCCGAGATCGCGCTCGCGATCCTCGCCCAGATGACGGCGATCCGGCGCGGCGTGAAGGCGCCGGACTTCGAAAAGCCCGCGGATCCCGCCACGGCTGCCGGGTGCGCGGTCCCGCAGACCTGAGCGCCGCGGCGCGCGCCGCGGCGCCCTCGCCGTGAGCGGGCGCGGCATCGTCGGCATCCTGCTCGCCGCGGGGGCAGGCACGCGCTTCGGCTCGAACAAGCTCCTCCACCCGCTCGCCGACGGCACGCCGATCGCCGTCGCGGCGGCGCGTCACCTCGCCGCCGCGCTTCCCGACTCCGTCGCGGTGGTCCGCCCTGGGGTGCCCGAGCTCGAGGCGGCGCTCCGTGCCGCCGGCCTGCGCGTCACCGCCTGCCCGCGGGCGACGGAGGGAATGGGCGCGAGCCTCGCCCACGCAGTGCGCGCCGCGCGCGATGCCGCCGGGTGGGTCGTCGCGCTCGCCGACATGCCCTTCGTCCTGCCCGAGACGATCCGCCGGGTCGCGGCACGGCTCGCCGAAGGGGCGGCGATCGCCGCGCCGCGCTTTCGCGGCGAGCGGGGACACCCGGTCGGCTTCGACGCGGGCTACCGCGATGCGCTCGAGGCGCTCGCGGGCGACGAGGGCGCACGCGCGATCCTCCGGCGCGACGCCGGCCGGGTCGCGCTCGTGGACTGCGAGGATCCGGGTGTGCTGCGCGACATCGACCGGCCTGCCGATCTCGCTTGATCAGAGGACAGAGGACAGAGGACAGAGGACGGGGGACGGAAGACGGGGCGGGGCGATGCGTCCATCCCGCCTTCGGGCGCGTAGCGGCGCGACGAAAGCGGAGCCCGATGCCGGCTCCGCGCCGTCGCCCCCGGGCCGGCCGCTCAGATCGCGCGCAGCGCCGCGAACCGCGCGGACCAGGAGTTGCCGTGCCGGCCGCGACGCCTTGGCTCCGCCGCGGGCTCGAGGAGCGCGAACCGGGCATCGACCTGCGCTTCGATCACCACCGCGCCGTCGGTCGTGATCTCGAGGTCCTCGCCGGCGGCGAGCATGTAGTCGCGGGGGTCGCCGTCCTGCGTGATCCAGAAAAGGCCCGAGACCGCGACGATCCGCGCGCCGCGGGCGTCGGCGAGCGTCGTCACGCCCTGGCGGGCGAGGGCGAGGGTGGCTGCGTGCAGGTTGATGTCCATGGCGCTTCCTCTCACAATGCGGTGCATGCGGTATCGGAATGTTCTCCGCGTCCGGCCGCGTGCTGCCGTGCGAGGGACTATTACAGGCAGGAGGCGCGCGAGCAAACGGCGATTCGGAATGATTGGCATGCACTTCGGGAATGCAAATGGCACGTGAGCTCCCGGCGCTCGACCTGCTGCCCGGGTTCGAGGCCGCGGCGCGCCACCTCTCGATCACGCGCGCGGCCGGCGAGCTGCACCTCACGCAGTCGGCCCTCTCGCGGCAGATCCAGGCGCTCGAGGAGCAGGTGGGCGTGGCGCTCTTCGAGCGTCACCACCGCCGCATCGCCCTCACGGAGCACGGCCGCGCGCTCTACCGCGTCGCCGCCGAAGTCCTGCGCCGCGTGCGCGAGGCGGTCGCCGACGCGCGCGGCGGGGCCGCCGGGGAGGCGGTCGCAGTGACGACGACGCTCTCGTTCGCCTCGCTCTGGCTCGTGCCGCGGCTCGCGTCGTTCCGTGCCGCGCACCCGGCCGTGGACGTGAGGATCTCCGCGAACAATGCGCTCATCGACCTCGCGCGCGAGCGGGTGGATGTCGCGATCCGGCTGACCACCCGCGCGAGGGCGGGCAAGGGGGCGGTGCGGCTCTTCGGCGACCGGGTGTTCCCGGTCTGCTCGCCGCGCGTCCTGGCGACGCCGCTCGCGCGTCCCGCCGACCTCGCGCGGCACGTGCTGCTGCACTACGAGGATCCCGACGGCTCGGCGCCCTGGTTGAGCTGGCGCGCCTGGCTCGAGCTCGCCGGGGCGGAAGCGGTGAAGGGCACCGGGGCGCTGCGCTTCAGCCATTACGACCAGCTCATCCAGGCGGCGATCGACGGCCAGGGCGTCGCCCTCGGCCGCAGCCCGCTGGTGGACAAACACCTGCGCGAAGGGCGCCTCGTCGCCCCTCTGGGACGCCGTTTCGCGACGAAGGACGATGCGGAGCGCGCGTACTTCGTCGTCGTCGGGCCGCACGCGGAGGCCCGGCCGGCGGTGGGGGCGTTCGTCGCCTGGCTGCGGCACGAGGCGCGCGCGAGCGTCCGGGGGAAGGCCGCGGGCGCGGCCGCGTAGAATCACGTCACGAGAGTCCCACGCCTGCCGCCTCCATTGATGAACCGCGCGCTTGCCTTTCTCGCCCTCGCGGCGCTCGCCGCCCTCGCGCACGCGTCGCTGCCGCTGCCGACCGATGCGCGGGGCCAGCCCACCCTCGCGCCGATGCTCGCGCAGGTGACGCCCGCGGTGGTGAACATCGCCGTGCTGGTGCGCCAGCCCGAGCAGAACCCGCTGCTGCGCGACCCATTCTTCCGGCGGTTCTTCGAGCTGCCCGACCGGCCGGCGCGGCCGCAGGTGAGCGCGGGCTCGGGCGTGATCATCGACGCCGCGCGCGGCCTCGTGATCACCAACCATCACGTCGTGAAGGACGCGCAGGAGGTCGTGGTCACGCTCAAGGACCGGCGCCAGTTCCCGGCGAAGATCGTCGGCTCCGACCCGGGCACCGACATCGCGCTGCTGCGCATCCCCGCCGAGCGCCTCACGGCGATCCCGATCGGCGACTCCGACGCGCTCCAGGTCGGCGACTTCGTGGTCGCGATCGGCAATCCCTTTGGCATCGGCCAGACGGTCACCTCCGGCATCGTGAGCGCGCTCGGGCGCTCGGGGCTCTCGATGGAGGGCTACGAGGATTTCGTGCAGACCGACGCGCCGATCAACCCCGGGAACTCCGGCGGCGCGCTCGTCAACCTCGCGGGCGAGCTCGTCGGCATCAACTCCGCGATCATCGGTCCGGCCGGGGGCAACGTCGGCATCGGGTTCGCGGTGCCGTCGAACATGGCGCGCGTGATCGTGGACCAGATCCTGCGCTACGGCGAGGTGAAGCGCGGCCGCGTCGGCCTCGCGACCCAGGACCTGACCCCCGATCTCGCCAAGTCGTTCAACGTTCCGGTGACCGAGGGCGCGCTCGTCGCTTCCGTCGAGCCGGGCTCGCCAGCCGACCGCGCGGGGCTCAAGCCCCGGGACGTCGTCGTCGCGGTGAACGGCCGGCCGGTCCGCAGCTCGGCCGACATGAGGAACCGCATCGGCCTCATCCCGATCGGCGAGGAGTTCGAGGTCAGGGGCTTCCGCGAGGGCCGGCCGTTCACGGCCCGCGGCCGCGTGGGCGAGCCCTTCACCGTGAGCACGAGCGCCGCGGGCGCCGCGGTGCCGCAGCTCGCCGGGGCGAAGGTCGGCAACATCGAGGCCGGCATGCCGATGCACGGCAAGATCGAGGGGGCGCTCGTCACCGAGGTCGAGCCGGGCAGCGCGGCATACCGCAACGGCCTGCGCGCGGGCGACATCGTCGTCGGCGTCGGTCGCGCGCGCGTGCGCAGCGCACAGGAGTTCCTCGCGGCGCTGCGCGCTCCGGAGAGCCCGCTCCGCATCACCCTGATCCGCGGGGACTTCCAGGTCACGCTGATCATCCGGTAGCCAAGCGTGGCCGCGGCCAGGGCCGGGAGCCAGGGCGAGCGCCGGCGGATCGCCGCGATCCGGCGAGCCCATAGCCTGCGAGAGCGACGCGAGATGACCCTCCGCTACACGATCTGCCCGAAGCATCCCGAGGCCCACCTCTTCGAGGTCACCTGCACCGTCGTGGACCCGGATCCGGCGGGGCAACGCTTCGCGCTTCCCGCATGGATCCCGGGCAGCTACCTCATCCGCGACTTCGCGCGCCACGTCGTCGCGATCCGGGCCGAGAGCGCCGGGCGCAGGGTCGCGCTCGCGAAGGTGGACAAGCACACTTGGCGCGCCGCGCCGGTTTCGCGCGCGCTCACGGTCACCGCGACGGTGTACGCGTGGGACCTCTCGGTGCGCGGCGCGCACCTCGACGCGACGCACGGCTTCTTCAACGGGACGTCGGTGTTCCTGCGCGTGCTCGGGCGCGAGCACGAGCGCTGCGAAGTGGAGATCCGGCCGCCCGCCGGCGGACGGCATGGCGGCTGGCGCGTCGCGACCGCCCTGCCACGGGACGGCGCGCCGCCGCACGGCTTCGGACGCTACGCCGCCGCCGACTACGACGAGCTGATCGACCATCCGGTCGAGATGGGCAGGTTCGATCTCGTCGCCTTCGAGGCCTGCGGCGTTCCGCACGAGGTGGCGATCACCGGCCGTCACCAGGCGGACCTCGGGCGGCTGCGGCACGACCTCGCGCGGCTCTGCGCGACGCAGATCCGCTTCTGGCACGGGCCGCGGGCCGGGCGCGCTGGCGGGCCGAAGCCGCCGTTCGGCCGCTACGTATTCCTCGTGACGGCGGTCGGCGAGGGCTACGGCGGGCTCGAGCACCGCGCCTCGACCGCGCTCCTCTGTTCCCGGGACGACCTTCCGGAGGCCGGCGCGGCCGAGCCGGGCGAGGCCTACCGCACCTTCCTCGGCCTGGCGAGCCACGAGTACTTCCACACCTGGAACGTCAAGCGGCTGAAGCCCGCGGCGTTCGTGCCCTACGACCTCGGGCGCGAGAACTACACGACGCTCCTCTGGGCGTTCGAGGGCGTCACCTCCTACTACGACGACCTCTTCCTCGTGCGGAGCGGCCTCGTGGCGAGCGAGGACTATCTCGCGATCCTCGGCCGGAGCGTTACGAACCTCCTGCGCACGCCCGGACGCCGGGTGCAGAGCGTCGCCGAGGCGAGCTTCGACGCCTGGATCAAGTACTACCGCCAGGACGAGAACGCGCCGAACGCGCAGGTGAGCTACTACCTCAAGGGCAGCCTCGTGGCCCTCGCGCTCGACCTCGCGATCCGCAGCCGGACACGCGGCGCCCGATCACTCGACGACGTGATGCGCAGGCTCTGGCGCGAATACGGAGCCACCGGGCGGGGCGTGCCCGAGGGCGCGGTCGAGGCGGTCGCCGAACAGGTCGCCGGGTTTCCGCTCTCGCGGTTCTTCGCGCGCGCGCTGCGCTCGACCGCCGAGCTGCCGCTCGCCCGCGCGCTCGCCGGCGCGGGGCTCCGCCTGCGGTTGCGCGAGGCCGAGTCGGCAGCGGACAAGGGCGGGACGCCGGCGGCGAACGGTCGGCGCCAGCGCGTCTCCCTCGGCTTGCGCACCGCGTCCGATCCCGCGGGCGTGAAGGTCACCCACGTCGTCGCGGGTGGCGCGGGCGAGCGCGCGGGCGTCGCCGCGGGCGATGTCATCGTCGCGGTGGACGGCCTGCGCGCGAGCGGTGCGACCCTCGAGCCGCGTCTAGCGCGCCGCCGGCCCGGCGATCGCATCGGGCTGCACCTCTTTCGCCGCGACGAGCTCATCGAGCTCACGGCGGTCGCCGCGCCGCCCGCGCGCGACACGGCGTTCGTCGCGGTGGCCGAGCGCAGCGGGCCGCGCGCGCGGCTGCGGGAAGCCTGGCTGAAGGGCCGGTGACGGGGCGGCGGGCCGCGCGATGCGCGAATCGCCGGCGGGCCTGGCGTGGGAGGGGTAGCCGGAGGCGCGGGCCGCGTCCGCGCTCAGGCCTTCGCGGCCGCGTCGGCGAGCTTGATGATCGCCAGCGTGCAGTTGTCGCCGCGGCCGTTCGCGCGCACGCGCGCGGCGGCGATCAGCATCTCGGCCGCCTTGCGCGGCGGCAGGGTGGAGAGCACCTTGCCGAGCTCGGCGTTGTCGAAGTAGTCCCACAGGCCGTCGCTGCAGAGCATGAACGTGTCGCCGGGCGCGAGCGGGCTCGTGCCGCCGAAGGTCGGCACCGGCGTCTCCGGCCCGCCCAGGGCCTGCAGGAGCATGTTCTTCTGCGGAAAGGACTTGCGCTCGCTCTCCTTGAGCGAGCCCTCGCGGATCATCTGCTCGACGAGCGAGTGGTCGGGCGTGCGCGAGACGAGCGTGGCGCTGCGGAAGTGGTAGAGGCGGCTGTCACCGACGTGCGCCCAGTCGGCGCGCTCGGGCTGCAGGACCATCGCGACGAAGGTGCTGTGCGGCTCCTCCTCGGTGAGCGTCCGGTTGAGCTTGATGACCGTGTGCGCCTCGTGGACGATCTCGCCGAGGAGCGTCGTCGCGGAGTCGGTCTTCGGCGAGAAGCCCTCGAAGCAGTGCGCCGCCGTGGCGATCACCTGCTCGGCGGCCGCCGCGCCTCCGGTGTAGCCGCCCGCGCCGTCGGCGAGCACGACGAGCGCGGTGCCGCGCACGCGCTTGCTCGGGATGATGGCGACCCGGTCCTGCTGCTCTTCGCGGTCGCCGATGTGGGCCGCGGTGGTTGCGTCGAGGGCGAGGGGCACGGATGCAGGCGGGGCGCTTCGTTGTCCGCCGATAACTTAAACTAAGGGTCCGCCGCAGGCCCGCGAAGATTTCGCCGCCGCGGGCAATATTGCGCGCTCCCCGCGGGCGCGCGAACGATGCGCTCGGAAATCCTCCTCATCCGTCATGGCGAGACGCTCTGGAACGGCGAAGGCCGCATCCAGGGGCATCGCGACAGCCCGCTCTCGGCGCTTGGCCGCGCGCAGGCGGCCGCCGTAGGTGCGCGGCTCGCGCGCGAGGGCATCGACCACCTTGCCTCGAGCGACCTCGGGCGGGCGCTCGCGACCGCGGCGGCGGTCGCCGACGCGACCGACCTCGAGATCTTCGTCGACGCGCGACTGCGCGAGCGCGCTTACGGCGAGCTCGAGGGCATGACGTGGGCCGAGATCGAGCGCGAGCGGCCGGCCGACTTCGCGCGCCTCAAGGCGCACGACCCGGACTTCCGGCCGGCGCGCGGCGAGAGCCTCATGGACTTCCGCGAACGCGTGCTCGCGACGCTCGGCGAGCTCGCGCGCGCGGCGGCCGGCGCGCGCGCGGCGATCGTGACGCACGGCGGCGTGCTCGGCGTGCTCTACCGCGAGGTGAAGGGCATTCCCTGGAACGCGCCGCGCGACTACCCGCTCGCCAACGCGAGCATCAATCGCTTCGTGCTCGAGGCGGGCGCGTGGCGGCTCGAGCACTGGGGCGACGTCGACCACCTCGACACCACGCTCGACGACTGGGAGCGGTGATGCGCATCGAGGGCGGACGATGACACTCGACGCGGCGGACCTGCCCGTCACTTATGCCGACGTCGCGGCGGCGGCCGAGCGCATCGCGGGCCACGCGCACCGCACGCCGGTGATGACCTCGCGCTTCGTCGATGCCGCGACCGGCGCGCGGGTCTTCTTCAAGTGCGAGAACTTCCAGCGCATCGGCGCCTTCAAGTTCCGCGGCGCCTACAACGCGCTCGCGCAGCTCGATGCGGGGGCGCGCGCGCGCGGCGTCGTCGCCTACTCTTCGGGCAACCACGCCCAGGCGGTCGCCGCGGCCGGCCAGGCCCTCGGGATCCCCGCGGTGATCGTGATGCCCGCCGACGCGCCCGCGGTGAAGATTGCGGCGACGCGCGGCTACGGCGCCGAGGTCGTGCTCTACGACCGCCGGGAGACGAGCCGCGAGGCGCTCGCCGCCGGGATCGCGCGGGAACGCGGGCTCACCGTCATCCCGCCGTTCGACCATCCGCACGTCGTCGCGGGTCAGGGCACGGCGGCAAAAGAGCTCGTCGAGGACGCCGGCCCGCTCGACTTCCTCTTCGTGTGCGTCGGCGGCGGTGGCCTCATCTCCGGCTGCGCCATCGCGGCGGCGCATCTCTCTCCGGGCTGCAAGGTGATCGGCGTCGAGCCGGCGGCGGGCGACGACGCGACGCGCTCGTTCCGCACGCGCACGTTGCAGACCTGCGAGAACCCCGACACGATCGCCGACGGGGCGCGCACCCATTCGCTGGGGCGCATCACGTTCCCGCTGGTGCTCGCCCACGTGCACGACATGGTGACGGTGGACGACGCCGCGCTGCTCAGGTGGATGCTCTACCTCTGGGAGCGGATGAAGATCGTGGTGGAGCCCACTGGCGCGCTCGGCGCCGCCGGCCTCCTCGAAGGGCTGGTGGACGTCCGCGGCGCGCGGGTCGGCGTGATCGTCTCCGGCGGGAACGTCGATCTCGCGGCGGTGTGCCGCGCGCTCGGCGGCCGACGGCCGCAGTGAGGGCCCCGCGGCGGTGAGCGGAAAGAAGGGGCCGCGCGTCGCGACCGCGCGGCCCCGCCCGTGCGCCGCAGGCAGCCGGTCAGGCGTGCTTGCGCTCGGCCGGGCAGGTGTTGATGCCGAAGATGCCGTAGGCCGGGCAGTAGCCGAAGATCCCGGTCGCGAGCGGCACCAGCCCGACGAGGCCCCACCAGCGCGCACTGCCCTCGAGGACGAAGAAGAGCGAGAGGATCACGAGCCCCGCCACGATTCGCACCACCTTGTCGATGCCGCCAACGTTCGCTTTCATCGCTGTCTCCTTGGAAAGTGGATCGGTTGACGGCGGGAAGCATAGCGGGCGGCCCCCGGCCGATATGTAACCGCAGTCACACAGCGCGCCGCCACACCTGCCAGCGCTCTCGGCCGGCGAACACCGGGATCGAGTCCGCGACCGGCTTGTCCTCGATCCGTTCGAACCAGGGCATGAGCAGCCGCTCGAGCTCGCCCGGGGCGAGGCCGAACGGCGGCCCGCGCACCTCGTCGCTCCAGAAGAAGAAGCCCGCGAGGCGGCCCCCCGGCACGACGAGCTTCGCGAGGCGGGGCGCGTAGCGCGGCCATACGGAGCGGGGCAGGGCGCAGAGGAACGCGCGTTCGTAGACGAGATCGAACGGCGCCCCCGGGTCGAAGGCGAAGAAGTCCGCGAGGCGCAGGACGCCGGCGTGAGGGCCGAGCACTTCGCGGGCGAGGTCGATCGCCTGCGCGCTGAAGTCGATGGCGAGGACATCGTGCCCCGCGGCGGCGAAGGCGCGCGCCTCGTAGGCGCTCCCGCACCCGGGGACGAGCACGCGCAGCGGGCGGCGCTCTTGTGCGAGGAAGGCCGCGAGCGCGGCCGGCACCCCGCCCGCGTCCCAGGGCATGAAGCGCTCGCCGTAGCGCTTATCCCAGAACTCCGGCGCGGACGCGTCCTGCTTCGCCACGGCGCGCCTCAGGCCCAGCCGGCGACGCGCCGCAGGCCCGCCGGGTCGAGGATCTCGATGCGCTCGCGGCCGAGCGCCACGAGACCCTGCTCGGCGAAGCTCTTGAGCAGGCGCGACACGATCTCGCGCACGCTGCCGAGCTCGTCCGCGAGCGCCTGGTGCGTGGTCGCGAGCACCCTGCCCTTGCCGAGCAGCAGCGCGGCGAGCCGCTGGTCGAGGCGCTGGAACGCCACGGCCTCGACGAGCTGCATCAGGTCCGCGAGGCGCTCGGCGAAGAGGGCGAAGACGTATGCGCGGAAGGGCTCGTGGGTGGCGACGAGGCGCGCGAACGCCGGCGCCGGGAGCACGACGAGCGTCGCATCGGTCTCGGCGACGCCGCGGGCGTTGTAGGGCTGGTGGCCAAGGAGGCAGCTCGAGGTGATGACGCAGCTCTCGCCCGGCAGCACGCGGTAGAGCTGCAGCTCGCGCCCGGTCGCCGAGACCTTCGAGACGCGGATCGAGCCCTCGAGCAGCATGGGGAACGCTTCGCACGGACGGTGCTCGTCGAACATCACCGCGCCCGCGGGCACCCGGTGCACGACCGCGTCGGCGAGCGCCCGGTCCAACAGGTCGGGCGGCGCGCTGGCAAGGCTCGGGTAGAGCGCCAGGAGCCGCTGGAAAGGGGCCGTGGAGGTCACGTCAGGCGTTCTCCGGTGCCGAGGTTACCCGCCTCGCGCCGCCCCGAGGCGCCTTCGGCAGCGAGCCCGGGCGTATTCCCGGGTTGGCGTGGGCGGCGGACGTGACGCGCGCACGGATTTTGCTGTAACTTTCCGCTGCAACCGCATTGAGCGCACGGGATGTTTCGCCCTCGGGCGTCTGGGGTGACGACACGATTCTAAGGTGCCAGGATCCTATGCAAGACGATAAGCGGCTGTTCCCCACGATGCCCGCGGCCGGCTCCGAGCCGGTGGAGGCCCAATCCGCGGACCCTGTCTCCGAGGCGGCCCTCCTCGAGCGCCTCGAGCGGGTCACGCGCTTCGCGCGGCGTCTCTTCCAGGTGCCGGTCGTCGCGATCTCGCTCGCCGGGCCCGATGGGTTGCGCGTCAAGGTCTGCCAGGGCATGCCCGCCTCTTTCCTGGGGCAGGCGCTCGGGCTCGAGGAAACGCTCGGCGCGACCCGGCGGGTCGTCATGATCCAGGACGCCGCGGCGGACATGCGGATCCTGGCGCATCCCCTCGTCCAGGGAAGACCGCAGATCCGCGGTCTCGCGGTTGCGCCGCTGCGGGGACTCGACCGCGAGGTCAAGGGCGTGATCTTGCTCGCCGACCGCCAGCCGCGCACGTTCGGCGCGAGCGATCTCGTGCTCCTGAAGGACCTCGTCGCGCTGGCCGAGACGGATCTCGTCATCGCTTCCCTCGGGGAGGCCCGGCTCAAGCTCATTGCCCACGCCCACGCGCTGCAGCGCAGTGCGCTCATCGATCCCCTGACTCAGCTCTGGAACCGCACGGCGATGGTTTCGGCGCTCGAGCGGGAGATCCACAGCGCCAAACGGCGCGGAGAGCACGTGTCGGTCATCCTGGCCGGGATCGACGACTTCGACTCAATCGCCGCCGTCGAGGGATCCTCGGCTTCGGACCTGGCCGTGGTCGAAGTGGCTGGCCGGTTGGCCCATTCGGTGCGGCGCTCCGATCTGATCGGCCGGTACGATGACGATGCGTTCCTGGTCGTGCTTCCGCGATGCGACCTCGCGCATGCCGGCCGGCTCGCGGACCGGATGCGCCAACAGTTCGCGCGCCGCCCGGTGCGCGCGGGTGCGGTGGAGCTTCCCCTGACGCTGTCGTACGGGATCGTCACCGGCCCGCCCGATGGGAAATGGGTCGCCGAGGAGCTTCTGCAGCTCGTGTTGCTCGCCCTCGCCGAAGCCCGCGAGGCGGGCGTCAGCGCAAGCGTCGCCCGGGAGATCACCTCGCCCTAGGGAATGTCTGAACGAGGGGAGACACATCCCTCTTCGACCCCGATGTCAGGGGAAGTCCTGATCCATTCGGCGAATCGATCAGAGCTTCGCTAACAGGCGGCGATCGGGCCCGCGCGGCGCCGGCGGATGCTGCGCTGCGGCATGCTAGCATTGCGGCTTTGCACGCGCTTCCGCCATGTTCCCCAAGAAGGACGACGTTTCCCACACCGATCCCGAGCTGTGGCGCGCGATCTCCGGCGAGCGCCGCCGTCAGGAGGAGCACATCGAGCTGATCGCGTCGGAGAACTACGCGAGCCCGGCCGTGCTCGAGGCGCAGGGGTCGGTGCTCACGAACAAGTACGCCGAGGGCTATCCGGGCAAGCGCTACTACGGCGGCTGCGAGTTCGTCGACGAGGCCGAGAACCTCGCGATCGAGCGCGCGAAGAAGCTCTTCCACGCCGAATACGTCAACGTCCAGCCGCACTCGGGGTCGCAGGCGAACCAGGCGGTGTTCCTGTCGGTGATGGAGCCCGGCGACACGCTGCTCGGCATGTCGCTCGCCCACGGCGGCCACCTCACGCACGGCTCGCCGGTGAACATCTCGGGGCGCCTCTTCCAGGCGGTCGGGTACGGCCTGAACGAGCGCGAGGAGATCGACTACGACGCGCTCGAGCACCTCGCGCTCGGCCACAAGCCCAAGCTGATCGTCGCCGGTGCGTCGGCCTATTCGCTGCACATCGACTGGAAGCGCATCCGCGAGATCGCGGACAAGGCGGGCGCGCTCTTCATGGCCGACATCGCCCACTACGCCGGGCTGATCGCGGCGGGCTACTACCCGAGCCCGGTCGGCATCGCCGACTTCGTGACCTCGACGACGCACAAGACGCTGCGCGGCCCGCGCGGCGGCATGATCATGGCGCGCGCCGGCCACGAGAAGCTCCTCAACGCGGCGATCTTCCCGCTGCTGCAGGGCGGGCCGCTCATGCACGTGATCGCCGCAAAGGCCGTCGCGTTCCGGGAAGCGATGGGCAAGGACTTCCGCCGCTACCAGGAAGAGGTCATCAACAACGCGCGCGTGATGGCGAAAGTCCTCGCCGAGCGCGGCTACCGGATCGTGTCCGGGCGCACCGACTGCCATCTGTTCCTCGTCGACCTGCGGGGCAGGGGCGTCACCGGCAAGGAGGCCGAGGAAGCGCTCGGCCGCGCCAACATCACGGTCAACAAGAACTCGGTGCCGAACGATCCCGAGAAGCCCTTCGTCACCAGCGGCATCCGCATCGGCACACCGGCGATCACGACGCGCGGCTTCACGGAGATCGAGGCCGAGGCGGTGGCGAACCTGATCGCGGAGGTGCTCGACGCCCCGCGCGACGAGGCGACCATCGCGCGCGTCGGCGCCGCGGCGACCGCGCTCTGCCGGCGCTTCCCCGTCTACGAGTGAGCGTGGCGCGGCGATGAAGTGCCCTTACTGCAAGGCCGAGGACACCGCGGTCGTCGACACGCGCATCTCCGAGGACGGGGACACCATCCGCCGGCGGCGCGAGTGCGAGTCCTGCGGCAAGCGCTTCACCACCTACGAGCGCGTCGAGCTCTCGATGCCGACGGTGGTGAAGGCGAACGGCCAGCGCGTCCCCTACAGCCAGGAGAAGATCCGCACCGGGTTCATGCGCGCGCTGCACAAGCGGCCGGTGCCGACCGAATACGTGGACGCCGCGATCAACCGCATCGAGCAGCGCATCCTCGCGATGGGCGAACGCGAGATTGCCTCGCGCACGATCGGCGAGATGGTGATGCGCGAGCTGAAGAAAATGGACGACGTCGCCTACATCCGCTTCGCTTCGGTCTACGAGGACTTCCAGCGCGTCGACGAGTTCCGCGAGAAGGTCCTCGAGCTCAAGCGCCCGGGCCGCAAGCGCAGCCGCGTCCGGCCCGAGGCGAAGTAGGCCCGTCCGCGCCGCTTCCCCGCCGGCCGATGTTCTCCACCGCCGACCGCGCGCACATGGCGGAAGCGCTGGCGCTCGCCGAACGCGGGCTCTTCACGACCACGCCCAACCCGCGGGTCGGCGCGCTCATCGTGCGCGACGGCGCCGTCGTGGGGCGCGGGTTCCACGAGCGCGCCGGCGGCCCGCACGCCGAGATCGCCGCGCTCGCCGAGGCCGGCGAGCGCGCGCGGGGTGCCACCGCCTACGTCACGCTCGAACCCTGCAGCCACCACGGGCGCACGCCACCCTGCGCCGACGCGCTCGTCGCCGCGGGCGTCGCACGTGTGGTCGCAGCGATGGCCGATCCCAACCCGGTGGCGGGCCGCGGCGCCGACCGCCTGCGCGCCGCGGGCGTCGCGGTCGACATCGGCCTCATGGAAGCGGAGGCCCGCGAGCTCAACATCGGCTTCCTCGCGCGGCTCGCGCGCGGGCGGCCGTGGATCCGGCTCAAGGTCGCCGCGTCGCTCGACGGCCGGACCGCGCTGGCGGGTGGCGAGAGCCAGTGGATCACCGGTCCGGAGGCGCGCCGCGACGGCCACCGCTGGCGCGCGCGCGCCTGCGCGATCCTCACCGGCATCGGGACGGTGAAGGAGGACGATCCGCAACTCACGGTGCGCGAGGTCGCGACGCCGCGCCAGCCGCTCAGGGTGCTCGTCGACTCGCGGCTCGAGGCTTCTCCCGGCGCGCGGCTCTTCGGCGCGGGCCCGGTGCTCGTCGCCACGGCGTCCGCGGACCGCGAGCGCGCAGCGCGGCTCGAGGCGCGCGGCGCCGAGGTCGTCGTGCTTCCGGACGCCTCGGGCAAGGTCGACCTCGGCGCGCTCGCGGCCGAGCTCGCGCGCCGGGAATTGAACGAGATCCACGTCGAGGCGGGTCCGAGGCTGAACGGCTCCCTCGTCGCCGCGGGCATCGTGGACGAGTTGCTCGTCTATCTCGCGCCGAGCCTCGTCGGCGAAACCGGGCGCGGGATGTTCGCCCTGCCGGCGCCGGCCTCGCTCGCCGCCTGCCCGCGCCTCGCGCTGCGCGATGTCGCGCGCGTGGGCGACGACGTGCGCATCGTCGCGCGTTTCCAGCACCAGCACTGAAGGAGGGGGAGCGGTGTTCACCGGAATCGTCGCCGGCATCGGCCGGATCACGAACGTCGCGCCGCGCGACCGGGGCGCGCGCCTCACCATCGACGCGGGCGGGCTCGACCTCGCCGACGTCGGCCTCGGCGACTCGATCGCCGTGAACGGCGTGTGCCTCACGGTGATCGCCAAGTCGGGAAGCGCCTTCGACGTCGACGTCTCCCAGGAGACCATCGACTGCACCGTGGGCCTCGGCGCGCCGGGGGAAGTGAACCTGGAGAAGGCGCTGACGCTCGCCGACCGCCTCGGCGGCCATCTCGTCACGGGACACGTCGACGGCGTCGGGACGGTGGTCCGCTTCGAGCCCGCGGGCGAGAGCTACCTGCTGAGGATCCGCGCGCCGGCGGAATTGGCGAAGTACATCGCCCGCAAGGGCTCGATCACCGTGCAGGGCACGAGCCTCACGGTGAACCGGGTGGAAGGCGCCGAGTTCGAGATCAACCTGATCCCGCATACCCTCGATGTGACGACGCTCAAGCGCCTCGCGCCCGGCGCGCGCGTGAACCTCGAGGTGGACCTCGTCGCGCGCTACGTCGAGCGGCTGCTCGCGACGCGCGACTGACCGGCCGCCGGCCTCAATCGTCCCAATCGCCCGCGTCGTCGGCCGCGGCCGCAGGCGCCGGCGCGGGCTCTTCGCGGGGCACCGCCGCGGCGCCCGCGGCGAGCAGCTGCTCGACGAGGCTCGGGCAGGCGGGCACGCGCTCGCCCGGGGCGAGGCGGCGCTGGAGGTGGACGAAACCCTGTGACGGCGGATACGTCTCGCGCTGTTGCATGGGGCGACCTCCCGGTGGATGGCGTTCCTCCCGGGCACCGAGCGAAGGCCGTGCCAGCCCGCGCGCTCGCCGCGGCGCCGCTGCGGCGTATCCCGCACTCGCGCCGGCGTGGCGATCGTAAAACTGTGTGAAAGGTCGCGGCAGCGCGGAACTATTCCACGGCGCACCCCGCGCGCCGCGCGTGAAGATGTGCTCGCGGATGCGGGCCTCGCGTGCCGGAATTCCGGCAGCGGTGTCGCAGGGCTCGCGCCCGGGCAGCCCGCAACGCGAGGAGACCATGAGCGAACCCGTCTTCACCGTCAGCCCCGCCGTGGGCACCGGCTGGCTCGTCCGGCAGGGCGTGGCCGGCGAGGCCGACTTCTTCGCCGACCGCCGGCTCGCGATCGAGCACGCGCAGGCGCTCGCGCTCGCCGCGCGGCCCGCGCTGGTGCGGGTGCTCCGCGCGAGCGGACGCGTCGAGGACGAGTGGTTCTTCGGGCCGGCGAAGGGCGTGCGCCGCGTCGGGCCGCTCGCGCCGCGCAGCGCGCTCGGCTGAGCGCGCGGACCCCGCTACCAGCGGAACAGCCCGCGCACCTTGTCGACGGCGTCCTTTACCTGGTCCACGGGGCTGTCGGACGTCTGGCCCGCCGGCGCGCCGCCCGGAGCGGGCGGGGTGCCCGGGGACGCGGCCCGCGACGACGAGCCGCGGGCCGCGCTCGCCTCGGCGCCCATGCCGAGCATCGTCATCCCGGTCGACTTCACGCGGACGCGCGCGAACCAGACGGGCTCCCACGGCGCCTTCGGGTCGGCCGGACGCGGCGGATGCGCGAGGTTCAACTCCTCGCCGTAGGCGATCGATTGCAGCATCGCGCCCTCGGTCCCCTCGAAGATGCCCTTCGGGATGGCGCAACGCGTCGCGGTGGGCGGCAGGACCACCTTCTCCTGGATCATCCGGCGCACGAAGTCGTTCGGCAGGTAGCCGAGCAGCCCGAAGCCGCTGTCGGGCACCTCGCTCGAGGACCAGAGGATCATCTCGCCGGTCGACTGCCGGTTCGCCATCGCGAAGTGGAAGTAGCCGAGCGCGTTCGGCACCTCGCGCCAGTCGAGCTGGACCGGCTGCGAGAGCTCGCCGGCGGCGCTCACCGCCATCGGCGCGAGGAAGTCCTGGCGCTCGCCGATCCGGAACCGGATGTCGGGCGTGTAGTTGCCTTTCACGAGGTGGTCGCCGAGGAGCGACCCGCGCTCCGGCACCGCCCGCGAATCCTTTTCGTTCGGCCAGACGGCCCGGTCCGGTCCCCACGGCGAGCCGCGGTCCGGCGGCGTGCGCCCGGCGAACACCTTGGCGAATTCCACCATCGACATCTTCTCGGTGTCGGCGACGCGCGGCTGCCCGGGACGCACCGCCTCGCCGCACCCCCAGTAGAAGAGGATGCGCGCGCGCGGCTTCTCGAGCTTCTCCGGCGTGTCGCGCTCCTCGGGGCGCGAGGCCCGCTCGACCCGCGGGAGCACGAGCGGCAGGGTCGGCCCCATGTCGAGCCCGGCCGGGATGTCGTGCGTCGCTTCCGGCGACGCGGGCTTCGGCTGGCGCGAATGGAGATAGAGATTGAGCGACTTCTGCGGGCCGCCACCCATCCCGGGGACCATCGCGCCCAAGATCGCGCCGCCGAGTCCGCCGCCGCCCATGCCCGGGATGTTCATCGAGTTCGTGCCGACGTCCATCCAGTACTGCGCGACCGGCGGCTTCGACTGCGCCGCGGCGAGGGCCGGCAGGACGGCGAGGACGGCGAGGGCGACGAGGCGCGGGTTCGGCTGCATGGTTCTTCCCTCCGTTGCGCGGATTCCGGATGGTGCCGATTCTACTCCCGGTGTTTCGCGCCCCGCCGGGAGCGGCGGCAAGATGTGATAACGTCGGTGCGGTGACGCAAGCCGTCGATCCGCGCGCCGCCGAGCGCCCGCGCCGCGCCCGTTCCGAGTCCACCCGCAGCCGCTTCTCGCCCGAGGAAATCGAGCGGCGGCGGGCGCTCGCGCCGCGCCCTTCGTTCCCCGAGGAGCTTCCCGTCAGCGCGCGGCGCGACGAGATCGCGCGCGCCATCGAGCGCCACCCGGTGGTGATCGTCGCCGGCGAGACCGGGTCGGGCAAGACGACGCAGCTCCCGAAGATCGCCCTCGCGGCGGGGCGCGGCATCGGCGGCCTGATCGGCCACACGCAGCCGCGGCGCATCGCCGCGCGCACGGTCGCGGCGCGGATCGCGGCCGAGCTAGGCACGGAGCTCGGCCGCGCCGTGGGCTACAAGGTGCGCTTCACCGACCGCACCAGCCCGTCGGCCTACGTGAAACTGATGACCGACGGCATCCTGCTCGCGGAGACGCAGGCCGACCCCGAGCTGCGCCAGTACGACACCATCATCGTCGACGAGGCGCACGAGCGCAGCCTCAACATCGACTTCCTGCTCGGCTACCTGCGCGAGCTCCTGCCACGGCGCCCCGACCTCAAGGTGATCGTGACCTCCGCGACCATCGACGCCGAGCGCTTCGCGCGCCACTTCGCCGGACGCGACGGGGCGGGCGCCCCGGTGATCGAGGTCTCCGGAAGGCTCTATCCGGTCGAGGTGCGCTACCGCCCGCCGCAGGCGAACGAGGACGGCGAGATCGACGTGAACGAGGCGATCGCGGACGCGATCGGCGAACTGCACCGGCACGGGCCGGGCGACGTGCTCGTGTTCCTGCCCGGCGAGCGCGAGATCCGCGAGGCGGCCGAGGCGCTGCGCAAGCACCATCCCCCCGGCGTCGAGATCCTGCCGCTCTACGCGCGGCTCTCCGCGGAGGAGCAGGAGCGGGTGTTCAAGCCGCACGCGGGGCGGCGCGTCGTGCTCGCGACCAACGTGGCGGAGACCTCGCTCACCGTGCCCGGCATCCGCTACGTGGTGGACACGGGGCTCGCGCGGGTGAAGCGCTACAGCTACCGCAACAAGGTCGAGCAGCTGCGCGTCGAACCGATCTCGCAGGCTGCGGCGAAGCAGCGCGCCGGGCGCTGCGGGCGGGTCGCCGCGGGGGTGTGCATCCGGCTCTACGACGAAGCCGATCTCGCGAAGCGCCCCGCCTACACCGACCCGGAGATCCTGCGCGCCTCGCTCGCCGCGGTGATCCTGCGGATGAAGGCGCTCGGCCTGCCGGCGGTCGAGGCCTTCCCCTTCATCGACCCGCCCGCGCCGAAGGCGATCGCCGACGGCTATGCCCTGCTCGCGGAGCTCGGCGCGGTGGATGAGGCGCGCGCGCTGACCGGCGTGGGCCGCATGCTCGCGAAGCTCCCCATCGACCCGCGCATCGGGCGCATGGTGCTCGCGGCGCGGGACGAGGGTGCGCTTCCCGAGGTCCTGGTCATCGCCGCGGCGCTCTCGGTGCAGGATCCGCGCGAGCGCCCGCTCGAGCGCTCGCAGGCCGCCGACGAGGCGCAGAAGCGGTTCGCCGACGAGAAGTCCGACTTCCTCGGGTTCCTCAAGCTCTGGCGCTTCTACGAGGACGCGGCCGCGCACAACTCGAACCGCAAGCTCCATCGCCTCGCGCGCGAGCGCTTCCTGTCGTTCACGCGATTGCGCGAATGGCGCGACACCCACTCGCAGCTGAAGGAGCTCGCCGGCGAGCTCGGCTGGAAGGTGGGCGAGCTCGCGCCTCCGCCCCGCGAGGGCGCGCCGCCGGCCGACGCGCCTCGCACCGCGAGCTACGCCGCGGTGCATCGCGCGCTGCTCGCGGGGCTCCTCGGCAACGTCGGGCTGCGCACGGAGGAAGCGAACTACCTCGGCGCGCGCGGCATCCGGTTCTGGGTGCATCCCGGCTCCGCACTCGCGCGGAAGGCGCCGCGCTGGATCGTCGCCGCGGAGCTCACCGAGACCACGCGGCTGTACGCCCGCGCGGTGGCGGGCATCGAGCCCGAGTGGCTCGAGTCGGTCGGGGCGCACCTCATCCGGCGCAGCCAGGCCGATCCGCATTGGGAGAAGCGCGCGGCGCAGGTGGTCGCGCTCGAGCGCGGCACGCTCTACGGCCTGCCCGTGTACGTGAACCGCCGCGTCCACTACGGGCCGATCGACCCGGTCGAGGCGCGGAAGATCTTCATCCGGCAGGCCTTGGTGGCGGGCGAGTACGAGACACGCGCGCCGTTCTTCGCCCACAACCGGCGCCTCGTGCGCGACATCGAGGCGCTCGAGCACAAGTCGCGCCGCCCGGACGTGCTGGTGGACGAGGAGCTGATCTACGCGTTCTACGACTCGCGCGTCCCCGCGGGCGTCACGAACGGTGCGGCGTTCGAGGCGTGGCGCGAGGAAGCCGAGCGCAAGGACCCGAAGCTGTTGTTCCTCGAGCGCGACGACCTCATGCGCCACGAGGCGGCCGGCATCACGACGGCGCAGTTCCCGCCGTGCCTCGAGATGGCGGGGCGGAGCTTCGCCCTCGAGTACCTGCACGACCCCGGCGGTCCGCGCGACGGCGTCACCCTGACCGTCCCGCTCGTCGCGCTCAACCAGGTGAGCGCGGCGCGCTGCGAGTGGCTGGTGCCGGGGCTCCTGAAGGAGAAGGTGCAGCTCCTCGCGAAGTCGCTCCCGCAGAAAGTGCGCCATCGCCTCGGTCCGCTCGCCGAGTTCGCGGCCGCGTTCGTCGCCGCGGTCCCGCCCTCGGATACGCCGCTCGCCGAGGCGATCGCCCGGTACGCGCGCGCCGAGAGGAACGTGGAGCTGCCGCGCGACGGCTTCCGCCCCGAGACGCTGCCCGCGCACCTGGCGATGAACTTCCGCGTCCTCGACGAGCACGGCCGCCAGCTCGCGATGGGACGCAACCTGGCGCAGATCCGCGCCGAGCTCGGCGGCGAGGCGCTCGAGCGGTTCAGCGCGCTCGCCCGGGCCGAGGCGGCGCGCGCGGGCCTCACCTCGTGGAGCTTCGGCGACCTCGAGGAGATCATGGAGATCCGCAGCGGCGCGCAGACGCTCGTCGGCTATCCGGCGCTCGTGGACCGAGGGACGAGCGTCGCGCTCGAGGTGTTCGACTCGCCCGAGGCCGCGCGCGCGAAGCACCGCGGCGGGTTGCGGCGGCTCTTCATGCTCGAGCTCAAGGACCAGGTGAAGTACCTCGAGAAGAACCTGCCGGGGCTCGCGCAGATGGCGCTCGCCTTCGCGGCGAGCGGTGACGGCGGCACGCTCAAGGACCAGCTCGTCGCGGCGGCCTTCGACCGGGTTTTCCTCGCCGAGCCGCTGCCGCGGACCAAGGCCGAGTTCGAGGCACGCCGCGACGCAGGCCGGCCGCGCCTCGCGCTGATCGCGCAGGAGATCGCGAGGCTCGTCGCGACGATCCTCGCAGAGCGCGATGCCGTCGCGAAGAAGCTCCAGGCGACCAAGGCCTTCCCGGAGGTCGTGCGTGACGTGGAGGCGCAGCTCGCGCGGCTCATGCCGAGGGACTTCGTGGTGGCGACGCCGTACGAGCGCCTCGCCCACTTCCCGCGTTACCTCAGGGCCGCCGCCGCGCGGCTCGAGAAGCTGCGCGGCGATCCGGCGCGCGACGCGCGGCTCGCGGCCGAGCTCGCGCCGCTCGAAACGCAGTGGCTGCGCGAGGTGGCGCGCACCCGCAAGCTCGGCGCCACGCCCGACGCGCAGCTCGAGCAGTTCGGCTGGCTGCTCGAGGAGCTGCGGGTGCAGCTCTTCGCACAGGAGCTGAAGACACCGGTGCCGGTGTCGTCGAAGCGGCTGGCGAAGCTTTGGGCGAGCCTGCAGCGATGACGACGCCTTCGCGGCTGGGGGAGTTGCGAGGGGGCCTGCCCCCTTGCTCGCGCGGGCCGGTGCCGGTGTCGTCGAAGCGGCTGGCGAAGCTTGGGGCGAGGCTGCAGCGGTAGCGGCGCCGATGAACGAAGTGCCGAAAGCGCTCGCCCGCGCGGTTGCGAGCCTCGCTGCCCCGCGCATCCTCTGGCTGATGGTCTGGCCGCTCCTCGTGTCGGCGGCCCTGTGGACGCTCGTCGCCGTGTTCGCCGGGCCGGCGCTCGTCGCGCGGCTCGCCCAATGGGCTGGCTCCGGGAGCCTCCCCGCGTGGATCCCGGCCGCGGCGGTCACCGGCGTCGTCGGCTGGGTGCTCATCGCGGTCGCCTGGTTCGCGCTGGTGATCGCGACGACGGGGGTGATCCTCGGCGCTCTCTCGATGCCCTTCGTGGTGAGCCATGTCGCGGAGCACGATTTCCCCGGCCTCGCGCGCCGGCGCGGAGGCTCGTTCGCTGGCAGCCTCTGGAACGGCGTGGCCGCGTTCCTGCTCTTCGCCACGGCGGCGGTCTTTTCGCTGCCGCTCTGGGTCTTCCCGCCGCTGTGGCCGTTCCTCTTCGTCGCGCTCTTCACGCTGCTCAACACCCGCGTGTTCCGCTACGACGCGCTGGCGGAGCACGCGAGCGCGGCCGAGATGCGGGCGATCTTCGCGCGCGACCGCGGCGCACTCTACGCGCTCGGCGCGCTCACCGCGGCGCTGGGCCTGGTGCCGGTCGCCGGGCTCTTCGCGCCGGTCCTCGGGGGGCTCGCGTTCGCGCAGTTCGGGCTGGCGCGGCTCGCGGCCCTGCGCGCGAAGGGAGGGGCGGCGTGACGACCGGCTTCGGGGCGATCGTGATCGGCGACGAGATCCTGCGCGGCAAGCGGCAGGACAAGCATTTTCCGAAGCTCATCGGGCTCCTCGCGGCGCGCGGGCTGCGGCTCGACTGGTGCGAGTACCTCGGCGACGACCCGGCGCGGCTCACGGCGACGCTCGCACGGACCTTCGCCTGCGGCGACATCGTGTTCAGCTTCGGCGGCATCGGCGCGACGCCCGACGATCACACGCGCCAATGCGCCGCGGCGGCGCTCGGCGTCCCACTCGAGCTGCACCCCGGGGCCGAAGCCGAGATCCGCGCGCGCTTCGGCGACGAGACGACCCCCCTGCGCCTCAGGATGGGCGAGTTCCCGCGCGGCGCCGCGATCATCCCCAATGCCTACAACCGCATCCCGGGCTTCTCCGTCGCGGACCATCACTTCGTCCCCGGCTTTCCGATCATGGCCTGGCCGATGGTGGAGTGGGTGCTCGACCACCGCTATGCGCACCTCTTCCACACGCGGCCCGAGGCGGAGGCGTCCGTGCTCGTCTACGGCGCGCCGGAGAGCACGCTGACGCCGCTCATGGAAGCGACCGAGGCGAAGCACCGCGGCATCAAGGTCTTCAGCCTGCCGTCGATCGGCGAGGACGGCCGGCGGCGGCACATCGAGCTCGGCGTGCGCGGCGAGCCGGCGGCCGTGCCGGACGCGATGGCTGACCTCGTGGCCGGGCTCGACGCGATGCGGATCGAATGGGCGCGGCGAGAGGCGGGCGCATGACCCGGCCCGCGCGCAGAAAGAAGAAAGGCCCCGCCGAAGCGGGGCCTTTCACTGCCTGGAGGAGGAGGGATCAGGCAGGTCCGGAACGGGGGGCGAGGCCCCCCGGCGAACGCTTTGCGGACTCAGGCCGCCTTCTTGCTGGCCTTGAGGTCCTTGGTCACGGCCGTGGTCGCGGCGCTGAAGTTCGCCTCGGCGATCTCGGTGGCCTGCTTCGCGGCCTTCGAGAGGCTGTCGTAGGCCGAGTTGGCGGCGGCGAGCGCCGACTTCACGGCGGCGACGGCGACGTCGGAGCCGGCCGGCGCGTTCTTCGCGAATTTGTCGAGCATGCCGACGACGTTCTTGTTCACCTCGGAGGCCTGCGCCTCGGCGAACCGGGTCATCTCGGCCTGGCTCTGGGTCGCGAGCTCGTACACCGAGCGCGAGTAGGCGATCGCCTTCTCGAGGGAGGGTTGCGCCAGCGCGACGTTGAGGTTGACGAGCTCCTGGATGTCCTTCACCTGGGTGAGGGCCTTCGCGTGGTTGAGCGCGTCCTCGAACGCGGCTTTGGTCGCGTTGAAGTTGAGCGCCGAGAGTTTCTCGAACGCGGCGAAGTTCGACTGGGCGAGGTTGATGATCGCGTCGACGTTGGCCTTGTTGGCCGCGGCGATTTGCTCGGGGGTCACGTACATGTCGGTCTCCTTGCGGAAGTTCGGGTCGGGAATGGTGCAACGCACAATGCAAATTTAATCAGCCGTGCCCCCGCTGTCAAGCGCTTTTTGTGCGATGCAATATCCGTGCGCGAAGAGGATGACTTTGCGGAGTGCAAACAACAACTTATTGCCATAGACCCCAAGCTGTTCGGGACGCCGAAGGGCAGGCGCGGGAACCGTGCTTGCGTCGGCACCCCAGGGCGCACGGGCCCGGATTTGCTGTCACGCACCATGGGGTTTGCCGGGTGAGCGGCGGCGGGGCGGGCCGCGACTGGACGAGGGCCGCGCCGGGGCTCTTCGTGGTCCTTTGGGCCACGGGGTTCATCGGCGCGAAGTACGGGCTGCCCTACGCCGGGCCGGCGACCTTCCTCGCGGTGCGCTTCGTGCTGGTGATCGCCCTCATGCTCGCGATCGCGGTCGCGGGGCGGGCCCCGTGGCCAGTACCGCGCCAGGCCGCGCACATCGCGGTGGTCGGCGTGCTGCTGCAGGCCGGCTACCTCGGCGGCGTGTTCGCAGCGATCCACCTCGGCATGTCCGCCGGCGTCTCGTCGCTCATCGTCGGGCTGCAACCGGTGCTCACCGCCGTGCTCGCCGCGCCGATGGTCGGCGAGCGCCTCGGCATCCGCCAATGGGCCGGCCTCGTGCTGGGGCTCGCCGGCGTGGCGCTGGTCGTGAGCGCCAAGACGTCGCTCGCGGGGCTCTCGTGGGCGAGCGTCGGGATGTCGGTGCTCGCGCTCGCGTCGATCACACTCGGGACGCTCTACCAGAAGCGCTTCTGCGGCCCCTTCGACCTGCGCACGGGCAGCGTGATCCAGTTCGTCGCCGCGCTCGCCGTCATGGCACCGTTCGCCGTATTCCTCGAGGGCGCCGAGGTCCGCTGGACCGGGGAGTTCCTCTTCGCGCTCGCGTGGCTGGTGGTGGTGCTCTCCATCGGCGCCATTTCGCTCCTCATGCTCCTCATCCGCCGCGGTGCGGCCACCAAGGTGGCGAGCCTCTTCTACCTCGTGCCGCCGGTGACCGCGCTGATCGCGTATCTCGTCTTCGGCGAGACGCTCTCGGCGGCGGCGCTCGCCGGCATGGCCATCGCGGTGATCGGCGTCGCGATGGTGGTGCGGGGGTAAGCGAACGCGGCGACGGCCCCGGTCGGCCGTCCGGCGGACCAGCCGCGGGCAACGGCTAGAATCGCGGCTCGACCGCACCGCTCGAGCGCCATGACCAAGCCCGTCCCCGACACCCGCGACCGCTACCGCCACTTCCGGCTCATCACGACGCGCTGGATGGACAACGATGCCTACCAGCACGTGAACAACGTCGTCTACTACTCGTACTTCGACACCGTGGTGAACCAGTACCTCATCGAGCAGGGCGCGCTCGACATCGTCGCGAGCCCCGTCATCGGCCTCGTCGTCGAGACGAAGTGCAACTACTTCAGCCCGATCACCTTCCCCGAGACGGTCCACGCCGGGCTGCGCGTGGCGAAGCTCGGCACGTCGAGCGTGCGCTACGAAGTCGGCCTCTTCCGCGAGGACGACCCGCAGGCGGCGGCCCAGGGGCACTTCGTGCACGTCTACGTCGATCGCGCGACGAGCCGGCCCGCGCCGCTGCCCGCGCCGCTGCGCGCGGCGCTCGAGCCGCTCGTGGTCTGACGCCGCGGTCGCACATGATCCAGTTCAGGGTCGAGAAGAAGTCCGCGCGCCTCCACGACCCGCGCAAGGGGTTCGAGCTCGTCGAGATCGAGAGCGAGGTCCGCTACGATCCGCTCACCGGCGAGTCGGCGCGCATCTGCCATTTCTCGCTCAGCGCGCCGCCGCCGACGGAGATCGCGGACATCGTCGCGGCCTCGCGCGGCCACTGCCCGTTCTGCCCGGAGCGCATCGCGACGGTCACGCCGCGCTTTCCCGAGGCGCTCCTGCCCGGCGGCCGGCTCGCGCGCGGCGACGCGCTCGTGGTGCCCAACCTCTTCCCCTACGACGACATCTCCGCGATCGCGGTGCTCGGGCGCGAGCACTTCGTGCCGATGGACGCGGTGCCCCCGCAGCTCGTCATCGACGGGCTCGCTGCGGCGCGCGACTTCATCGGCGTCGCGCGTCGCGAGCTCGCCGACGGCGAGGGCTTCGGCATCGTGACCTGGAACTACATGCCGCCGGCGGGCGCGAGCCAGGTGCACCCGCACCTGCAGGTCGTGGTGACGCGCAACCCCGGCAACGCGCTCGCGCGCTCGCTCGAGGCCGCGGCGCGCTTCGGCAGCCGCACCGGGCGTGCCTTCCCGGCCGAGCTGCTCGCCGCGGAGCGCGCGCGCGGCGAGCGCTGGATCGGCGAGCGCGGCGCGATCGCATGGCTCGCGCCGTTCACGCCGACCGGGCTCCTCGGCGACCTCGCCGCGGTGTTCCGCGAGCGGGCCACCGTGCTCGACCTCTCCGATGACGACGTCGCCGACTTCGCGCACTCGCTCGCGGAGGTCCTCGCCGCCCTGGCCGCGCGCGGGCTGTGGAGCTTCAACCTCTGCCTGATGCCCGCGCCCTTCGGCGACACCAGCGGGCGGCACTGGCTCACCGCGAGACTCCTGCCGCGCTTCTATCTCAACCCGCGGCTGCACGTCTCCGACGTCGCGTATCTGCACCTGCTCCTCGAGGAGCGCTTCGCGATGCTCTATCCGGAGGAGGTCGCGGCGGCGCTGCGTGGCGCGCTCCCCGGGCTCGCCCGGTGAGCGATAGCGGCGCCGCGCACACCTTCCCGCGCGAGGCGGTCTGGCTGCTCGTCGCGCTCACGCTCGCGTGGGGCGTGAACTGGCCGGTGATGAAGGTGGTGCTGACGGCGATGGCGCCGCTCCACTTCCGCACGCTGTGCCTCTTCGTCGGCGCCGCGGGCGTCTTCCTGATCGCGCGTGCCCATCGCCTGCCGATCGCGGTGCCCCCGGGCGCGTGGGGCCGGCTCGTCGTGCTCGCCCTTTTCAACATGACCGGCTGGAACGTGCTCGCGATCTACGGCATCCCGCTGCTCGAGTCGGGCCGCGCCGCGATCCTCGGCTACACGATGCCCGTGTGGGGCGTGGTGCTCGGAACGGCGTTCCTCGGCGAGCCGTTCACCGCGCGCCGCGCGCTCGGCGTGGCCCTCGGCATGGCGGGCATGGCGCTGCTCTTCGCCGGCGAGATCGGCGCGCTCGGACGCTCGCCCCTCGGCGCGGCGCTGATGGTGGGCGCGGCGATTTCCTGGGCGATCGGCACCGCGCTCATGAAACGCTGGCAGCTCGCGCTGCCGGCCTCCTCGCTGACGGCGTGGCAGATGCTGATCGGCGGCGTGCCGATCCTCGCGGGGGCGCTCTTCCTCGAGCAGGGCACGTTCCGTTTCTGGGAGCTCGCGTTCTGGCCCGCGCTCGGCGTCGTCTACAACCTCGCGGTCGCGTTCGTGTTCGCGCAGTGGGCGTGGATCAGGATCGCGCTCGCCGCGCCGATGGGCGTCGCGACGCTCTCCACGCTGATGATTCCCGTCGTGGGCGTGTTCAGCGGCATGCTCCTCCTGGGCGAGCGTCCGCACTGGACGGACTTCGCGGCGCTCGCGATGGTGGTGGCGTCGCTCGCGACCGTGATGCCGTTGCCGGCGTTCCTGCGCCGCTCGGGCGCCTAGAGTTCCGGCGCGGCGAGCGCGCGCGCGTGCGGGATCGCGGCGCGGGACCAGTGCGCGACCGCCCAGTCGAGCACCGTCCGCGGCTCGGCGCGCGCGAGCCCGGCCGGCGGCCCTTGCCCGAGAAAGGCGAGCGCGGCGACGAGCGCAGTCGCCGGGCGGGTGAGGTCCACCGGCGCGGCGAGCGTCTGCTTCGAGAGCTTCTCGCCCCGCGCGTTCAGCGCCACGGGCACGTGGGCGTAGCGCGGCGTGGGAAGGCCGAGCAGCCGTTGCAGGAAGATCTGCCGCGGCGTCGAGTCGAGGAGATCCGCGCCGCGGACGACGTCGGTGATGCCCTGCTCGGCGTCGTCCACCACGACCGCGAGCTGGTAGGCGAAGAGCCCGTCGGCGCGCAGGACCACGAAATCGCCGACGTCGCGCGCGAGGTCGGAGACGATGCGGCCCTGCACGGCGTCGTCGAAGGCCACGACCGCGTCGCCGACGCGCACGCGCACCGCGCGCGCGAGCTTGCCCGGTGCGAGCCCGTCGCGACAGGTGCCGGGATACACGAGGCTGCCATCGGGCGCGGCGAGCGCGGAGTCGGCGAGCTCCTTGCGGGTGCAGCCGCAGGGGTAGGTCGCGCCGGCGGCCGCGAGCCGCGCCAGCGCCTGACGATACGCGCCCTCGCGGCGGCTCTGGAAGAGAACCTCGCCGTCCGGCTCGAGGCCGAGCGCGGCGAGGGCCGCGAGGATCGACCGCGCCGCGCCCGGCTGCTCGCGCGGGCGGTCGAGGTCCTCCATCCGCACGAGCCACTCGCCGCCGGCCGCGCGCGCGTCCACGTAGCTCGCCGCCGCGGCCACGAGCGAGCCGAAGTGGAGCGGACCGGTGGGCGAGGGGGCGAAGCGTCCCCGGTAGCGGGCGGGCGGTTGCGGCACGGTCGGTTCGTATAATGCCCGCGCGACGCCGCGGTCGCCACGGCGGCCGGACGCTCGTCGCGCCGCGCGCCGGCGCGCGGCCGCGTGGTGCCCCGGGCTCCGCCGGGAGCGAGCCGCGAGGATGCAGCAAACGAACCCGATCCCACCCGCCCACGGACGCCCCGTCATGGAATGGCTCGCCGTCGTCCTCGCGCTCGTGGTGGGTGTGCCCGCCGCGGCGTATTTCTTCCAGGAGCGGCTCATCTTCTTCCCGCAACCCGTCGCGGGCGTGCCGCGCCTGCCGCCGCGCACCGAGCCGCTCGAGCTCACCGCCGCCGACGGCACGCGGCTCGCCGGATGGGTGCGTCACGCCGAGCGCACGCCGGCGCCCGCGCTCATCTACTTCGGCGGCAACGCGGAGGAGGTCTCCTGGACGCTCGCCGACGCCCGCTGGCCGCGCGACTGGACCGTGGTCGCCGTCAACTACCGGGGCTACGGCAAGAGCGAGGGAGCGCCCGGGGAAGGGGCGCTGTCGGCCGACGCGCTCGAGATCTACGACGCGGTCGCCAAGCTTCCCGGCGTGGATCCGCGGCGCATCGTCGCGTTCGGGCGCAGCCTCGGGAGCGGCATCGCCGTGCATCTCGCCGCCCACCGGCCGGTCGCCGGCGTGATCCTCGTTTCGCCCTACGACAGCCTGGTCGCGATGGGCCGGACCCACTATCCGTGGCTGCCGGTGGGACTGCTGCTCCGCCACCGCTTCGACTCGGCCGCGCGCGCGCCTTCGCTCGCGATGCCGCTCCTCGTGGTCGTCGCCGAGCACGACGCGATCGTTCCCGAGGCGCGCTCCCGGGCGCTCTACGACGCGTGGGGCGGGCCCAAGACGTGGGTCGTGGTGCCGCGCACCGACCACAACACGCTCTCGGGGCCCGACGGCCTGTGGGACGCGACGACCGCGTTCCTCGAGCGCCTGCGCTGACAGGGTCTTGGACCAGGGGGCCCGCCTCGCTTGCCGCCGATTCGGGGGCTGCTGGAAAGCTCCCCCCGCGCTGGCCGCAGTCGCGCCGCGGCGGGGAGATCTATCAGAAAAGGCTTATACTTGGGGGATTCAACCCGAGGAGGCAGCGCCGTGGCGACCGTCGAGCTCAACAAGGACAACTTCGAATCCGTGGTCACCGGCAACGCCATGGTGATCGTCGACTTCTGGGCGCCGTGGTGCGCGCCATGCCGCGCCTTCGCGCCGACCTTCGAGGCGGCTTCCGACAAGCATGCCGACGTCGTGTTCGCCAAGGTGAACACGGAGGAGGAGCAGGAGCTCGCGGCCGCGTTCGGCATACGGTCCATCCCGACGCTGATGGTCTTCCGCGAGCAGGTGGTCCTCTACGCCGAGGCGGGCGCGCTGCCGCCGGCCATGCTCGAGGAAGTGGTGACCAAGGCGAAGGCGATCGACATGGCCGAAGTGCACCGGGAGATCGCCGCGCAGCGGGCCGAAAGCGCGCGCGCAGCGGGTTAGCCGCGCGGCCGGGCGCGCGGCGGCCGTCGTGGGGCCGTCATCGCGACGGGCGACTCGCGATCGCGGCGAGCGGCAAGCGTCCCTCGGCGCATCGGCCGAGGGCGGCATCGACGACCCCGGCGCCGGATGCCAACCGGCGCGGGCCTAGGTAGGATCGCGGGAGCGAGCGAACCCCGGTGATCCTCTCCAACGTCCTGCGCAGCGCCCTCGACCCGGCCGGCGGTCCCGGCGACGACGGAGTCGATCGCGAGCGGCTCGCACTCCTCTTTGGGACGGTTCCCACCGGCATCGTCGCTTCGGTGGCCGTGGCCACCGTGACCGTCGTCGGCCTCTGGCCTTTCGCCGGCGGCGCTGCGCTGCTCGCGTGGTACCTCGCGAGCCTCCTCCTGACGGCGAGCGCGCTCGTCCTCAGCCGGCGCTACGCGCGCAAGGTCGCGACGGCCGTCGCGCCGCGGCGCTACGAGCGCGCATTCGCTGCCGGAGCGCTCGCGCGCGGCGCGCTCTGGGGCGTCGTGGCGCTGCTTCCAAGCGGCTCGTCCTTGCTTCCGCACCTCGTCGAGGTGTTCGTCGTCGGCGGCATGGCGATCGGCGCGGTCGGCGTGTTCGGGGCCTCGCCCCTCGCTTTCGGGGCGTTCGTCGCGCCGCTCCTCCTGATCCCGGCCGCGCACTTCCTTTCGGTGCGGGCGCCGCTCTTCCCGGTGATGGGGGTGCTCACCCTGGTGCTCGGCGCGACCCTCGTGTTCGTGTACGTCGGCTACCACCGCACGCTGCTCGCCAGCCTGCGGCAGCGGGCGCTCGCGGCACGGCTCGCCGCCGAGCAGCGCGCGCTCCTCGACGCCGCGGGCGCGGGCATCGCGCTCGTGAAGGACGGCCGCATCGTGCAGTCGAACCGGCGGCTCGCCGCCATGCTCGGCCGGGAGCCCGATGATCTCGCGGGTTCGCCGCTCGCCTCGCTCGCTGCCGACCCGCCGGCCTGGCGCGCGCTCTGGGCGGGGCTCGCCGCCAGCGGGAGCGTGCGCGCGGAGGTCGCGTTGCGCCGCGCCGACGGCGACGGCCTCTGGTGCGATCTCTCGGCGGGCGCGATCGACCCTGCGCGTCCGGACGCGGGCGTCGTGTGCGTCCTCGCTGACGTCACCGCGCGCCGGCGCGCGGAGCGCGCGGTCCGCGACAGCGAAGAGCGGCTCGAGCTCGCGATCGCCGCATCGCAGAGCGGCGTGTGGGACTGGGACATCGTGCGCGGCCGCACGCACTTCTCACCACGCTTCAAGGAGATTCTCGGCTATCCGGCCGACGCGGACTTCCGGGCGGTCTTCTCCTTCGCCGACCGCTTGCACCCCGAGGACAGGGAGCGCGTGCTCGCCGCCGAGGCGCGCGCTGTGTCGGCGTTCGCGCCCTTCGACGAGGAGTTCCGCCTGCGGCGCGCGGACGGGGAATACGTGTGGGTGCGCGGCGTCGGCCGGGCGCAGCCCGGGCCGGGTGGGCGGGCCACGCGCTTCGTCGGCTCGCTCCACGACGTCTCGGAGCGCAAGCGCATGGAGGCGCGGCTGCGCGCGAGCGAGGCCCACTTCCGGCGGCTGGTCGAGACCTCGAACGAGCTCATCTGGGAGATCGATGCGGACGCGCGCTGGCGCTACGTGTCGCCGCGGGCGGCGCGCCAGCTCTTCGGGCTCGAGCCCGACGCGCTCCTCGGCCGCGCGGTCACGGGCATGCAGCCCGAGGACGAGCGCGCGCGCACGGAGGCGATGCTGGGGCGCGTGCTGGGCGGCGAGATGGTGGCGCGGTTCGAGACCGCGTTCCTCGACGGCCTGGGGGCGCGCGTGAGTGTTTCGCTCAACGCGACGCCGGTGCGCGACGACGCCGGGCGCGTGTGCGGCGCGAGCGGGACGGCGACCGACATCGGCGACCGGCTGCGCCGCGAGGCCGAGCTCGCCGCGGCGCTCGCCGAGCAGGAGCTCATGTTCGAGGCGGCCTCCGAGGGCATCGTGTTCGAGCAGGACGGCATCGTGCGCAAGTGCAACCGCATGTTCGCGTCGATGCTCGGCTACCGCCCGGAGGATCTGCCCGGGCAGCTCACGTCGGTGTGGTTCGCCGACCCGGCCGACTTCGAGCGGACGATGATCGCGGCGGCGCGCCGCCTGCGCAGCGGCCAGGTGTTCGAGCGCGAGCTGCGGGTTGCGCGCAGGGACGGCGAGATCTTCTGGTGCGAGGTTCGCGGGCAGGCGATCCGCCCCGGGAGCCTTGCGGGGGGCATCATCTGGGTGTACAGCGACATCTCGGAGCGCAAGGCCGCCGAGGAGCGCATCCGTCACCTCGCGAACCACGACGCGCTCACGGGGCTGCCGAACCGGCGGCTGCTCGAGGACCGGCTGCAGCAGGCGATCGTGCAGGCGCGGCGCAAGCAGGCTGCCGCGGCGGTGATGCTCGTCGACCTCGACGGCTTCAAGAACGTGAACGACCGCTTCGGCCACCGCATGGGCGACCGCGTGCTGGTCGCCGTCGCGGCGCGCCTGCGGCGCTGCGTGCGCGAGACGGACACCGTGGCGCGCATGGGGGGCGACGAGTTCGTGATCGTGCTCTCCGAGCAGCGCAGCGCCGCCGATGCGGCCACCGTGGCCGAGAAGATCCTCGGCGCGATGGCCGAGCCGGTGCTCGTCGCCGAGCACCGGTTCGAGCTCGGCGCATCGATCGGGATCAGCCTCTATCCGCGCGACGGGACGACCGCCGAGGAGCTGCTGCGGCAGGCGGACGTGGCGATGTACCGCGTGAAGGAAGCGGGCAAGAACCGCTTCCAGTTCTACCGGACCGGCTCCTCCGGTGCCGCTGACTGAGCGCCGGGCTTCGCGCGGGCCGCCTGCCCTCGGCCGTCTTCGCGCCGGACCCGCGCCGGCCAGCGTGCCCGGCCCGCAAAGGATGCGCGCCGGGCCCGGCCGTGGCACATTCACCCGATCGCACGATTACCACCTTCCGGGAGACGCCGCTCATGATCGAGATCCGCAGGTCCGCCGAGCGCGGGTTCGCCGACCACGGCTGGCTCAAGTCCTTCCACAGCTTTTCCTTCGCCGACTACTACGACCCGCAACACATGGGCTTCGGCGCCCTGCGGGTCATCAACGAGGATCGCGTCGCCCCCGGCACGGGCTTCGGGACGCATGGCCACCGGGACATGGAGATCATCAGCTACGTCCTCGAAGGGGCGCTCGAGCACAAGGACTCCATGGGCAACGGTTCGACCATCCGCCCCGGCAACGTCCAGCGGATGAGCGCCGGCAGGGGCGTGCAGCACAGCGAGTACAACCCCTCGGCGAGCGAGCCGGTCCATTTCCTGCAGATCTGGATCGAGCCCGACGTGCGCGGGATCACGCCCTCCTACGAGGAGAAGGTGTTCGACGCCGACGCGAAGCGCGGGGCGCTGCGGCTCATCGCTTCGCCCGACGGCAGCGCCGGGTCGGTGACGATCCACCAGGACGCGCGGGTCTACGCGACCCTGCTCGACGGCGACGCGCGCGTCTCGCTCGACCTCGCGCCGGGGCGCCGCGCTTACGTGCACGTCGCGCGCGGCACGGTCGAGGCGAACGGCACGAAGCTCGCGGCCGGGGACGCCGCGAAGCTCACGGACGTGGCGACGGTCACGCTCGCGAACGGCGCGGGTGCCGAGGTCCTCGTCTTCGATCTTCCCTGAGCCCGTCCGGACGACACCGCCCGCGGCGTTTCCGCTAGGCTTTCCGGCTCGAAGCCGCGAACACACACCCCCGACTCATGGCGCGCGCAACGAAGGTCCTCGTTTTCGCGGGGAGCGCCCGCACCGGTTCGCTCAACAAGAAGCTCGCGCGCGTCGCGGTGGACGCGCTGCGCGAGGCGGGCGGCGAGCCGACGCTCCTCGACCTCGCCGACTACCCGATGCCGATCTACGAGGGCGACCTCGAGGCGCGCGAGGGCGTGCCGCGCGCCGCGCGCGAGCTGCGCGAGATCTTCCGCGCGCACCCGGCGCTCCTCGTGGTCTCGCCCGAGAACAACGCGTCGGTGCCGGCGCTCCTGAAGAACACGATCGACTGGCTCTCGCGGCCGACGGGCGGGGAGAACGGGCTCGTGCCCTACCAGGGCAAGGTCGCCGCCCTGATGGCCGCTTCGCCGGGGGCGCTCGGCGGGATGCGCGGCCTCGTTCATCTGCGGCAGATCCTGCAGGCCCTGAACGTGCTCGTCATCCCCGAGCAGTTCGCGCTCCCGCGGGCGCACGAGGCGTTCGATGCGGCGGGCGCGCTCGCCGATGCGAAGCAGCAGGCCACGGTGAACGGCATCGCGCGGCGGCTCGTCGAGGTCGCGGCCCGGCTGGCCCCGAGCTGAGCCCGGGACGGGTCTCGGCCATGCCCAGAGCCGCCGCGTGGAACCCGCCATGTCGGGCGCGCGCCCTTCTCGCGGCGGGGCTTGCGTGCCTGCCGCTCGCGTCGCTCGCCGCCGAGCCCTTCTCCGCGGGACTGCTCTTTCGCGTGGCGAAGCCCGGCGTGCCGCCGAGCTTCGTGTTCGGGACGGTGCACGTGGCCGACCCGCGCGTGCTCGAGCTCGCGCCCCCGGTCGCGCAGGCGTTCCGCGCCTCGCGGGCGTTCGCAGCCGAGCTCGCGCTCGACGCGC
Organism: Burkholderiales bacterium; assembly: GCA_026417035.1. Lineage (GTDB taxonomy): Bacteria > Pseudomonadota > Gammaproteobacteria > Burkholderiales > SG8-39 > JAOAEA01. The sequence goes on from JAOAEA010000002.1 coordinate 123,280, forward strand.
TCATCGACCCGCGCCTCGCCGACGCCGAGGCGCTCCCCGCGGGCGGGAGCCTCGCCACGCTCGTGGGGGAACCGGCGTTCGGGCGGATCGCGGCGCAGCTCGTCGCTCAAGGGGTGCCCGCTGCCGCGGTGGACCGTATGAAGCCCTGGGCCGCGCTCGTGCGGGTGTCGCGCGTGGACGTGCCGCCGGATGCCGCGACGCTCGACCAGAAGCTCCTCGCGATGGCGCGCGCGCGGCGCCTTCCCGTGGTGCCGCTCGAGTGGGCGGACGAGCAGATCGCCGCCTTCGACACGGTGCCGGTAGAGACGCAGGTCGCGCTGCTGCGACACGCCGTCATCGACCGCGACGCGCTCGGTGCCACCTCCCAAGCCACCGTGGAGGCCTGGCTGCGGCGCGACCTCGCGGCGATCGCGCGGGCGGGCGAGCGGATCGGCGCGCGATATCCGCACGTCGCGCGGCATTACCGGGTGCTGGAGAAGCACATCGTCGCGAACCGGACGCTGCTCATGCATCATCGCCTCATCCTGCCGCTGCGCGAGGGCGGGCTCTTCGTGGCCGTCGGCGCCTCTCACCTGCCCGGCGACAAGGGGCTGCTGCGGCTCCTCGCGAAGGACGGCTACACGGTGACGCGCGAGTGGTGAGGGCGGGGCAGCGGGCGGCCCGCCCCGGTAGAATCGCGGCGTGAAGAGCGTCGTCATCCTGATCTCGGGCCGCGGCAGCAACATGCGCTCGCTCGTCGAGGCCGCGCTCCCCGGGCGGATCGCCGCGGTCGTAGCCAACCGGCCGGACGCGCAGGGGCTCGAGTACGCCCGCGGGCGGGGCATCGCGACCGAGGTCGTCGACCACAAGGCGTTCGCGACCCGCGACGCGTTCGACGCCGCGCTCGGCGCGGCAATCGACCGGCATTCGGCTCAGCTCGTCGCGCTCGCCGGCTTCATGCGCGTGCTGGGCGCCGCGTTCGTGCGGCGCTACGAAGGGCGGCTCCTCAACATCCATCCTTCGTTGCTGCCGGCCTTTCCCGGGCTGCACACGCACGAGCGCGCGCTCGCGGCGGGGGTGAAGATCCACGGCGCGACGGTCCACTTCGTGACGCCCGAGCTCGACCACGGCCCGATCGTCGTGCAGGCGGCGGTGCCGGTGCTCGCGGGCGACGACGCCGAGACGCTCGCCGCGCGGGTGCTGCGCCAGGAGCACGTGATCTATCCGCGGGCGGTGCGCTGGTTCCTCGAGGGGCGGCTCGCCATCGAGAACGGCGTCGTGCGCGTGGCCGGCGGCGGCGCGCAACTCGAGTTCGCCGCGGCATGAGCGCGCCGTCTGCGGGCCGCACGCGAGGGCGGGCCAGGACGACGCCCGGGGAGGCCGCCCGCGGCCGCCCACGGCCCGCCCGCGCCGGGACCGGCGCCTCGCGCGCGGCCCGGCCCGCCCGCCCGGCGCCTGCGGCGGAGGGCGTTGCCCCCTGGCGTCCCGGCCGCGCCGTGCTCGACGCGACGGTCGCTGCGGCCACCGAGGTGCTGCGGTTCGACCGTCCTGCCGACCGCGTTCTCTCCGCATTCTTCCGCTCGCACCGGGAGCTCGGCCAGCACGACCGGGCGTTCATCGCGGAGACCGTCTACGCCCTCCTGCGCCGCAAGCGCCTGCTCGCCAGCGTCTGCGGCGTAGAGGATCCGCGCCGGATGGTGCTCGCCGCGCTCCTGCGGCTGCGCGGTTTCAGCGCCCGTGAGCTCGCGCCGCTCGTCGCGCCGGCCGAGGCCGCGGCGCTCGCCGGGATGAAGGCGGCCGCGCGCGGCGAGCTCGACTTCGCAGTCGCGTGCGATCTTCCCGACTGGATCGTCGCGCGCCTCGAGCCGGCGCTCGGCCGGGAGCGCCTGGCGCGGCTCGCCGACGCGCTCAACCGGCCGGCGCCCCTCGACCTGCGCGTCAACCTCCAGAAGTCGGACCGCGACACGGTGCTGGCGCGGCTCGCGGCGGAAGGGATCGCGGCCGCTGCGACACCGTATTCCCCCGTCGGCGTGCGGCTCGCGGCGAAGCCCGCGCTCGCGCGCCACCCGCTCTTCCTCGAGGGCGCGGTGGAAGTCCAGGACGAAGGCAGCCAGCTCCTCGCCTATCTCGTCGCGCCGCGCCGCGGCGAGATGGTGGTGGACTTCTGCGCCGGCGCGGGCGGCAAGGCGCTCGCCCTCGGGGCGCTGATGCGCTCGACCGGGCGGGTCTACGCGTTCGACGTGTCCGACCGCCGGCTCGCCGAGTTGAAGCCGCGGCTCGCGCGTTCGGGCCTGTCCAACGTCCACCCGCAGCGGATCGCGAGCGAGCGGGATCCGCGGGTGAAGCGGCTCGCCGGCAAGATCGACCGGGTACTCGTCGACGCACCCTGCAGCGGGCTCGGGACACTGCGCCGCAACCCCGACCTCAAGTGGCGGCAGAAGCCGGCGGACGTCGAGCGCATGGCGCGCGAGCAGGCGTCGATCCTCGCCGCCGCAGCGGCGCTGGTGAAGCCCGGCGGCCGGCTCGTCTACGCGACCTGCAGCCTGCTTCGCGAGGAGAACGAGGACGTCGTCGCCGCGTTCCTCGCCGCGCACCCGGAGTATGCCCTGCGCGACGCCGGCGACGCGTTGCGCGAGGCGCGGATCGCGCTGCCGCGGCCCGGGGGGGCCGACCCCTTCCTGCGGCTCGATCCCGAGATCCACGGCACCGACGGCTTCTTCGCCGCGGTGCTCGAGCGGCGCGCCGCGGCGCCGGCGGGCGGAGGAAGCGAGGGGTGAACGCCGCGACGGCGGGCCCGGAGTTCGCGGCGCTGCTGCGCAGCGCGTGGCGCGAGCTCACCGATCCGCAGGACCTCTGGCAGCTCGCCGCGATCGCGGTCGCGGTCGGCATCGCGGTGCTGCTCGACCGGCTGGCGGCGCGGCGCGAGGTGTCGGCCGAGTACCGCGCCGTGAAGCTCGGTGTCGGCGGGGTGAAGCGACTCGTCTTCCCGCTGACGGCGGTCGCGCTCCTCGTGATGGCGCGCGCGGCGTTCCGCGCCCTCCACCTCCACGTGAGCCTCCTCAGCGTCGCGATACCCCTTCTCGGCGCGCTCGCGATCATCCGGCTCGCGGTCTACGTGCTGCGGCACGTCTTCGGCGCGAGTACCGTGCTCGCGACCTTCGAGCGCTGGATCGCGGCGACCGTGTGGGCCGCGTTCGCGCTGCACCTCACGGGCATCCTGCCGCTCGTCGTCGGCTTCCTCGACGACGTGGCGCTGCCGCTCGGCAGGGCGCGCATCTCGCTGTGGACGGTCCTGCAGGGGGGGTTCTGGGTCGCGCTGACGGTCCTCGCCGCCCTCTGGCTCGGCAGCGTGCTGGAACGCAAGCTCATGCGTGCCGACCGGCTCAACGTCAGCGCGCGGATCGCGCTCGCCCGCTTCCTCCAGTCGCTGCTCGTCCTCGTCGCCATCCTCATCGCCCTGCCGGCGGTCGGCATCGACCTCACCGTCCTCTCGGTGTTCGGCGGCGCGATCGGCGTCGGCCTCGGTTTCGGCCTGCAGAAGATCGCCGCGAATTACGTGAGCGGCTTCATCGTGCTGCTCGACCGCTCGATCCGGCTGGGCGACCTCGTCACCGCCGACAACTTCACCGGCGAAGTGAAGAGCATGAGCACGCGCTTCACCGTCCTGCGCGGCCTCGACGGCCGCGAGGCGATCATCCCCAACGAGACGCTGATCACGTCGACCGTGGTCAACCATTCGTTCACCAGCCGCGACCTGCGCGCCGCCGTGCAGGTGCAGGTGGCCTACTCGGCGGACGTCGAGAAGGCGCTGCGCCTGCTCGAGGAGATCGCCCGCGCCCAGCCGCGCGTGCTGGCCGAGCCGCCGCCGGGGGCGCTCGTCACCGGCCTCGGCGAGAGCGGCGTCAACCTGGAGATCGGGTTCTGGATCGGCGATCCCGAGCGCGGCATCGGCGGGGTGCGCTCCGACATCAGCCGGCAGATCCTCGCCGTGTTCCGGCGCGAGGGGATCGAGATCCCCTTCCCCCAGCGCGAGATCAGGATCTTGGGCGGGGACCGGGCGCCGCCGGGCGCTGGGGGGGACAAAGACCGCACGCCGGGAGGGGCGATCGCGTAGAATGCCGAGTGGCGGAAAGGGGCCGGAGGGGTCCCCGCCCGCCAGACCGTCCAACCGACAAGAAAGACCTGCATGGCCTCGGAACTCTTCCAAACCCCGTTTCTTTTCAGCGGCGTATTCGACCTGCCGTGGTGGGGCGTGGCGCTCGTCGCGCTCGGCCTGACGCACGTCACGATCGCCGCCGTCACCATCTTCCTGCATCGCTGACAGGCGCACCGGGCGCTCGACCTCCACCCCGCAGTCTCACAC
>JAOAEA010000031.1 GCA_026417035.1 Burkholderiales bacterium
GTTGCTCCCCCAAGTCAGCCGATCGGCGCCTGATGCTCGGCTTCCTCGCCCGCCGCATGCTCGCGACGATCCCCGTATTGTTCATCGTCGCCGTCCTCGTCTTCCTCCTCCTTCGCCTCACCCCCGGCGACCCGGCGGCGATCATCGCCGGCGACGCGGCGAACCCGGAGCAGATCGCGGCGATCCGCGCCGGCCTCGGGCTCGACAAGCCGCTCCTCGTGCAGTTCGGCATCTGGTTCTGGAACCTCCTGCAGGGCAACCTCGGCGAATCGTTCTATTTCAAGATGCAGGTCACCGAGCTCATCGCGCAGCGCCTCGAGCCCACGTTCGCGCTCGCCGCCGTGACGCTCGCGATCGCGGTCGTCGTGTCGATCCCGCTCGGCGTCGTCGCCGCGTGGCGCCAGGGCGGCTGGCTCGACCGCGCGCTCTCCGCGTTCGCGGTGCTCGGTTTCTCGATCCCCGTGTTCGTGCTCGGCTACATCCTCATCTACGTGGTCTCGGTGAAGCTCGGCTGGCTCCCGGTCGCCGGCTACCGCCGCCTCGCCGAGGGCTTCGTGCCCTTCATCCGCCACCTGATCCTGCCCGCGCTCGCGCTCTCGGTGATCTACATCGCGCTCATCGCGCGCGTCACCCGCGCGGCGGTGCTGGAGTCCCTCGGCGAGGACTACATTCGCACGGCCCGGGCGAAGGGCCTGAGGGAGGCACGGGTGCTCATGGCGCACGCGCTCGCCAACGCCGCGGTGCCGATCGCCACCGTCATCGGCATCGGCGTCGCGCTGCTCATCGGCGGCGTCGTCGTGACCGAGAGCGTGTTCGCCATTCCGGGGCTCGGGCGGCTCACCGTCGACGCGGTGCTCGCGCGCGACTTCCCGACGATCCAGGGCGTGATCCTCTTCTTCTCGTTCGCGTACGTGCTCGTCAACCTGCTCGTGGACCTCTCCTACCTCTTCTTCGACCCGCGGATCCGCTACTGATGCAGGACGACCCCGACCTCGAGCGCGAAGCCGTCCGCGAGTCGCTCCTCGAGAGCGAGGCCGCGGAAGCCGGCGCGCCGCCGCCGCGGGAACCCGTGTGGGCGCGGGTGCGCCGGAGCTGGACGGTGCGCGCCGGCGGCACCGTGCTCGCCATCCTGGTGGCGATCGCGCTCGCCGCGCCGGTGCTCGGCACCGTGGACCCGTCCTACTTCGACCCCGGCATCCGCGACCTCCTGCCGGGCACCGCGTCGGAGTTCACCGACATCGAGGGCAACACGGCGACGCGCACCTTCTGGATGGGCACCGACAGCTTCGGGCGCGACATCTACAGCCGGGTCCTCTACGGCACGCGCGTGTCGCTGGTCGTGGGCGTGGCGGTGGCGGTCGTCGCGCTCGCGCTCGGCATCGTGGCCGGGCTCGCCGCCGGCTACATCCGCTGGCTCGACGGGCCGCTGATGCGGCTCATGGACGGCGTGATGGCGATCCCCGGGATCCTGATCGCGATCGCGCTGGTCGCGCTGTGGAAGGCGAGCCTGCTCACCGTCGTGGTGGCGATCGCGATCCCGGAGATCCCGCGGGTGACGCGGCTGGTGCGCTCGCTGGTGCTCTCGATCCGCGAGGAGCCCTACGTCGAGGCCGCGGTCTCGCTCGGCACACCGACGGCGAAGATCATGTTCGGCCACATCCTGCCGAACACCGTGGCGCCGCTCGTCGTGCAGGGCACCTACATCGCGGCCTCGGCCATCGTCATCGAGGCGATCCTGTCGTTCCTCGGCGTCGGGCTGCCGACCGACATCCCCACGTGGGGCAACATCATGGCCGAGGGGCGGGTGCAGTTCAACGACTACCCGCACAACGTGTTCTTCCCCGGCATCTTCCTCGCGCTCACCGTGCTCGCCGTGAACATCCTGGGCGACGGGCTGCGCGACACGCTCGATCCGCGGATGGCGAAGCGGCTGTGAACGGGGGGAACCGCAGTAGCGCGAGGGCCGCGAAGGTTGCCGAAGGGCGCCGGTTGCGGTGGGGGCGCTCAGGCTGTCCCGGCCCGCACCGGCGGCGTGGGCCGGGTTCACCGCCGGAAGGTTTCGGGACCGGCGCCACGACGCCGGCAACCGGTCGGGCGCCCGGCGCGCGAGAGAAAGCCCTCTTCCGCGTTCCTTTGCGGCCTTCGCGTTGCTGCGGTTCCCGACGTCGATGAGTGAGCCCGTCCTCCAGGTCACCGACCTCGCGATCGCGCTCCCCACGGGCGGCGACCGGCCGTTCGCCGTCTCGGGCGTGAGCTTCGCGGTCCGCCGCGGCGAGATCGTGTGCCTCGTCGGCGAATCGGGATCGGGGAAATCGGTGATCGCGCACGCCACGATGGGGCTCCTGCCCAGGGCGCTCGCGGTGACCGCGGGCACGATCGCGCTCGAGGGCGAGGACATCGTGCGCGCGTCCGCGGAGCGGCTGCGTGCGCTGCGCGCAGCGCGCATGTCGATGATCTTCCAGGAGCCGATGACGGCGCTCAACCCGGTCATGCGCTGCGGCGACCAGATCGACGAGGTGCTGCGCACGCACACGCCCCTCGCGCCCGCCGAGCGCCGCGCGAAGATCCTCGACATCGTGCGCGAAGTGCACCTGCCCGATCCGGACCGCGTCGTCGCCTCGTATCCGCACCAGCTCTCCGGGGGGCAGCGGCAGCGGATCATGATCGCGATGGCGCTCGTGCTCGAGCCGGCGCTGCTCATCGCCGACGAGCCGACCACCGCGCTCGACGTCACCACCCAGGCGCAGATCCTGAAGCTGGTGCGCGAGCTGCAGGCGAAGCACGGCACCGGTGTGCTCTTCATCACCCACGACTTCGGCGTCGTCTCGGAGATCGCCGACCGGGTCGCCGTCCTGCGCCGGGGCAAGCTCGTCGAGATGGGCCCGAAGGACGAGGTCCTGCGGCGGCCGCGCCACCCCTACACGAAGATGCTCATCGGCTCGGTGCCCAGCATGACGCCACACGGCCGCCCCGTGGATGCGTCCGCGCGGGTGATCCTCGCCACGCGCGGGCTGGCCAAGACCTACGGCGCCTCGGGGTTCTTCCGCCGGCGCGCGGCCGTGCGCGCCGCCGAGGACGTCAACCTCGAGATCCGCCGCGGGCAGACGCTCGGCATCGTCGGCGAGTCCGGCTCGGGGAAGTCCACCGTGGCGCGGTGCATCGTGCGGCTCGTCGACCCGAGCGCGGGCGAGGTGCTCCTCGACGGCGAGGACATCGCCGCGAAACCCGCGCGCAAGCTCGGCGCGATGCGCCGGCGCGTGCAGATCGTCTTCCAGGACCCGTTCGCCTCGCTCAATCCGCGGATGCGCGTCGCGGACATCCTCGCCGAGGGCATGCGTGCGCTCGACCGGGGCGGGACCGAGGGCGAACGCTCGCGGCGCATCGACGCGCTCCTCGAGCAGGTGGGCCTGCCCGCGACGGCCAAGGACCGCTACCCGCACGAGTTCTCCGGCGGCCAGCGCCAGCGCATCGCGATCGCACGGGCGCTGGCGGTGCGGCCGAAGCTCATCGTCGCCGACGAGCCGACGAGCGCGCTCGACGTTTCGGTGCAGGCGCAGATCGTGAATCTGCTCGCCGGCCTGCAGGCGGAGCTCGGGATCGCCTACCTCTTCATCACCCACAACCTGGGGCTCGTCGAATACCTCGCGCACGAGGTCGCCGTGATGTATCTCGGGCGCATCGTCGAGCGCGGGCCGGCCGAGAGGGTCCTCGGATCGCCGGCGCACCCGTACACGCAGGCGCTGCTCGCCGCCGTGCCGGCGGTCGCTCCGGGCGGCGCGGCCCTGGCGGCGGCGCGCATCGAAGGCGAGCTGCCCTCGCCGATCTCACCGCCCGCGGGATGCCACTTCCATCCGCGCTGCCCGCAGGCGACGGCCGCCTGCCGCAGCGCGTACCCGCAGGAAACGCGCATCGCGCCGGACCACGCGGTCCGCTGCCATCTGCACGGCTGAGGCAGAGCCTACTGGCTCGCGAGGCGGACCGCGCTCTCCGCCCCGGCGGCGCGCTTCGCTGCCGCCCGCGGCGCAGCCTTCGCCGCCTGCGCGGCGGTCGCGGGCGCTCTCGCCGCGAGGGGGCGCGGCTTCGCCGACGCCCGCGCCTGACTCGCGCTCTTCGCCTTCGCGGGGCTGCGCGGCGCCTGCGCCTGCGGCGGCGCGAACGGAAGCGGCTCGGCGCGCGCCCCCTTCACCGGGACGAGGAGCTGCTGTCCCGGTGAAAGCCGCGCGCTGCGTCCGAGCCCGTTCACCGCGAGGAAACGTTCGACCGGCATCCCGTGCGCGGCCGCGACGCGGTCGGGCCGGTCGCCGGGCTTCGCGACGTACGTGGTCCACGACGAGAGCGGACGGTCGTGGCCCTCGAGATTGCGCACGAAGCGCTCGGCGCGGTCGGCGGGCAGGACCAGGGTGGGCGCGACGGAGGTCTCGATCACCGGCCGGTTGTGCCCAGGGTTCAGGCGGACGAGCTCCTCGACCGGCATCTCCGCGAGCTGGGCGGCGACGCGCACGTCGATGGCGCGGGTCAGCGTCACGGTGACGAAGTAGGGGCTGTTCGGGATGGGCGCGAGCTCGATGCCCGCGAGCCCGGGATTCGCGACGATGTTCTTGAGCGCCTGCAGCCGCGGCACGTACTGGCGCGTCTCCGCGGGCATGCTGAGGCTCGCGTAATCGGTCGGCAGCCCCGCCTGGCGGTTCTTCTCGACCGCACGGGCGACGGCGTTCTCGCCCCAGTTGTAGGAGGCGAGCGCGAGGTGCCAGTCGCCGTGCATCTCGTAGAGAAACTGCAGATAGTCGAGCGCGGCGTTGGTGGAGGCGATGATGTCCCGGCGCGCGTCGTACCACCAGTTCTGCTCGAGGTTGTAGGCCTTGCCGGTGGACGGGATGAACTGCCACAGGCCCGAGGCCTGCGCGCGCGAGAGCGCCATCGGGTTGAACGCGCTCTCCACCATGGGCAGCAGAGCGAGCTCGGTGGGCATCCCGCGCCGCTCGATCTCCTCGACGATGTGGAAGAGGTACGGCCGCGCGCGCTCCACCATGATCGCGAGCTGCGCGGGGCGCTCGGCGTACCAGGCCTGGCGGGCGACGACGATCGGGCCGTCGAGGTTCGGGATCGCGAAGCCCGCGCGGATGCGCTGCCACAGGCCGTCGGGCTCACCGACGAGCCCCGCGTGCGGCAGGCGTCCCGCGTCGCGGACCTCGACGACGTCGAGGCCGGCGAGGTCGTCGGCGCGCGCGGCCGAGGCCGTCGCGGGGGCGGCGAACGCGAGGTACTCGGCGTGGAGCGAGGAATCCAGAGCGAGAGCCGGAGCGCTCAGCGCTAGCGCTGCGAGGAATGCGACGCTGCTTCTCGGCACCGGGTCTGCTCCCGCGGAAAGCTCGCGCGAGGCTACCCCGGGCCACGCCCCACGGTCAACGGAAATCAGCGCATCACGCGCGGTTTTTCCACTCGCGGAGGGCGGCGAACACGGCGACCGGGCTCCCGGCGCGCCGGCCGAGATACCGGTCGGCGGCCGCGGCCACCGCGGGCTCGGCCGCGCGCAGGAACGGATTGGTCGCCTTCTCGCGCCCGATCGTCGAAGGCAGCGTGGGCAGGCCCTTTTCGCGCAGCGCGGCGTCGGCGCGCGCGCGCGCCGCGAGCGCGGCGTTGTCGGGCTCGACCTGGCGGGCGAACGCGATGTTGGCGAGCGTGTATTCGTGCCCGCAGTAGACGAGCGTGTCGTCGGGCAGCGCGGCGAGCTTCGCGAGCGACGCGTGCATCTGCTCCGGCGTGCCTTCGAAGAGCCGGCCACAGCCGCACGCGAAGAGCGTGTCGCCACAGAAGAGGAGCTTTGCCCCATAATAGGCCACGTGCGCGCGCGTGTGTCCGGGGATGTCGAGGACATCGAACGCGACGCCGAGCGGCGCGAGCGCGACGCGGTCGCCACCGGACACGGGGTGCGTGACCGTCGGGATCGGCTCGGCGCGCGGCCCGTAGACGGGGACGTCGAACGCCTGCCGGAGCTCGCCGATGCCGCCCACGTGGTCGGGGTGGTGGTGCGTGGCGAGGATCGCGGCGAGCGCCACGTCCTCCCGCGCGAGGTAGTCGAGCACCGGCGCGGCGTCGCCGGGGTCGACGACCGCGGCGTGGCGGCCGGCGCGCAGCGCCCAGATGTAGTTGTCGTTGAACGCCTGCAGCGGGATCACGTCGATCATCCGGGACATTGTGTTGGAACCGACGCAGAAGTCAACGCTCGCCGAGTGGTTCACGACGCCGCGCGGCGCATACATCCTCGACTGGGAGCGGCGGCAGGTCGCGGCCGCCGTCGAGGACGTCTTCGGCTTCCGCGCGGTGCAGGTCGGGCTCCCCGAGATCGACTTCCTCGCCGAGAACCGCATGCCGTTCCGCTTCCGCGCGGGGCGCGAGCCGGGCTGCGAGCTCGTCGCCGAGGCCGGCGCCCTGCCGATCGCCTCGGCGAGCGTCGACCTCGTGGTGCTCCCGCACGTGCTCGAGTTCAGCGCGAACCCGCACCAGATCCTGCGCGAGGCCGAGCGCGTGCTGATGCCCGAGGGCCAGCTCGTCGTCTCGGGCTTCAACCCGCTTTCGCTCTGGGGCGCGAAGCGGGCCCTGGCGCGCCGGCGCAGGGACTATCCGTGGCGCGGCGACTTCATCGGCCTGCTGCGCCTGCGCGACTGGCTGAAGCTCCTCGGCTTCGAGCTGAACGGCGGCAAGTTCGGGTGCTACGCGCCGCCCTTCGCCAACGCCGCGTGGCTGCGGCGCTCGGCGTTCCTCGAGAAGGCGGGCGACCGCTGGTGGCCGATCGCGGGCGGCGTCTACGTGGTGCGCGCGGTCAAGCGCGTCGCGGGCATGCGGCTCGTCACGCCCGCGTGGAAGAACAACGGCGCGCGCGCGAAGGTGCTCGCGCCGGTCGCGCGCCGCGAGCCCCGCGCCGCGTCGCAGCGCACCGGGCGCGGCGCGGCCGAGCTGCGGCTCGTCGTCGGCGGCCGGGAGGGCGGCGAGCGGCGTGGCTGAGGTCGTGAGGATCTACACGGACGGCGCCTGCAAGGGCAATCCCGGCCCCGGGGGATGGGGTGCGTTGCTGCGCTACGGCGCGCACGAGCGCGAGCTCTTCGGGGGCGAGCGCGAGACCACCAACAACCGCATGGAGCTCACCGCGGTGATTCGCGCCCTGGAGTCGCTCAAGCGCACCTGCCGCGTCGAGCTCTACACCGACTCGCAATACGTCCGCAACGGCATCACCACCTGGCTCGCCGACTGGAAGCGCCGCGGCTGGAAGACCGCCGACCGCAAGCCGGTGAAGAACCAGGACCTCTGGAAGCGCCTCGACGAGCTTGCCGCCGCCCACGAGATCCATTGGCACTGGGTGAGGGGGCACGCGGGCCACCCGGAGAACGAGCGCGCGGACGCGCTCGCGAACCGCGGCGCCGCCGCGCACGCGCGGTAGCCGCGCGCCCCCGGCAAACCCCATGGAACGCAGGCGGATCGTCTTCATCGTCGTGCCGCTCGCCGCGGCGATCGCGCTCGGGTACGCGGCTTACGCCTACTTTCGCGGCCCCGGTCCGGCGCCGGCGCCCGCGGCCGGCAAGGCCCCCGGACCGGGCGGGCCTGCGGATTTCGCCGTGCCCGTCGAGGTGGCGACGGTGGCGATGGCGCCGGTGGCCGAGGAGGTGACCGCCGTCGGCACGCTGCGCTCGAACGAGTCGGTCGTCGTGCGGCCCGAGATCTCGGGGCGCATCGCCGCGATCGGGTTCGCGGAGGGAACCCGGGTCGAGAAAGGCGCCGTCCTCGTGGCGCTCGACGCGTCGGTGCAGGAGGCGGAGCTCGGGCAGGCGCGCGCGAACCTCGCGCTGCGCGAGCGCAACATCCGCCGCACCGAGGAGCTGCTGCGCGACAAGTTCGTGAGCCAGAGCGCGCTCGACGAGGCGACCGCGAACCTGCGCGTCGCGGAGGCGAACGTGGCGCTCGCCCAGGCGCGGCTCGAGAAGACGCGCATCCGCGCCCCGTTCGCCGGGGTGATCGGCATCCGCCGCGTGAGCGTCGGCGACTACGTCAAGGAGGGCCAGGACCTCGTCACGCTCGAGGACATCGGCGCGCTCAAGGTCGATTTCCGCGTGCCCGAGGTGTTCCTCACGCGGCTCTCGCGGGGCCAGTCGCTCGCGGTGAGCACGGAGGCGATTCCGGGCCGCGCGTTCCAGGCCACGGTGGAGGCGATCGACCCGCTGATCGACGAGAGCGGCCGCGCGGTCGTGATCCGCGCCCGCCTCGCGAATACCGAGGGCGTGCTGCGCCCGGGGATGTTCGTGCGCGTGCGTCTGGTCCTGGCGGAGCGCCCGCAGGCGCTGGTCGTGCCGGAGGAGGCCATCGTGCCGGTCGGCGCCGAGCAGTTCGTGTTCCGGGTGGCCGGCGACAAGGCCGAGCGCGTCAAGGTCGAAACCGGAGTGCGCCGCGGCGGGCGGGTGGAGGTCGTGAAGGGCCTCGCCGCCGGCGACGTCGTCGTCACCGCGGGCCAGATCAAGCTCCGCGACGGCGTGCCCGTGCGCGCGGTCCGGCCGGGCGGCAAGCCGGGCCCCGAAGGCAACGCGGCGAAGGCGGCCGCCGGCGCGGGGGACGCGGGGAAGTAGGGCGGCGATGCGCTTCACCGAGATCCTGATCCGCCGCCCGGTGCTCGCCACCGTGCTCAACCTGGTGGTGCTGCTCGTCGGGCTGGTCGCGTTCGAGCGGCTGCCGGTGCGCGAGTACCCCCGCATCGACGAGCCGGTGGTCACGGTGGACACCACCTACCGCGGCGCGAGCGCGGAGATCATCGAGTCGCGCGTCACCAAGGTCCTCGAGGACTCGCTCGCGGGCATCGAGGGCGTGGACACGATCACCTCGATCAGCCGCGGCGAGAACAGCCAGATCACCGTCAAGTTCCGGCTCGAGCGCGACCCGGACGCGGCCGCGAGCGACGTGCGCGACCGGGTGGCGCGCGTGCGCGGCCGGCTGCCGACGGACATCGACGAGCCCGTGATCGCCAAGGTCGAGGCCGACGCGAACCCCATCATCTGGCTCGCGTTCTCGAGCGACCGCTTCTCGCCGCTCGAGGTCTCGGACTTCGCGAGCCGCATCGTCAAGACGCGGCTGCAGACGCTGCCCGGCGCCGCGGACGTGCGGGTGTTCGGCGAGCGGCGCTATTCGATGCGCATCTGGCTCGACCGCAACCGCCTCGCGGCGTATCGCCTGACGCCGCAGGACGTCGAGGACGCGCTGCGCCGCCAGAACATCGAGGTGCCGGCCGGGCGCATCGAGAGCCGCACGCGCGAGTACTCGGTCGTCGCCGAAACCGACCTCGCCACCCCGGCGCAGTTCGAGGACGTGATCATCAAGTACGTCAACAACTACCCGGTGCGGGTGAGCGACGTCGGCCGCGCCGAGCTCGCCGCGCGCGACGAGCGCTCGATCGTGCGCTTCAACGGGCGGCCGGCGGTCGCGCTCGGGGTGATCAAGCAGGCCACCGCCAACCCGCTCGACCTCTCGCGGGCGATCCGCGCGGAGCTGCCGCGGATCGTGGCGGACCTGCCCGAGGGCGTGGCCGTCAACGTCGCCTACGACTCCTCGGTGTTCATCGACCGCTCGATCAAGGCCGTGTTCCGCACGATCGTCGAGGCGGTCGTCCTGGTCGCGCTCGTGATCCTCTTCTTCCTGCGCTCGCTGCGCGCCTCGGTGATCCCGCTCGTCACCATCCCGGTGTCGCTCGTCGGCGCCTTCGGGCTCATGTACGCGTTCGGCTTCACGGTCAACACGCTCACCCTGCTCGCGCTCGTGCTCGCGATCGGCCTCGTGGTGGACGACGCGATCGTCGTGCTCGAGAACATCTTCCGGCACATCGAGCAGGGCATGGCGCCGCTCGAGGCGGCCGTGGCGGGCGTGCGGGAGATCGGCTTCGCCGTGGTCGCGATGACGCTCACGCTGGCCGCCGTGTACGCGCCCATCGCGTTCATGACGGGCCGCACCGGGCGGCTGTTCGTCGAGTTCGCCCTGACGCTCGCCGGCGCGGTGATCGTCTCGGGCTTCACCGCGCCCACGCTCTCGCCGATGATGTGCTCGCGGCTGCTCAGGCACGAGGCACGGCACGGGCGCCTCTACAACGTCATTGAGGCCGGCATCGAGGCGCTGACCGGCGCGTACCGCCGCACGCTCGCCGCCGCGCTCGACGCCCGCTGGGTCGTGGTGGCGGTCGCGGTCGCGGTGGCCGCGGTGAGCGGCGCGCTGTTCAGGGTGCTGAAGCAGGAGCTCGCGCCGGTCGAGGACCGCGGGACGGTGCTCGGCGTCTTCTTCGGGCCCGAAGGCGCCACCATCGACTTCACCGACCGCTACGCGAAGCGCCTGGAGGAGATCTACGCGGGCACGAAGGACGTCGAGCGCTACTTCGTGGTGTCGGGGAACCCGGTTGTCTCGCAGGGGATCTCCTTCGTCGGCCTGACCGACTGGGACGCGCGCACGCGCAAGTCGGCGGACGTCGCGAACGAGCTGCGGCCGAAGTTCTTCTCCCTGCCGGGCGTGTTCGCCTTCCCGATCCTGCCGCTCTCGCTCGGGCAGAGCCCGCGGGCGAAGCCGGTCGAGGTGGTGATCGTGACCTCCGGGAGCTACGAGGAGCTCGAGCAGGTGGTCGGCAGGGTGATGGCGGCGGCGCAGAAGAACCCGGGGCTCCTCGCGCTGGAGACCGACCTGCGCCTCAACAAGCCGGAGATCAAGGTGCAGGTCGACCGCGACCGGGCGGCGGATGCGGGCGTGCAGGTCGAGAGCGTCGGGCGGGTGCTCGAGACCATGCTCGGCGGGCGGCAGGTGACGCGGTTCAAGATGAACGCGGAGCAGTACGACGTGATCGTGCAGATGCTGCCGGCGGAGCGCGCCAGCCCGAACGACATCGCCGACATCTTCGTGCGCGGGCGCGACGGCGCCATGGTGCCGCTCGCGAGCATCGTCACGCCGCGGCTGACGGTCGCGCCGCGCGAGCTCAACCATTTCGCCCAGCGCCGCGCCGCGACCATCAGCGCCAACCTCGCGCCCGGGTACTCGCTCGGCGAGGCGCTCGCGTTCCTCGACGAGGTGATCAAGAAGGAGCTCCCGCCCGGCGCGGCGCTCGACTACAACGGCGTGTCCCGCGAGTTCCGCGTCTCCTCGGCGGGGCTGTACTTCACCTTCCTGCTCGCGCTCGCGTTCATCTACCTCGTGCTCGCGGCCCAGTTCGAGAGCTTCCGCGACCCGCTCATCATCATGGTGACCGTGCCGCTCTCGATCACCGGCGCGCTCGCCGCGCTCTGGCTCACCGGGAACTCGCTCAACGTCTTCAGCCAGATCGGACTGGTGACGCTCGTCGGCCTGATCACCAAGCATGGCATCCTGCTCGTCGAGTTCGCGAACCAGCTGCGCGACCGCGGCGCGGCGATGCGCGAGGCGGTCCTCGAGGCCGCGGTGCTGCGCCTGCGTCCCATCCTGATGACTACCGGCGCGATGGTGCTCGGGGCGCTCCCGCTCGCGGCGGCGCACGGCGCCGGCGCCGAGAGCCGTGCCGCCATCGGCTGGGTGATCGTCGGCGGGCTCCTCGTCGGGACGCCACTCACGCTCCTGGTGGTGCCGACGGTCTACACGCTGCTCGCGCGGCGCCAGCGGAGCGGTGCGGCGCAGGCGCAGCCGGCAGCCGGCGCGGCGCGGCCCGCGGCGGGGCACTGATGCGCCAGATCGTCCTCGACACCGAGACCACCGGGCTCAACGCGCGCCTGGGCGACCGCATCATCGAGATCGGCTGCGTCGAGATCGCGAACCGGCGGCTCACCGGCAACCGCTTCCACCGCTACCTCAACCCCGGGCGCGAGATCGAGGCGGGCGCGCTCGCGGTGCACGGGATCTCCAACGAGTTCCTGCAGGACAAGCCGCGCTTCGCGGAGATCGCCGGCGAGTTCCTCGAGTACGTCGCCGGCGCGGAGCTGGTGATCCACAACGCGGCGTTCGACGTCGAGTTCCTCGACGCCGAGCTCGGGCTGCTCGGCCTGCCGCCCCTCGCGACGCACGTGGCCGGCATCGTCGATACGCTCAAGACCGCGCGCGAGCTCCATCCCGGGAAGAAGAACTCCCTCGACGCGCTGTGCGAGCGCTACGCGGTGGACAACTCGGGCCGGACGCTGCACGGGGCGCTGCTCGACGCCGAGCTCCTTGCCGAGGTGTACCTCGCCATGACGCGGGGCCAGGAGTCGCTCGGCATCGAGCTCGAGGTCGCGCGGCCGGCGGTCGCGGCGATCGCGGTGGGCGGCGAGCGGCCGCGCCTGCGCGTCCTCGCGGCGAGCGCCGAAGAGCTCGCCGCGCACGAGGCGGTTCTCGCCGGGATCCGCTCGGAGGCGAAGGGCAGGCTCGTGTGGGCACCGTCCGCCGGCGGGGAGGCATAGCGGCGCGGCGGGGCCGCTATACTTCCCGGCCGGTGTGCGCGAGGAGGCTGCCCTGATGTCCCGCACGAACCCCTACGAAACCCAGCTCGACCGCAACCCGGCGAATTACGCGCCGCTCACGCCGCTCCTCTTCCTCGACTGGGCCGCGGACGTCTATCCGGACCGCGTCGCCGTGATCGACGGCGAGCGCCGCTTCACCTGGCGCGAGACCCGCAGCCGCTGCCGCCGCCTCGCCTCGGCCCTCGCCCGGCGAGGGATCGGTGCGGGCGACACCGTGGCCGTGATGCTCTCGAACACGACCGAGATGGTGGAGGCCCACTTCGGCGTGCCCATGACCGGCGCCGTGCTGAACGCGCTCAACACCCGGCTCGACGCCGAGGCGATCGCGTTCATGCTCGGGCACGGCGAGGCGAAGGTGCTGATCACCGACCGCGAATTCTCCGCGACCATCGGCGCGGCGCTCGCCAAGGCGTCCGCGCGGCCGGTGGTGATCGACGTCGACGATCCCGCGTATGCCGGGCCCGGGGAGCGGCTCGGCGACAAGGATTACGAAGCCCTCCTCGCCGAGGGCGAGGCCGGGTACGCGCGCACGGAGCCCGCGGACGAGTGGCAGGCGATCGCGCTCAACTACACCTCGGGCACCACCGGCAACCCGAAGGGCGTCGTGTATCACCACCGCGGCGCCTATCTCAACGCGATCGGCAACATCCTCACCTGGGGCATGCCGCGCCATTCGGTGTACCTCTGGACGCTGCCGATGTTCCACTGCAACGGCTGGTGCTTCCCCTGGACGGTGGCGGCGAACGCCGGGACCAATGTCTGCCTGCGCAGGGTCGAGGCCGGGCCGATCTTCGACCTGATCCGCCGCCACAAGGTCACGCACTACTGCGGCGCGCCGATCGTGCATAGCATGCTCGCGAACGCGCCCGCCGAGATGCGCGCCGGCATCGACCACAAGGTTGCGGCGATGGTCGCCGCCGCGCCGCCGCCCGCGTCGATGATCGAAGGGATGGAGCGCATGGGCTTCGACCTGACGCACGTGTACGGCCTCACCGAGGTCTATGGGCCGGCGACCGTCTGCGCGAAGCAGGACGAGTGGGCGAGCCTCGACATCGGCCGGCGCGCCGAGCGCAACGGGCGGCAGGGCGTGCGCTACCTGCTGCAGGACGGCATGACCGTGATCGACCCGAAGACGATGCGGGAGGTGCCCGCGGACGGCGAGACGATGGGCGAGATCATGTTCCGCGGCAACATCACCATGAAGGGCTACCTCAAGAACCCCCAGGCGACCGCGGAGGCCTTCGCCGGCGGCTGGTTCCACACCGGCGACCTCGCGGTGCTGCAGCCCGACGGCTACGTGAAGATCAAGGACCGCGCCAAGGACATCATCATCTCGGGCGGCGAGAACATCTCGTCGGTGGAGGTCGAGGAGGTGCTCTACCGCCATCCGGCGGTGCTCGCCGCGGGCGTGGTCGCGCAGCCCGACCCGAAGTGGGGCGAGACGCCCTGCGCGTTCGTCGAGCTGAAGCCCGATGCGCGCGTGACCGAGGCCGAGCTGATCGCGCACTGCCGCGCGCACCTCGCGCACTTCAAGGCGCCGAAGAAGATCGTGCTCGGCCCGCTGCCCAAGACCTCGACTGGCAAGATCCAGAAGTTCGTCCTGCGCGAGCAGGCGAAATCCGCGTCGGCGATCGACACCTGAGCGATCCGTCCGAAGGAGGGACAAGACCATGAACGCGAATGTCCAGACTGTCCAGGCCGCCACCGACTCGCCCTACGTGCTGCGCAGCGTCGCCGACGGCGTCGCCACCGTGACGCTCAACCGCGGCGAGCGCTTCAACCCGCTCTCCTCGGCGATGATCGCCGCCCTGCAGGCGGAGCTCGACGCGATCGCCGCCGACGCGAGCGTGCGCGTGGTGGTGCTCGCCGGCGCGGGCGCGCACTTCTGCGTCGGCCACGACCTGCGCGAGATGCGCACGCACCCGGACCAGGCCTGGCAGCGCTCGCTCTTCGAGCGCTGCGGCCGGATGATGATGTCGATCGTGAACCTGCCCCAGCCGGTGATCGCCCGGGTGCAGGGCACCGCGGTGGCCGCGGGCTGCCAGCTCGTGGCGCAGTGCGACCTCGCGATCGCCGCCGACGCGGCGCGGTTCGCGCTCCCGGGGATCAAGAACGGGATTTTCTGCACCACGCCCGGCGTCCCGGTCGCCCGCACGATCGGGCGCAAGCACGCGCTCGAGCTGCTCCTCACCGGCGACCTGATCGACGCGGCCACGGCGGCGTCGTGGGGGCTCGTGAACCGCACGGTGCCGGCCGCGGAGCTCGATGCGGCGGTGGCGGCGCTCGCCCGCAAGATCGCGGGCCACAGCCCCGCGGTGGTGCGCTTCGGGAAGAAAGCCTTCTACGAGCAGTCCGGCCGGACGCTCGCCGCGGCGTACGAATACGCCGGCGAGGCGATGGCGTGCAACATGATGTTCGAGGACGCCGCGGAGGGCATCGACGCCTTCCTCGCCAAGCGCGCGCCGGTCTGGCGCGGACGCTAGCCCGGGCGCTTCCGCGGCCGGGCCTCGCGCACGGAATCTTCGCGCGGCGGGCGGGTCGATAGGGACGGCGCCGGGGGCGCGAACGGGCGGGGCGGCGGCGCCGCTTCGGTTGCCTTGCCCGGGGGGTTCTCGCATAATCCGCCGACCATCAGGAGGGGCGGCCGCCCGCGGCCGCCGCGGAGATGCCAGAAGAAAACATCCTCGAGACGAGGCGGCTCGTGAAGGAGTTCAAGGGCTTCGTCGCCGTGAGCGACGTGAGCCTCACCGTCCGCCGCGGGCACATCCACGCGCTGATCGGCCCCAACGGCGCGGGCAAGACCACCGTCTTCAACCTCCTCACCAAGTTCCTGCAGCCGACCTCCGGGCAGATCCTCTTCAAGGGCCGTGACATCACGGCGGAGAGACCGGCGCAGATCGCCCGGCGCGGGATCGTCCGCTCCTTCCAGATCTCGGCGACGTTCCCGCACCTCACCGTGCTCGAGAACGTGCGCGTGGCGCTGCAGCGCGGGCTCGGGACCTCGTTCCATTTCTGGAAGTCGGAGCGCACGCTCGACGCCCTCAACGACCGGGCGATGCAGCTCCTCGCGACCGTGCACCTCGAGGAGCACGCCGACACGGTGACGGTGGAGCTCCCCTACGGCCGCAAGCGCGTGCTCGAGATCGCGACCACGCTCGCAATGGACCCGGAGCTGATGCTCCTCGACGAGCCGACGCAGGGCATGGGCCACGAGGACGTCGAGCGGGTGACGCAGCTCATCAAGAAGGTGGCGGCGAACCGCACGGTGCTGATGGTGGAGCACAACATGAACGTGGTCGCCTCGATCGCCGACACGATCACCGTCCTGCAGCGCGGCCAGGTGATCGCCGAGGGGCCCTACTCGGTCGTTTCGAAGGACCCGCAGGTGCTCGAGGCCTACATGGGCAGCGCGGAGACGGAGCTGCAGGGCGCCCATGGCTGAGGCCGCGACGGTGGCGCGCACGGTCGCGCCGGCTGCGGGCGACGGGCTCGACGAGCGCGGCGTGGAGTTCCTGCGCCTCACCGGCGTGCACGCGTTCTACGGCGAGAGCCACATCCTCCACGGCGTGGACCTCACGGTGCACCGCGGCGAGGTGGTGACGCTCCTCGGGCGCAACGGCGCCGGGCGCACCACGACGCTCAAGGCGATCCTCGGGCTCGTCGGGCGGCGCACCGGGTCGATCATGATCAACGGCCGCGAGTCCGTGGCCATGGCGCCCTACGAGATCGCGCGCCTCGGCATCGGCTACTGCCCGGAGGAGCGGGGGATCTTCGCCAGCCTCTCCTGCGAGGAGAACCTGCTGCTGCCCCCGGTGGTGGGCTCGGGCGGCATGCCGCTCGACGAGATCTACGCGATGTTCCCCAACCTGCGGGAGCGGCGCGCGAGCCAGGGGACGCGACTCTCCGGCGGCGAGCAGCAGATGCTCGCGGTCGCGCGCATCCTGCGCACCGGGGCGAAGCTGCTGCTCCTCGACGAGATCTCCGAGGGGCTCGCGCCGGTGATCGTGGCGAAGCTCGCGGCCACGATCCGCACGCTCAAGGCGAAGGGCTACACGATCGTGATGGTGGAGCAGAACTTCCGCTTCGCGGCGCCGCTCGCCGACCGGTTCTACGTCATGGAGCACGGACGCATCGTGGAGGGCTTCGCGGCCGGCGAGCTCGGGGCGAAGATGGGCATGCTGCACGACTACCTCGGCGTCTGACGCCGGCTTTTCAATCCGTTTTTCCGGAGGAGACAAGGATGGAGCGCAAACTGGTTTCGACGCTGGTCGCGGCGGCGTTCGCGGGGCTCTCGGGCCCGGCCGCGGCCCAGATCTCGGACGGGGTCGTGAAGATCGGCGTGATGAACGACATGTCGGGGCTGTACGCCGACATCGCGGGCCCGGGTTCGGTGGTGGCGGCGAAGATGGCCGTCGAGGACTTCCAGAAGACCTCGAAGTCCGGGCTGAAGGTGGAGGTGGTCGGCGCCGACCACCAGAACAAGCCCGACGTCGGCTCGAACATCGCGCGGCAGTGGTACGACGTCGACAAGGTCGACGTCATCGTGGACGTGCCGACTTCCTCGGTCGCGCTCGCCGTCAACCAGATCACCCGGGACAAGGGCAAGGCGTTCCTCGTGTCCGGGGCCGCCACGTCCGACCTCACGGGCAAGGCGTGCTCCCCGAACACCATCCACTGGACGTACGACACGTGGATGCTCGCCAACGGCACCGGCAACGCGATCGTCAAGACCGGCGGCGACACCTGGTTCTTCCTCACCGCCGACTACGCGTTCGGGCACGCGCTGGAGCGCGACACCGAGGCCGCGGTGGTCAAGGGCGGCGGGAAGGTCCTCGGCAAGGTGCGCCACCCCTTCCCGGGCACCGACTTCTCCTCGTTCCTGCTGCAGGCGCAGGCCTCGAAGGCGAAGATCATCGGGCTGGCGAACGCCGGCGGCGACACGATCAACTCGATCAAACAGGCCTCCGAGTTCGGCATCACCAAGGGCGGCCAGAACCTCGCCGGCCTGCTCGTGTTCATCACCGACGTGCATGGCCTCGGCCTGCAGACCGCGCAGGGCCTCATCTTCACCGAGACCTTCTACTGGGACCTCAACGACCAGACGCGCGAGTGGTCGCGGCGCTTCGCGGCCCAGAACGGCGGCCGGTACCCCTCGATGGTCCAGGCCGGCGTGTACTCCTCCGTCCTGCACTACCTCAAGGCGGTGGAGGCAGCGAAGACCGACGACGGCACGAAGGTGATCGCGCAGATGAAGGCGATGCCGACCGACGACCCGCTCTTCGGCAAGGGCTCGATCCGCGCCGACGGCCGCAAGATCCACCCGGCCTACCTGGTCGAGGTCAAGAAGCCCTCGGAGTCGAAAGGCCCGTACGACTATTACAAGATCCGGGCGACGATCCCGGCCGACCAGGCGTTCCGGCCGATCGACCAGGGCGACTGCCCGCTCGTGAAGAAGTAGCCGCGAGGCCGGCGGCGCGCCGGGGCGACGTGCCCGGGCGCGCCGCCGCGACGGATCGCGACGAGCCTCCCCGACCCCGGCACCACGCATGGACACGATCTTCGGCGTACCGACGCAGGCGCTCTTCGGCCAGCTGCTGATCGGGCTGATCAACGGCTCGTTCTACGCCTTGCTGTCGCTCGGGCTCGCGGTGATCTTCGGGCTGCTCAACATCATCAACTTCACCCACGGCGCCCAGTACATGCTCGGCGCCTTCACCGCCTACCTCCTCCTCACCAAGGCGGGGCTCGGCTACTGGTGGGCGCTCCTGATCGCGCCGGTCGCCGTCGGCATCACCGGGATCCTGATCGAGCGGCTGCTGCTCTCGCACCTCTACAAGCTCGACCACCTGTACGGGTTGCTGCTCACCTTCGGCCTCGCCCTCATCATCCAGGGCGTGTTCCGCAACGAGTTCGGCTCGTCGGGGCAGCCTTACCCGATCCCGCCGCAGCTCACCGGCGGGCAGAACCTCGGCTTCATGTTCCTGCCCAACTACCGCGCGTGGGTGATCGTCGCGTCGCTGGTCGTCTGTCTCGCGACCTGGTTCATGATCGAGCGCACCAAGCTCGGCGGCTACCTGCGGGCGGCGACGGAGAACCCGGCGCTGGTGCAGGCGTTCGGCGTCAACGTCCCGCGGATGATCACGCTCACGTACGGTTTCGGCGTCGGGCTCGCCGCGCTCGCGGGCGTGATGGCCGCGCCGATCTACCAGGTGAGCCCGCAGATGGGCGCCGACCTGATCATCGTCGTGTTCGCGGTGGTCGTGATCGGCGGGATGGGCTCCATCCTCGGCGCGATCGTCACCGGGTTCGGCCTGGGGCTGATCGAGGGCCTCACCAAGGTGTTCTACCCCGAGGCGTCGAACACCGTCATCTTCATCATCATGGCGATCGTGCTGCTACTGCGGCCGGCCGGCCTCTTCGGCAGGGAGAAATAGCGCCATGGCTGCCGTCCTGCACCCCGGAACCGCGGCGGCGTCGGCCGGCGAGACCCGCTCGCTGCGCTGGGCGTTCGCCGGGATGGTCGCTCTGGTGGCGCTCGCGCCGCTCGCGGTCTACCCCGTGTTCGCGATGAAGGTGATGTGCTTCGCGCTCTTCGCCTGCGCGTTCAACCTGCTGATCGGCTTCGGCGGCCTGCTCTCGTTCGGCCACGCGATGTTCTTCGGCGGCGGCGCGTATCTCGCCGCCCACTCGGCGAAGGTCTGGGGCTTCACGCCCGAGCTCGCGGTGCTGTTCGCGACGGCGTGCACCGCGCTGCTCGCGCTTGCAACCGGCCTCCTCGCGATCCGCCGCCAGGGCATCTACTTCGCGATGATCACCCTCGCGCTGGCGCAGATGGTGTACTTCTTCTCGCTGCAGGCGCCGTTCACCGGCGGCGAGGACGGCATCCAGGCGGTGCCGCGCGGGAAGCTGTTCGGCGTCGTGGACCTCGCGAACAACTACGCGATGTATGCGTTCGTCGCGGTCGTGTTCCTCGGCGGATTCCTGCTCATCTGGCGCATCGTGCACTCGCCCTTCGGCCAGGTGCTGAAGGCGATCCGCGAGAACGAGCCGCGCGCCGTTTCGCTCGGCTACGACACCGACCGCTACAAGCTCGTCGCGTTCGTGCTCTCCGGGACGATCTCGGGCCTGGCCGGCGGCACCAAGGCGCTCGTCTTCCAGCTCGCTTCGCTCACCGACGTCCACTGGTCGATGTCCGGCGAGGTCGTGCTGATGACGCTGGTGGGCGGCCTGGGCACGCTGTTCGGCCCGGTCGTGGGCGCGGCGGTGATCGTGACGATGCAGAACTACCTCGCCCAGCTCGGCGCCTGGGTCACCGTCGTGCAGGGCGCGATCTTCGTGGTCTGCGTGATGGCCTTCCGCCGCGGCATCGTCGGCGAGCTCGGCGCGCTGTTCCGGGCGAAGAAACCGGTCTGACGGGGCGTTGAAAACGGGGGCACGTCCCCCTTGGCCCCCTGGTTCAGGGGCTGTTCGAAAGCCCTTCGCGCCGAGCGCGCGGGCCGTCCTCGCCGTCGCGGAGCGGCGGCAGGCGTCGTTCAACGGCCTGCCGACGCGCCCGGCCGGCCTCGCCTCCGGCGGCGCCTCTCTGCCGGCCGCGCACGGGTGCATCGGGCGGCCGGGGCCCTTGGCCTATAATTCGCGTCTTCCGAAGCAGCTCTGGAGAGGCGATGAAAGTCCTGGTGCCCGTCAAGCGGGTGGTCGACTACAACGTCAAGGTGCGGGTGAAGGCCGACGGCACCGGCGTCGAGACCGCCAACGTCAAGATGTCGATGAACCCCTTCGACGAGATCGCCGTCGAGGAGGCGGTCCGGCTGAAGGAGGCCGGCATCGCCACCGAGGTGATCGCCGTTTCGGCAGGCGTCGCCGCGGCGCAGGAGACGCTGCGCACCGCGCTCGCGATCGGCGCCGACCGCGCCATCCTCGTCGAGACCGACGCGGATCTGCAGCCGCTCGCGGTGGCGAAGCTCCTCAAGGCGATCGCGGAGAAGGAGGGCCCGCAGCTCGCGCTGCTCGGCAAGCAGGCGATCGACGACGACGCGAACCAGACCGGGCAGATGCTCGCGGCGCTGCTCGGCTGGGGGCAGGCGACCTTCGCCTCGAAGGTGCGAATCGCCGACGGCAAGGCCGAGGTCACGCGCGAGATCGACGGCGGGCTCGAGACCGTCGCGGTGACGCTGCCGGCGGTCGTCACCGTGGACCTGCGCCTGAACGAGCCGCGGTACGTCACGCTGCCGAACATCATGAAGGCGAAGAAGAAGCCGCTCGAGACGCTCAAGCCCGAGGCGCTGGGCGTGGACGTCGCGCCGCGCCTCGTGACGGTCAAGGTCGAGGAGCCGCCGAAGCGCAAGGCGGGCGTCAAGGTGCCCGACGCGAAGACCCTCGTCGAGAAGCTCAGGAACGAAGCGAAGGTGATCTGATGGCAACGCTCGTCATCGCGGAACACGACAACCGCACGGTCAAGGCCTCGACCCTGCACACGCTCGGCGCCGCGCAGAAGATCGGCGGCGACATCGCCGTGCTCGTCGCGGGCAGCGGCGCGGCCGACGCGGCGAAGGCGGCGGCGGCGATCCCGGGCGTGGCGAAGGTCCTGCACGCCGACGCCCCGCACTACGCCGACCAGGTCGCGGAGAACGTCGCGGCGCTCGCCGCCACGCTCGCCGGCGGCTACGACCACATCCTCGCCCCCGCCACGGCTTTCGGCAAGAACCTCGCGCCGCGGATCGCCGCGCTCCTCGACGTCGCGCAGGTCTCGGACATCACCGCCGTCGTGTCGCCCGACACGTTCGTGCGCCCCATCTACGCGGGCAACGCCATGGCGACGGTGCAGTCGAAGGACGCGAAGAAGGTGGTGACCGTGCGCTCGACCGGCTTCGACGCCGTTCCCGCCACCGGCGGCGCGGCGCCCGTCGAGGCCGTCGCGGCCGGGCCGGACGTGGCGACGACGACGGTGGTCGGCCGCGAGCTCACGAAGTCGGACCGGCCGGAGCTCACCGCGGCGCGTGCGGTGATCTCGGGTGGCCGGGGCATGGGCTCCGCCGAGAACTTCAAGCTGCTCGAGCCGCTCGCCGACCGGCTCAACGCCGCGATGGGCGCCTCGCGCGCCGCGGTCGACGCCGGTTTCGCGCCGAACGACTGGCAGGTCGGGCAGACCGGCAAGATCGTCGCCCCGGACCTCTACGTGGCGGTCGGCATCTCCGGCGCGATCCAGCATCTCGCGGGGATGAAGGACAGCCGCATCATCGTCGCCATCAACAAGGACGAGGAGGCGCCGATCTTCCAGGTCGCGGACTACGGGATCGTCGGCGACCTGTTCCAGGTGCTGCCCGAGCTCGCCAGGGAGCTCGCGTAGCCCACGCCAACGGCGGAGGGAGGCCGCTCCGGCGGCCGTCCGCCCCGCCCCTCCGGAGCCGCCCATGAGCTACACCGCCCCCGTCCGCGACATGCAGTTCGTGCTCGAGGAGCTCGCCGGGCTCGCCGAGATCGCGAAGCTCCCCGGGCTCGAGGAGGCGACGCCCGACCTCGTGGCGCAGATCCTCGAGGAGAGCGCGAAGTTCTGCGGCGAGGTGCTGGCGCCACTCAACTGGGCCGGCGACCGCGAGGGCGCGGTGCTCGCCGACGGCGCGGTGCGCACGCCGCAGGGCTTCAAGGAGGCCTACCGGCAGTTCGCCGAGGCCGGCTGGACCGCGCTCGAGGGACCGGCGGCGTACGGCGGTCAGGGGCTGCCGAAGGTGGTCGGCGCGCCGGTGATCGAGATGTGGAAGGCGTCGAACATCTCGTTCGCGCTCTGCCCGATGCTCACGAGCGGCGCCATCGAGGCGCTCGTCCTGCGCGGCAGCGAGGCGCAGAAGCGCACCTTCCTGCCGAAGATGGTCGCCGGCGAGTGGACCGGCACGATGAACCTCACCGAGCCGCAGGCCGGGTCCGACCTCGCGCAGGTGAAGACGCGCGCGGTGCCGGAGGGCGACCACTACCGGCTCTTCGGGCAGAAGATCTTCATCACCTACGGCGAGCACGACCTCGCCGAGAACATCGTGCACCTCGTCCTGGCGCGCACGCCCGACGCGCCGCCGGGGGTGAAGGGCATCTCGCTCTTCATCGTGCCGAAGTTCCTGGTGAACCCGGACGGCTCGCTCGGCGCGCGCAACGACGTGAAGTGCATCAAGCTCGAGGAGAAGCTCGGCATCCACGCGAGCCCCACGTGCGTGATGGTCTTCGGCGACGCCGGCGGCGCGGTCGGCTACCTCGTCGGCGAGGAGAACCGCGGCCTCGAGTACATGTTCATCATGATGAACGCGGCGCGCTTCGGCGTCGGCATGGAGGGCGTCGGGCTCGCCGACCGCGCCTACCAGCGCGCGGCGGCGTACGCGAAGGAGCGCGTGCAGAGCCGCGACGTCGCGGGGAGCGCCGGGCCGGTCACGATCGTCCATCACCCCGACGTGCGCCGGATGCTGATGACGATGCGTGCCGGGTCCGAGGCGACGCGCGCGCTCGCGTACGTGGTGGCGGCCGCGATGGACCGCGCGCACCACCACCCCGACGCGGCCGAGCGCAAGCGGAACCAGGCGTTCGTGGACCTGATGATCCCGGTGGTGAAGGGGTGGTCGACCGAGCTCGCCATCGAGATCGCGTCGCTCGGCGTGCAGGTGCACGGGGGCATGGGCTTCGTCGAGGAGACCGGCGCCGCGCAGCACCTGCGCGACGCGCGCATCACGACGATCTACGAGGGCACCACGGGCATCCAGGCGAACGACCTCGTCGGGCGCAAGATCGGCCGCGAGGGCGGCGTCACGGCGAAGGCGGTGATCGCCGAGATGAAGGCGACGGCTGCCGCGCTCGCCGCGGCGGCCGAGCCCGACCTGAAGGCGATCGGCGGCCGGCTCGCCGCCGGCATCGGCGCGCTCGAGCGTTCGGTCGACTGGATCGTGGCGAACTTCGGTGCCGACCCGCGGGGCGTGCACGCCGGCGCCGTGCCGTTCCTCGAGCTGATGGGCATCGTCTCGGGCGGCTGGCAGATGGGTCGCGCCGCGCTCGCGGCGGCCGGCAAGCTCGCGAAGGGCGAGGGCGACGCCGCGTTCCTCCGCGCGAAGATCGCCACCGCGCGCTTCTTCGCCGACCACTACCTCACGCATGCGCCGGGGCTCGCCACGACCGTGACCGAGGGCGCGCCGGGCGTCCTCGCCCTCGCCGTCGAGCAGTTTTGAACGCGGGTCAGCCGGCCGCGTAGGCCGCGAGCACGCGCTCGAAGGCGCGACGCGCGCGCTCGGCCGCGCGGCCGTCCTCCAGCAGGTGCCGGTCGTGGTGCGCGGCGAGCACCACGGCCACGAGCTCGAACGCGACCTGCCAGGGGTCCGCGTCCCGCGAGAGCTCGCCGGCCTCGACGGCCATCCGCACCGCCTTCGCGATGGCGCCGCGCAGCTCGCGCTGTCCGGCGACCAGGAAGTCGCGGACCGGGCCGGGGCGCCCGTCGTACTCGCCGGCCGCCGAGAGGATCACGCAGCTGCCCGCCTGGGGATTCGCCTGCGTCCAGTCGAGCCAGCCCTCGAAGAGCGCCCGCAGCCGGGCGATGCCCCGGGGCGCGGCGAGCGCCGGCCGGAAGACGCGCGCTTCGAACTGTCCCTGGACCCAGCGCAGCGTTTCGAGCTGCAACTCTTCCTTGGATCCGAAGTGGGCGAAAAGGCCGCTCTTCGAAAGGCCGAGCCGGTCGGCGAGGCCGCCGATCGAGAGCCCCTCGAGGCCAACCTCGGCCGCCAGGGAAGCTGCCCCCTCGAGGATCAGCGCCCGGGTCTGTTCGCCCTTACCCATGTCGTCCCGAACGGCTGAAGCGGTTGCCCCGGCACCCTTTGACCGCGCCAGTCGCGAAAACAAACACGCTTTATGACAATAACTTGCGACCAAAACATAAAGTTGAATCGAAGATCGACGGCTCGGCCCCGATCGCCCGCCGGCCACGGACAGAGCCGCGCGGCCCCCCCGGGGATGGAACGGATGCCGCAGCCATCGCTCCCCTTGGGTTCGGGGAGCATGAGGCGGCGTCGCGAAGCGTCCTCGCTTCTTCGTAGCGTGGACGACTCACATGTTCGGATAGGTCGGCCCCTCGCCCCCTTGGGGCACCACCCAGTTGATGTTCTGGGTCGGATCCTTGATGTCGCACGTCTTGCAGTGGACGCAGTTCTGGAAGTTGAGCTGCAGTCGCGGGTTGCGGCCATCGGCGTCGCGCACGATCTCGTAGACCCCGGCCGGGCAGTAGCGCTGTTCGGGCGCGTCGTAGAGGGCGAGGTTCACGCTGATCGGCACGGCCGCGTCGGCGAGCCGCAGGTGCGGGACCTGGTTCTCCTCGTGATGGGTTCCGGACAGGAACACCGACGAGAGCTTGTCGAAGCTCACGACGCCGTCGGGCTTGGGGTATTCGATGCGCGGGGCTTCGGACGCCTTGCGCAGCCGGTCGTGGTCGGCGTGGATGCGGAAGGTCCACGGCGCCTTGCCGCGGAAGAGGTACTGGTCGATGCCCGCGTACAGGACGCCGGCCCACAGGCCCCTATAGAACGAGGGCCGGACGTTGCGCACCCGGTAGAGTTCGTCCCAGAGCCAGGTCTGGCGCAGCTTCTCCGGATAGGCCTTCGCCTCGCGCGGCGCGCCGTCGGCGAGCGCGTCGATCAGCGCCTCGGCCGCCGTCATCCCGGACTTCATCGCCATGTGCGTGCCCTTGATCTTGGGCACGTTGAGGAAGCCCGCGGTGTCGCCGACGAGGAGCCCCCCGGGGAACGTGAGCTTCGGCAGCGACTGGAAGCCGCCCTCCGAGATCGCCCGCGCGCCGTAGGCGATCCGGCGGCCGCCCTCGAGGAACGGCCGGATCTGCGGGTGGGTCTTGAAGCGCTGGAACTCGTCGTAGGGCGAGAGGTGCGGGTTCGTGTAATCGAGCCCCACCACGAAGCCGACGGACACCTGGTTGTTCTCCAGGTGGTAGAGGAACGAGCCGCCGTAGGTGTCGGAGGCGAGCGGCCAGCCGATGGTGTGCAGGACCAGGCCGGGTGAGTGTTTCGCGGGGTCGATCTCCCACAGCTCCTTGATGCCGATGCCGTAGGTCTGCGGGTCGGCGCCCTCGCGCAGGCCGAAGCGCGCGAAGAGCGTCTTGGTGAGCGAGCCGCGGCAGCCCTCGGCGAACACCGTCTGCCGCGCGTGCAGCTCCATCCCCGGCTGATAGGTCTCGGTCGGCTGCCCGTCCCGGCCGACGCCCATGTCACCGGTCGCGACGCCCTTCACGCTGCCGTCCTCGTGATAGAGGACCTCGGCCGCGGCGAAGCCCGGATAGATCTCGACCCCGAGCGCTTCCGCCTCGCGGCCGAGCCAGCGGCACAGGTTGCCGAGGCTCGCGACGTAGTTGCCCTCGTTGTGGAGGAACGGCGGCACCGGCAGCCGGAAGCTCCCCGTGCCGGTGAGGAACAGCACGCGGTCCTCGGTGGTCGGCGTGGTGAGCGGCGCGCCGCGCTCCTTCCAGTCAGGGAAGAGCTCGGCGAGCGCGCGCGGCTCGATCACCGCGCCCGAGAGGATGTGCGCGCCGATCTCCGAGCCCTTCTCGAGCAGGCACACCGACACCTCGCGCCCGCGCTCGGCGGCGAGCTGCTTCAACCGGATCGCGCAGGCGAGGCCGGAGGGCCCGCCCCCGACGATCACGACGTCGTACTCCATCGATTCGCGTTGGGTCATTGGCATCGGGTCTCGCGGGGAGGGCGCGCCGGCGCGGAGGGCGCGTGGGGGCCGATTGTATAATCGAATCGCTTGCCGACCCTCCGCCCCCGCGCCGATCGCGCCGCGCGGGCGCAAGCCCGATGAACCCGCTCGCCATCACGCTCCTCATGCTCGCCGCGTTCGCGGCGTTCGCCTGGCTCTGCTGGCGCAAGCTCGCGATCGTCGCAAAGCTCGCGCCCGAGGTCCGCTGGGACGAGCCGGCCGCGCGGGTGAAGACGGTGCTCGTCAACGGATTCCTGCAGTCGCGCATGATCCGCGGCGACTGGAAGCCCGGCGTCATGCACACCGTCATCTTCCTCGGCTTCCTCACGCTGCTCGCGCGCAAGATCCAGCTCATCGTCATCGGCTACCACGAGCCGTTCGTCTACCCGGGCGCCGCCGGCGAGGCGTTCGCGGCGGCGAAGGACGTGGTCGAGCTCGCCGTGCTCGCGGCGGTGGGCTACGGTTTCTGGCGACGCCTGGTGCTGAAGCCCGCGCGCTTCGAGCCGAACCGCGAGGCGCTCCTCGTGCTCGGCCTGATCGCGGCGATCATGGTCACCGACTTCCTCTACGACGGCTTTCGCTTCGCGCTCCTCGCGGAGCGCCATCCGGCGATCGCGGCCGAGCGCCACTACGCCTTCGTCGGCGCCGCGATCGCCGACCGGCTGCAGGGGCTCTCACCGGGCGCGCTCGCGGCGGGCTACCACGGTTTCTTCTGGCTGCAGCTCGTCACCGTCTTCTCGTTCCTCGTCATCCTGCCGCTCGGCGAGCACTTCCACATCGTGACGGCGCTGCCGGCGCTCTTCTTCGCGCGCCGCGGCCCGACGAACCGCGTGCCCACGGTCGACCTCGAGAAACTGATGGCGGATGAGGGCGGCGACGCGGTGAAGGTCGGCGCGCGCACCGCGAAAGACCTCGTTTGGAAGGAGGGGCTCGACGCCTTCACCTGCACCGAGTGCGGGCGCTGCAAGGACGCCTGCCCGACGTTCCTCACCGGCAAGCCGCTCGCGCTCAAGTGGGTGAACGACGCGTTGAAGCGGCACCTGCTCGCCGAGCGCGCGAACATCCTCGCCGGCCGGGACGATGCGCTGCCGCCGCTCGTGGGCGCGGTCATCGCCGAGGACGCGCTCTGGTCCTGCACGACCTGCGGTTACTGCGAGGCCGCGTGCCCGATCGAGCTCGAGCACCTCGCCAAGTTCTACCGGCTGCGGCAGCACCGCGTGATGATGGACGGCGAGTTCCCCCACGAGCTCAAGAACGTTTTCGAGGCCTACGAGGCCACCAGCAACCCCTGGGGCCTCGCGCCGGACACGCGCGCCGACTGGGCGAAGGGCCTCGGGGTCCCGGTCGTGTCCTCGCCCGAGGAGGTCCGGGGGCTCGACTGGCTCTTCTACGTCGGTTCCGCGGAATCGTTCGACCCGCGCGGCCAGAAGATCGCCCGCGCGTTCGTGGCGATCCTGAAGGCCGCGGGCGTGCGCTTCGGGATCCTCGGCCCGCGCGAGACCTCCACCGGGGAGTGCGTGCGCCGCGCCGGCAACGAGATGCTCTTCCAGACGCTCGCGGGCGCGCTCGTGGGCACGCTCAACGGCCTCGCCGTCACGCGCATCGTCACCTGCGACCCGCACGCGTTCAACGCGCTCCGCAACGAATATCCCGAATTCGGCGGCCGCTACGAGGTCGTCCACCACACGCAGCTCATCGACCGGCTGGTGCGCGAGGGGAGGCTCGCCCTCGGCCCGGCCTTCGAGCGGGTCATCTACCACGAGCCCTGCTACCTCGGGCGTCACAACGGCGAGTACGAGGCGCCGCGGTCCCTCATCCGGCAGGTGGTGCGGGACGTGCCGCTCGAGTTCCCGCTCGCCCGCGAGAAGGCGATGTGCTGCGGCGCCGGCGGCGGCCGGATGTGGATGGAGGAGCGGATCGGCAAGCGGATCAACGTCACCCGCCTCGAGCAGGCGCTGCCGCAGGCGCCGAAGGTGATCGCGACCGCCTGCCCTTACTGCGCGGTGATGATGGAGGACGCGCTCGCCGTCAGCGGCAGGGCGGAGGGCTTGGTCGCGCGCGACATCGCCGAGCTCGTCGCCGAGGCGGTCGCGGCGGCGGCGCCGCCGGCCGCCGCGGCGCAGGCCTGACCCGCAACGAACCCGCGAGGAGACAATGACGCACGCGAAGCGCAAGCTCGTCCACACCGAGATCGTGCCCATCCGGTGGGGCGACATGGACGCCATGGGCCATGTCAACAACACCGTCTACTTCCGCTACATGGAGCAGACGCGGATCTCCTGGTTCGACTCGCTCGGCGCGAGCGCGGGCCGCGGCGGCGAGGGGCCGGTCATCATCAACGCGAGCTGCACCTTCAAGAAGGAGCTCGTCTATCCGGGCAACGTCGAGGTGCGCATGTACGCGGGTCAGGTGGGCCGCACGAGCTTCGAGACCTGGCTCGAGATGCGGCCGAGCTACGACCCCGACGTCGTGTACGCCGAGGGCTCGGCGAAGGTGGTGTGGGTGGACTATCCGCGCGGCAAGTCGGCGCCGCTGCCCGACAAGCTGCGGCAGATCATCGAGGGGTGAGGACCGTGAGGGCGAAACCGCTGTGGACGCCGAGCCAGGGCCGCATCGAGCACGCGAACATCACGGCGTTCGCGCGCATGGCGATCACCGACTGGGAGCTGCCGATCAACGACTATCCGTCGTTCTACCGGTGGTCGATCGACCGGCCGGACGAGTTCTGGCAGTCGGTCTGGAAGTTCGGCCGCGTGCGCGGCGAGCGCGGCGCGCGCGTGCTCGTGGACGGCGACCGGATGCCGGGCGCGAAGTGGTTCCCGGACGCGCGCCTCAACTTCGCGGAGAACCTGCTGCGCCGGCGCGACGGCTCGGATGCGCTGGTGTTCTGGGGCGAGGACAAGGTCGCGCGCCGGATGTCGCACGCCGAGCTCCACGGCCTCGTCTCGCGCCTCGCGCAGGCGCTGCGCGCCGCGGGCGTCGCGCCGGGCGACCGCGTCGCCGGCTACCTCCCGAACCTTCCCGAGGCGATCGCGGCGATGCTCGCGGCGGCCTCGCTCGGCGCGATCTGGTCCTCGTGCTCGCCGGACTTCGGCGTGCAGGGCGTGCTCGACCGCTTCGGGCAGATCGCGCCGAAAGTGCTCTTCGCCGCCGACGGCTACTGGTACAACGGCAGGGCGGTCGACTGCCTGGCGAAAGTGGCTGAGATCGCCGGGCGCCTACCCTCGATCGAGCGCGTCGTGCTGGTGCCGTATCTGGCGGAGCGGCCGGAGACGGGCGCGATCGCGCGGGCAACCACGCTCGCGGCATTCGTGGCGCCGTTCGCTGCGGGCGAGATCGAGTTCGCGCGGCTGCCGTTCGACCACCCGCTCTACATCCTCTATTCGTCGGGCACGACCGGCGTGCCGAAGTGCATCGTGCACGGCGCGGGCGGCACGCTGCTCAAGCACCTCTCGGAGCAGCTGCTGCACAGCGACGTGAAGCCCGGCGACCGGCTCTTCTACTTCACGACGCTCGGCTGGATGATGTGGAACTGGCTCGTTTCGGCGCCCGCCGGGGGGAGCACGATCGTGCTCTACGAGGGGGCGCCGTTCGCGCGCGACGGCGCGATCCTGTTCGACTACGCCGACGCGGAGGGCATGACCCACCTCGGCACCTCGGCCAAGTTCATCGACGCGCTCAACAAGGCGGGGCTCGCGCCGATCCGCACCCACCGGCTCGCGCGGCTGCGCACGATCCTCTCGACGGGCTCGCCCCTGGTGCCCGAGGGGTTCGACTACGTCTACGCTTCGATCAAGAAGGACGTGTGCCTGTCGTCGATCTCCGGCGGTACCGACATCGTCGGCTGCTTCGTGATCGGCAACCCGATCCTGCCGGTCTGGCGTGGCGAGATCCAGTGCCGCGCGCTCGGCATGGCGGTCGAGGTGTTCGACGAGGCGGGCCGGCCGGTCCGCCGCGGCAAGGGCGAGCTCGTCTGCGTGAAGCCCTTCCCGTCGATGCCGGTCGGTTTCTGGAACGACCCGGACGGCGCGAAGTACCGGGCGGCCTATTTCGAGAAGTACCCGAACGTGTGGACGCACGGCGACTGGTGCGAGATCACGGAGCACGACGGCATGGTGATCTACGGCCGCTCGGACGCCACGCTGAACCCGGGGGGCGTGCGCATCGGCACGGCCGAGATCTACCGCCAGGTGGAGCTGCTGCCCGAGGTGGTCGAGTCGCTCGTGATCGGCCAGAACTGGCCGCCGGCGGACATGAGCGACGTGCGCGTGGTGCTGTTCGTCAAGCTCGCCGACGGCCTCAGCCTCGACGACGCCCTGATCGCGAAGATCAAGGACCAGATCCGGCGCAACACGACGCCGCGGCACGTGCCGGCGAAGATCGTGCAGGTGCGGGAGATCCCGCGCACCAAGTCGGGCAAGATCGTCGAGCTCGCGGTGCGAAACATCGTGCACGGGGAGCCGGTGAAGAACGTCGAGGCGCTGGCGAACCCCGAGGCCCTCGAGCAGTTTCGCAACCGCCCCGAGCTCGCCACCTGAGTGCGCGCGGGGGAACGTCTGGACAACGGGGGACACGTCCCCCTTCGACCGCCGATGTCGGAGGGAGCCCTGGTCCGTCCGGCGAACGGATCAGAGCTTGCCTAGGCGCCGGCCGCGCGGCGCACCAGGATCGGCTCGTTGAAGAGCGAGGTGATCACCACCTCGCGCACGTCGGTCGCGTCGGGCACCGCGTACAGCACCGGCGTGACGAGCTCCTCGAACAGCCCGCGCAGGCTGCGCGCGCCGGTGCGGTATTCGATCGCGAGGTCGGCGATCTGCTCGAAGACCGCCTTCGCGACCTTGAGCTCCACGCCCTCGTTGGCGAAGATCTCCCGGAACTGCGCGTAGATCGAGTCCTTCGGCTCGATCATGATGCGCACCAAGAGCTCCTTCGAGAGGTCCCGGAAGCGCGCGGTGATCGGCAGCCGCCCGGTGAATTCCGGGATCAGCCCGTAGGTGAAGAGGTCGGTCGGCTTCACGCGCCGGTTGAGGCGGTCGAGGATGGTGGGGTTGTCCTCGGCGGAGGTGGCGATGTAGCCGTAGGTGTGCGCGGCCGAGGCGATTTTCTCCAGGCCGACGAACGCGCCGCCGCAGATGAAGAGGATGTTCGTCGTGTCGACGTGGCGGCCGCCGGAGAGCCTCACCGTCGCGCCCTCCATGATCTTGAGCAGCGCGTGCTGCACGCTCTCGCCCGAGGTGGCGCGCGGCGCGCCCTCGGCGCTCTTCAGCTTGTCGATCTCGTCGATGAAGACGATGCCGTGGCGCGCCGCGTCGAGGTCGCCGCCGGCGCGGTCGGCGAGGCGTTCGAGGATCGCCTCGATCTCCTCGTTCACGAAGCGCGTCTGGGCGAGGCTGGTGGCGTCCGCGGTCACGAACGGCACGCCGAGGAAGCGGGAGAGCGTCTCGCAGGTGAGCGTCTTGCCGGTCCCGGTGGGCCCGATGAGGAGCACGTTGCTCTTGGCCACGCGCGCGCCGGGGCTCGCGGTGGCGCGCGCGATCTTGCGGTAGTGCGTGTAGACCGCGACCGCGAGCGTCCGCTTCGCCTCGTCCTGGCCGATCACATACTGGTCGACGTGGGCGACGATCTCGCTCGGCTTGGGAATCGTCTGCAGCACTGCGCCTCCTGGTGGGGTTCGGGGCCGGCCGCTAGCCGGCGTCCGCGAGCAGCTTCGCGACGGCCCGCCGGTACCGGTCCGCGATGGCGTGCTCGCGCTCGTGGCGGCGGTCGCGGATCACCCATCTCCCGGAGACGGCGACGTGGCGGACGAGCCGCTCGCTGCCGCTGAACACGAGCGTGTCGAGGATCGCGTCGTCCCGGCGCCCCTCGAGGTCCGGGTGCTCGCCGTCGAGCACGACGAGGTCGGCCCGGGCGCCGGGGGCGATCGCGCCCGCGGGGCGCGCGAGCGCCCGGCACCCGCCGTCGAGCGCGCGCCGCCACAGCGTCGCCCCGACCGAAGGGCGCGCCGGCGAGGCGGCGAGGTTGCGCCGGCGATGCTGGAGCCGCTGCACGTACTCGAGCCAGCGCAGCTCCTCGACGGGGCTGCGCGACACGTGGCTGTCGCCGCCGATGCCGAAGTGCCCGTCCGCCGCGAAGAACGCCGGGAACGGGAAGATGCCGTCGCCGAGGTTGCCCTCGGTCGTGGGGCAGAGGCCGGCGACCGCGCCGCTCGCGGCCAGCCGACGGGTTTCTTCGCGCGTCATGTGGGTGCAGTGCACGAGGCACCAGCGCTCGTCCACGGGCGCGTTGTCGAGCAGCCACTCGACCGGGCGCCGGCCGCTCCAGGCAAGGCAGTCTTCGACTTCCTTCACCTGCTCCGCCGCGTGGATGTGGACGGGCGCGGTCGGCGCGGCTTCGGCGAGCCCGTCGAGGAGCTCCGCGAGCAGCGGCGGGCTGACCGCGCGCAGCGAGTGCGGCGCGACGCCGGCGCGCACGTCGGGGTCGGCGCGGTGCTCGGCGCGCACGCGCCGCACGATCTCGAGCACGTCGGCGGGCGCGGTCGCGAAGCGCCGCTGGCCCGGCGCGAGCGGGGCGCCGCCGAACCCGCCGTGCGCGTAGAGCGAGGCGAGGTGGGTGATCGCGATCCCGGCTTCGCGCGCGGCACGCACGTGCGCGAGCGACATCTCGGCCGGGTCCGCGTAGCGGCGCCCCGCGGGGTCCCGGTGCAGGTAGTGGAATTCGGCCACCGCGGTGTAGCCCTCGCGCAGCATCTCGACGTAGAGCTGCGAGGCGATCGCGTGGCAGTCGTCGGGGTCGAGGCGGGCGAGGAAGCGGTACATCACCTCGCGCCACGTCCAGAAGGAGTCCTCGGGCGAGCCCATGCGCTCGGCGAGGCCCGCCATCGCGCGCTGGAACGCGTGGGAGTGCAGGTTCGGCATGCCGGGCACGAGCGGCCCCCCGGCGTCCTCGGCTTCCCCGCGCGGCACGCCGGGCGTGACCGACGCGATCACGCCGCCGTCGTCGATCTCGACGAGCACGTCGCTCGCCCAGGCGTCGGGCAGCATCGCGACCGGGGCGTGCAGGCGGCGGAACATGCGGGCATTCTAGGGAATGTCTGGACAAAGGGGGACACATCCCCCTTCGACCCCCGATGTCAGAGGAAGCCCTGACCCATTCGGCGAACGGATCAGAGCTTCCCCGGCGGTTCGATCGGCTACACTCCGGCGCGCATGACGCAGAACGCGCCGAACCACCGCTTCGCCACCGCGCCGATGATGGACTGGTCGGACCGGCACTGCCGCTTCTTCTTCCGGCAGCTCACGCGGCGCGCGCTCGTCTACACCGAGATGGTCACGACGGCGGCGCTCCTGCACGGCGACGTCGCGCGCCACCTCGACTTCGACCCGGCGGAGCACCCGGTCGCGCTGCAGCTCGGCGGCAGCGAGCCCGGCGAGCTCGCCACCTGCGCCCGGCTCGCCGCGCGCTGGGGCTACGACGAGGTGAACCTCAACTGCGGCTGCCCGTCGGAGCGGGTGCAAAAGGGCGCGTTCGGCGCGTGCCTGATGGCCGAGCCGGACCTGGTCGCCGACTGTGTGAAGGCGATGCAGGACGCGGCCGCGCTCCCGGTGACGGTGAAGCACCGCCTCGGGATCGACCGCGACGAGGACTACGGCTTCGTCCACCGGTTCGTCGCGGTGCTCGCCCGCGCCGGCTGCCGCACCTTCATCGTCCACGCGCGCAATGCCTGGCTGAAGGGGCTCTCGCCGAAGGCGAACCGCGACGTGCCGCCCCTGCGCTACGGCGACGCGCATCGCCTCAAGCGCGACTTCCCGGACCTCGAGATCGTGGTGAACGGCGGCATCCGCACCCTCGACGAAGCCGAGGCTCAGCTCGCGCACGTCGACGGCGTGATGCTCGGCCGCGCCGCCTATCACGACCCTTATGTCCTCGCGTGGGTGGACCGGCGCTTCTTCGGGTCGACGCGGCCAGCGCCGTCCCGCCACGAGGTGGTCGAGCGGATGGCCGCTTACGCCGCGCGCGAGCGCCTGCGCGGCGTGCCGCTGCGCGCGGTCTCGCGCCACATGATCGGCCTGATGCACGGCACGCCCGGCGCGCGGACGTGGCGGCGGATGCTCTCGGATCCCGCGCGCCTCGCCGCGGACGACCCCGGGCTCCTGCTCGAAGCCCTCGCTGCCGCCGAAGGGGGGCGCGGCGTGCGCTTCGCACCGCTCGTCGCCTGAGCGCACGAGCCCGCCATGTGGGACGCCCTCTGGACGAATGCGCGCCTCGCGACGATGCGCGGCGGGCGCTATGGCGTCGTCGAGCGCGGCGCGATCGCGGCGAGCGGGGGAAGGATCGCGTGGGTGGGCGGCGCCGCGGATCTTCCCGGCGAGCCCGCGAAGCTCGCGCGCGAGATCCACGAGTGCGGCGGGCGATGGCTCACGCCGGGGCTCGTCGACTGCCATACCCATCTCGTCCACGCCGGGAACCGGGCGCGCGAGTTCGAGCAGCGCCTGGAGGGTGCGAGCTACGAGGAGATCGCGCGCGCGGGCGGAGGTATCGTCGCGACGGTGCGGGCGACGCGCGCGGCGTCCGAGGTCGAGCTCGCGGCGCTCGCGGGAAAGCGACTCGCACGGCTCGTCGCCGAGGGCGTGACCACCGTGGAGGTGAAGTCCGGGTACGGCCTCGACGTCGCGGCCGAGACGAAGATGCTGCGCGTCGCGCGGCTCGTCGGCGCCACAGCGGCGATCGAGGTGAGGACGACCTTCCTCGGCGCGCATGCGCTGCCGCCGGAGTTCCGCGACCGGCGCGAGGCCTACCTCGATCTCGTCTGCGAGACGATGCTGCCGGCCGTGGCCGGCGCGGGCCTCGCGGACGCGGTCGACGCCTTCTGCGAGCGCATCGCGTTCACGCCGGAGGAGACGGCGCGCGTCTTCGAGCGCGCCCGCGCCCTCGGCCTCCCGGTGAAACTGCACGCCGACCAGCTCTCGGACTG
The DNA here is from genome assembly GCA_026417035.1 of Burkholderiales bacterium. Classification (GTDB taxonomy): domain Bacteria; phylum Pseudomonadota; class Gammaproteobacteria; order Burkholderiales; family SG8-39; genus JAOAEA01. Next base: position 35,170 of record JAOAEA010000031.1, read on the forward strand.
CGGCGGAGCGGCGCTCGCCGCGCGTTTCGGCGCGCTCTCCGCCGACCACCTCGAATACGCGTCGGAAGAGGGCATCCGCGCGATGGCGCGGGCCGGCACGGTCGCCGTCTTGCTGCCCGGCGCGTTCTACTTCCTGCGCGAGAGGCAGTTGCCGCCGGTCGGGCTCCTGCGCGAGCACGGCGTCCCGATGGCCGTCGCGACCGACCTCAACCCGGGTTCGTCGCCGCTCGAGTCGATCCTGCTCGCGATGAACATGGCCTGCACGCTCTTTCGGCTCACGCCCGAGGAGGCGCTCGCGGGGGTCACCGCGCACGGCGCGCGCGCGCTGGGCCTCGCGGCCTCCCACGGGACGCTGGAGGTGGGAAAGGTCGCCGACTTCGCGCTGTGGGACGTGGAGACCCCCGGCGAGCTCGCCTATCGCATGGGCGCGAACCCCCTCGTCGCGCGCGTGTTCCGCGGCGTGCCCGACGGGCCGTCTCAGTCGCTCGCGTAGCGCGCGCGCGCCCAGGCGAGCATGCGCTCGAGCATGCGCCGCAGGTAGGGCCGTACGCGTCCGGCGAGGTCCTCCCGAAAGGCGAAGGGTGGCCGCTCGTCCATGTACGTCGCCTGCGCGAGCTCGAGCTGCACCGCGTGCACGCGGTTCGCCGGATCGCCGTAGCGGCGCGTGATGTAGCCGCCCTTGAAGCGCCCGTCGAGGACGGCGGTGTAGCCCGGCGCCGGCTGCACGGTCGCGAGCAGCGCGTCGGCGAGCGCCGGGTCGGCGGCCGTCCCGCCGCCCGTGCCGATGTTGAAGTCGGGCAGCCGTCCGGCGAAGAAGCGCGGCACCTCGGACGCGATCGAGTGGGCATCCCACAGGAGGGCGTAGCCGTGCGCCGCCTTGATCCGGGCGAGCTCGCTCGCCAGCCGCTCGTGATAGGGGCGCCAATACCGATCGCGGCGCGCCGCGATCTCCGCCGCGTCGGGCGGCGGCCCGGCGTACAGCGGCGCGCGGGCGAAGGTGTCGAGCGGGACGAGACCGGTGACGTCCTGGCCCGGGTAGAGGCTCGCGTCGTCGGGCGGGCGGTTGAGGTCCACGACGTAGCGCGAGTGCGTCGCCGCAAGCACCGAGGCGCCGAGCGCTTCGAGGAAGTCGTAGAGCCGGTCGAGATGCCAGTCGGTGTCGGGCAGGGCGAGGGCGGCCGGCGTGAGACGCCGGGCGACGTCGTCGGGGACGTGCGTGCCCATGTGCGGGATGGAAACGAGCAGCGGCGCGCGCCCGGCGCTGAAAGTGAAGGGCGCCATCAGCCCGCTTCCGCGTGCGACGGCAGGAGGCCCGGGACGAACGCGTGGAACGCGCCCGACTCGACCAGCCCCCGCGCGGCCTCGATGTCGGGCGCGAAGTAGCGGTCGTGGTCGTAGAAGGCGACACGGGCGCGCACCAGCGCATGCGCCGCGGCGAGCGCCGGCGAGGTCGCGAGCGGCGCGCGGAAGTCGATGCCCTGCGCCGCCGCGAGCAGCTCGATCGCGACGATCCCCGCGCTGTTGGCGGCCATGTCGCCGAGGCGGCGCGCGGCGTAGGTCGCCATGCTGACGTGGTCCTCCTGGTTCGCCGAGGTGGGCAGGCTGTCCACGCTCGCCGGATGGGCGAGCGTCTTGTTCTCGCTCGCGAGGGCCGCAGCGGTGACCTGCGCGATCATGAAGCCCGAGTTGACGCCGCCGTGCTCGACGAGGAACGGCGGCAGCCCGGAGAGCGTGGTGTCGATGAGCAGCGCGATGCGGCGCTCGGCGAGCGCCCCGATCTCGGCGACGGCGATCGCGAGCTGGTCCGCGGCGAGCGCCACCGGCTCGGCGTGGAAGTTGCCGCCGGAGAGGACTTCGTCGGTCGCCGGGAAGACGAGGGGGTTGTCGGTGGCCGCGTTCGCCTCGGTCGCGAGCACGCCCGCCGCGTGGCGGATGCTGTCGAGGCAGGCGCCCATCACCTGCGGCTGGCAGCGCAGCGAGTAGGGGTCCTGCACCCGCGGGTCGTTCTCGACGTGCGAGCGGCGAATCTCGCTGCCCGCCAGCAGCCGCAGGTAATGCGCGGCGACGTCGGCCTGGCCGCGATGCCCGCGCAGCGCATGGATGCGCGGGTCGAACGGCGTGTCGCTGCCGGCGGCGGCATCGACCGAAAGCGCGCCGGCCACCATCGCCGCGGCGTGCACGTCCTCGATCGCGAAGAGGCCCGCGAGCCCGAGCGCCGTCGAGACCTGCGTGCCGTTGAGGACGGCGAGGCCCTCCTTCGCGGCGAGCGCGAGCGGTGCGAGGCCGGCGCGCGCGAGCGCGGCAGCGGCTGGCTCGAGCCGGCCGTCGACCGACACTTCGCCCTGGCCGAGGAGGGTCAGCGCGAGGTGCGCGAGCGGCGCGAGGTCGCCCGAGGCGCCCACCGATCCCTTGGCCGGGATGCGGGGATAGATGCGCGCTTCGTACAGGCGCACGAGGAAATCGACGAGCTCGGGCCGCACGCCCGAGGCACCGGCCGCGAGGCCCGCGACCTTGAGCGCGAGCACCAGGCGCACGACGGGATCGGGCAGCGGATCGCCGGTGCCCGCCGCGTGGGAGAGCACGATGTTCCGCTGCAGCGTCGCGAGATCCCCGGCGGCGATGCGCGTCTGGGCGAGGCGGCCGAAGCCGGTGTTGATGCCGTAGGCGGGGGCATCGCGCGCGAGGATGCGGCCGACGGCGGCGGCGGAGGCGGCGATGCGCGTGCGCGCCGCGGGGGCGAGCGCGAGCGGCGCGCCGTCGCGGGCGATGGCGCGCAGGTCGGCGAGCCGCAGGGGCCGTGCGCCGATCTCGATCGTCATCGCCCCGCGAGCATCGGCAGGTCGAGGCCGTGCTCGCGCGCGCACTGGAGCGCGATCTCGTAGCCGGCGTCCGCGTGGCGCATCACGCCGGTGGCCGGATCGTTCCAGAGCACGCGCTCGATGCGCCGGGCGGCCTCGGGCGTCCCGTCGCACACGACCACCACGCCGGCGTGCTGCGAGTAGCCCATGCCGACGCCGCCGCCGTGGTGGAACGAGACCCAGGTCGCGCCGCTCGCGGTGTTGAGGAGCGCGTTGAGGAGCGGCCAGTCGGACACCGCGTCGGTGCCGTCGCGCATGCCCTCGGTCTCGCGGTTGGGGCTCGCCACCGAGCCCGAGTCGAGGTGGTCGCGGCCGATCACGATCGGCGCCGCGAGCTCGCCGCGCGCGACCATCTCGTTGAAGGCGAGCCCCGCCTTGTGGCGGTCGCCGAGGCCGATCCAGCAGATGCGCGCGGGCAGCCCCTGGAAGCGGATGCGGTGCTTCGCCATGTCGAGCCACTGGTGCAGATGGCGGTTGTCGGGGAACAGCTCCTTCATCTTCGCGTCGGTGCGGAGGATGTCCTCGGGGTCCCCCGAGAGCGCCACCCAGCGGAACGGGCCGATGCCCCGGCAGAAGAGCGGCCGGATGTAGGCCGGTACGAAGCCGGGGAAGTCGAACGCATGGGTTTCGCCCGCGTCCTTCGCGACCTGCCGGATGTTGTTGCCGTAGTCCACGCAGGGGATGCCCATCGCCCGGAAGCCGAGGATCGCGTGCACGTGCTTCGCGATCGACTGCTGCGCCGAGAGCGCGACTTCCTCCGGGTCGCGCTTCTGCAGGTCCTGCCACTTCTCGAGCGACCAGCGCTCGGGGAGGTAGCCGTGCGCCGGGTCGTGCGCCGAGGTCTGGTCGGTCACGAGGTCGGGCGGCTTCATGCCGCCGCCGCGGCTGCGCTTGAGGATCTCGGGCAGGAGCTCCGCCGCGTTGCCGAGGAGCCCGACCGACACCGCGCGCTTCGCGGCGAGCGCGCGCCCGAGGATGGCGAGCGCGTCGTCGAGGGTGTCGGCGCGCTCGTCGAGGTAGCCGGTCTTGAGGCGCATGTCGATCCGCGACGGCTGGCACTCGATCGCGAGCATCGACGCGCCGGCCATGGTCGCGGCGAGCGGCTGCGCGCCGCCCATGCCGCCGAGCCCCGCGGTGAGGATCCAGCGCCCGGTCCAGTCGCCGCCGTAGTGCTGGCGGCCGGCTTCGGCGAAGGTCTCGTAGGTGCCCTGGACGATGCCCTGGCTGCCGATGTAGATCCACGAGCCCGCGGTCATCTGGCCGTACATCATCAGGCCCTTGCGGTCGAGCTCGTTGAAGTGCTCCCAGGTGGCCCACTTCGGCACGAGGTTGGAGTTGGCGATCAGGACGCGCGGGGCGTCGGCGTGCGTGCGGAAGACGCCCACGGGCTTGCCCGACTGCACGAGCAGCGTCTCGTCGGCCTCCAGGCGCGCGAGCGTGGCGACGATGCGATCGAAACTCTCCCAGTCGCGCGCCGCCTTGCCGATGCCGCCGTACACGACGAGGTCCTCCGGGCGCTCGGCGACGTCCGGGTCGAGGTTGTTCTGGATCATCCTGAGGGGTGCCTCGGTGAGCCAGCTCTTCGCCGTGAGCCGCGCGCCGCGCGGCGCGCGCACGATCCGCGCTTTCGCTTCGTTCACGTTTTCGTCTCCGGTTCGGGCGCCCGGTGCCCTGGGCGCAATGTTACCGCGCGCACCGCGGGAAGGACCGGCCGCCGCCGCTGTTGCCACGCCCGGACGGCGGCCCCTACAATGCCCGCTCGTCCCGATCCCCAGGAGACCCCCATGAAGCGCATCGTCTTCGCCGCGCTCGCCGCGGCCGCACTCGCCACCGCGGGCGGCGCCTCCGCGCAGGCCCCGACCAAGGTCGCGATCGGCATCAGCGGCTGGACCGGCTTCGCGCCGCTCACGCTCGCCAAGGAGGCCGGCATCTTCGCGAGGAACGGCCTCGACGTCAGCATCAAAAAGATCCCGCAGAAGGACCGGCACCTCGCGATCGCCTCCGGCGACATCCAGTGCGCCGCGACCACCGTCGAGACCTGGATCGTCTGGAACGCGAACGGCGTGGCGACGAAGCAGCTCTTCCAGATGGACAAGAGCTACGGCGCCGACGGCATGGCGGTGCGCAACAACATCGCGAAGATCTCCGACCTCAAGGGCAAGACCGTGGCCGCCTCCGCGCCCGGCACGGCGCCGTACTTCACGCTCGCCTGGTTCCTCAAGAAGAACGGCCTCTCGGTGAAGGACGTGAACGTGGTGAACCTCGAGCCCGCGGCGGCCGCGCAGGCGTTCATCGCCGGCCAGAACGACGCCGCGATGACCTACGAGCCCTACCTCTCCGCGGTGCGCGAGAAGCCCGAGGCCGGGAAGATCATCGCGACCACGCTCGACTACCCCATGGTGATGGACACCTTCGGCTGCACCCCGAAGTTCATCCAGGAGAATCCGAAGGCGGTCGAGGCGCTGGTCAGGAGCTACTTCGAGGCGCTCGAGATGATCAAGGCCGACCCGAAGAGGAGCAACGAGATCATGGGCGCGGACGTGAAGCAGACCGGCGAGCAGTTCGCGAAGTCGGCTTCGTACCTGCGCTGGCAGGACCGCGAAGCGAACAGGAAGTTCTTCGCCGGCGAGTTCCAGCAGTTCTCGAACGAGGCGGCCGACCTGCTGCTCGAGCTGGGCATCATCAAGCAGAAGCCCGACCTCGCCACCATCGTCGACACGTCCTTCATCCGCTAGAGCGCGCCCCGGGGCGGGCAGGGCGCTCACCGCGCGCCCGCCGCCCCGTTCGCTTGCTCGCGCGCCCGCCCCATGCAACCGCTGAAGCCCGTCTCGCGCCGCGCGGCGGTCGCGCTCGGGCTGAGTTTCTTCGTGCTGTTCTTCGCCGTGTGGGCGGCGGCGACCCTCGGCGGCTTCGTCTCGAAGACCTTCCTCGCCGATCCGTTCACCATGCTCGCCGCCGGCTGGCGGCTTCTCACCGAGCACGGCTTCTTGAAGGACATCGGCGTCACGATCTGGCGGGTGGTCGGCGGCTTCGTGATCGCCGCCGCGATCGGCGTCCCGCTCGGCATCGCGATGGGGGCGTACAAGCCGATCGAGGCGTTCTTCGAGCCCTTCATCTCGTTCGCGCGCTACCTGCCGGCTTCGGCGTTCATCCCGCTGCTCATCCTCTGGGCGGGGATCGGCGAGGCGCAGAAGCTCGCGGTGATCTTCATCGGCTCGTTCTTCCAGATCGTGCTCATGGTGGCGGTGAGTGTCGGCGCGACGCGCCGCGACCTCGTCGAGGCGGCCTACACGCTCGGCGCGTCGAACAGCGGCATCGTCCGGCGCGTGCTGCTGCCGGCCTCCGCGCCCGACATCGCCGAGACGCTGCGACTGGTGCTCGGCTGGGCCTGGACCTACGTGATCGTCGCCGAGCTGATCGGGGCCTCGAGCGGCATCGGGCACATGATCACCGACAGCCAGGCGCTGCTCGACACCGGCCAGATCATCTTCGGCATCGTCGTGATCGGCGTGATCGGGCTGATCTCCGATTACCTCTTCAAGCTCGGCAACCGGGCGCTCTTCCCCTGGCGGCTCGCGTGAGCGCGCGGCGATGAGCAAGCTCGTGATCGAAGGCGTGGGCCGCGTCTTCCCCGGCGTGCGCGGCGGCGCGCCGACGACCGCGCTCGAGCCCACCTCGATCAAGGTCGCGGACAACGACTTCATCGCGATCCTCGGGCCCTCCGGGTGCGGGAAGTCGACGTTGCTGCGCATCGTCGCGGGGCTCGACCACCCGACCTCGGGGCAGGTCCTGCTCGACGGCCAGCCCGTGCGCGCACCGGGACCGGACCGCGGGATGGTGTTCCAGTCCTACACGCTCTTCCCCTGGCTCACCGTGAAGCAGAACATCTGCTTCGGGCTGCGCGAGAAGGGCGTGCCGCAGGCGCAGCAGGACCGGATCGCCGCCCACTACATCGAGCAGGTGGGGCTGCGCGGTTTCGAGAACCACTTCCCCAAGATGCTCTCGGGCGGCATGCAGCAGCGCACGGCGCTCGCGCGCGCGCTGGCCAACGACCCGAAGATCCTGCTCCTCGACGAGCCCTTCGGCGCGCTCGACAACCAGACGCGGGCGCTGATGCAGGAGCTCCTGCTCGGCATCTGGGAAGCGCACCGCAAGACCGTCCTCTTCGTGACCCACGACATCGACGAGGCCATCTTCATGGCGAACCGCGTGGCCGTGATGACCGCGCGCCCGGGCCGCATCAAGACCGAGCTCAAGATCGAGCTGCCGCACCCGCGCCACTACACCGTCAAGACCTCCCCCGAGTTCTCGTTCTACAAGGCGCGCCTCACCGAGGAGATCCGCGTCGAGACCATCAAGGCCGCCCAGATGGGCGCCTGAGCGGGTCGGCTGCGGTTCGCCTTGCCCCCTCGCCGCCGCGCGAACGTATGCCGGTCGTGTGCGCGGCGATTGTCAACGGATTGTTAAATTCCGCTGAATTTTCGACGAGTTAGCCTGGCACGGCCGTTGCTCGCCCCGCTCCCAGGAATCCCAGCGCCGCTGCGGATCTGACGCGTCGCGACAGGCCAGACGACAGGGTCGCGCGGCACCCGCCCGGCACCTGCGATCGGCAGGGCAGCCGGCCCGAAGAAGGCACGGCGGCGTGCGAGCGGGATGCGCCCCACCCCCCGGGGGCGCCCGGGCCCTCCGCGCCCGCTACTCGAGGAAGCGCCGCCATGATCGTCCAGCTCAACGCAGCGGAGATCGCTGCTTTCGCCGTCGACGTCTTCGACGACGCCACGGACATCGCACGCCGGCTGCCGCCGGGATTCGTCCGGCTTCTCGACATCCCCGGCGCGTCCGGCGACGGCTTCGCGGGCGCGGCGTACTTCAACGCGGCCACGGGCCAGCTGGTGGTCGCCTATCGCGGCTCTGAGGCGCTCACGTCGGCCTTCACCGATCTCTCCTTCGTGGCCGAAGGCGCAGGCGGCGCCTTCAATCAGGCGCTCGCGTTCGCGCAAGCCGCACGTTCCGCGGCCGAGGCGGTCGGCGGCGCGCCGCTCGCGGGGCTCGCGTTCACGGGCCACGGCGCCGGCGGCGGGCTTGCGGCGCTGGTGGCGACGGCGACCGGCGCGCAAGCCACGACCTTCAACGCGCTCAGCATCGGTGCCCTGGTCTCCGGCCTCGAGGCCCGCCTCGGTGCCCTGCCGGCCGGCTTCGCGGACCGCCTCACGAACTACGTGGCGTCCGCCGGCGGGACCGGCCTGCGCGGCATCGACGCGATCGGGCGGCAAGTTGTCGTCGATACAACGGCAGTGACGTTTTCCGGTCAGCTCTCCACCGGGCTGAACGGGTCGGCGACGTCGCTCGACGTGATGGCGGCGCTCGTCGACTGGCTCGCCAACCCGGACGCGGATCGACAGGGCGCGCAGCGGATCATGATGGCCCTCGAGCTCCAGCTCGGCATGGTCGGGCTCGTCGACCAGCTCGGGCGCGCGATCAAGCAGGGCTCGGCCGAGGCGGCCCAGCTGGAAACCGCGCTGACGGCGCGGCTGAATACCTACCTGCAGACCGATGCAGCTGCGGCGATCGGGAAGGCGAGATTCGATCGCCTGGTCGTCGGCGGATCCGCGCTCGCCGCGACCCTCGATGCGTCTGGGGCGGGCGGCTCCGACGATCTGCTCGTGGGCGGCGTCGGCGCCGAGCTGCTCCTCGGCGGCGCAGGCGATGACCTCTTGTTCGGCGGTGAGGGGAACGACGTCCTCGACGGGGGCGAAGGTGCCGACTACCTCGTCGGGGGTGGCGGCGCGGACGTCTACCGCTTTTCCCCTGCGGGCGGTGCGGACCGCGTGCGGGACGGACAGGGCGCCAACCGGCTCGTCTTCGACGGCCTGCCACTGGCGCCGTTGCTGATCGCCACCGGTGCCAACACCTGGACCACTGTCGATGGCAGCGTCACGCTTACGAGGGAAGCCGCCTCTGAGGCGAGATTGGCTTGGCGCGGCATGTCGGTGGCCTTGGAGGACTTCAAGGAAGGCGATTTCGGCATTCGCCTCCTGCGGTCAGCCGCGAGCCCGGGCACGACGCTGGTCCTCCGCGGGCTCGACTTCGAGGACTATCCCGAGGATTACCTGGAGGGCGGGGCGGCGAACGAGCACATCGCCGCGGGCGAAGGGGACGACATCGTCCTGGGCGGCGGAGGCGATGACCGCATCGAAGGGGGCGCTGGCGACGACACGCTGTTCGGTGACAGCGCCGGGACGGTCGGTGATGACCTCATCGTGGGCGGAGTCGGCCGCGACGTGCTGGTCGGCGGCGGCGGGGACGACCAACTCTTCGGAGAGCAGGAGACCGGCTTGGCGTCGGCATTGGCTGCCGGAGGCAACGCCTCGCCATGGGGCGATTGGCTCGCCGGCGGCGAAGGCTCGGACCGGCTGGTGGGCGGCGCGAGCGCAGACGTGCTCTCCGGTGGCGGGGGCATGGACATCCTCGTCGGCGGTGGCGGCAACGACTTCCTCCTCGGCGACGCGGACTACATCCCGAACGGAACCACCTGGACGTTTTCGGTACGCAGCGACGGAAGACCCGCGATGTACGCCGATGCCGGCGCCGCCAGAAACAACCCTGCCTCGAGCGCGGCCGACCTGATCTTCGCGGGCAGCGGCGACGACTGGGCATGGGGTGGCGCCGGGGACGACGTCATCTTCGGTGGCGACGGTAACGACACGCTGATCGGCAACGTCGGCGCGGACACGCTGCTCGGTGAGGCCGGTGACGATCGCCTGTACGCCAACGAACTTGCGCTCTACGGGACGGACTACAGCGACGACTATCTCGACGGCGGGGATGGCAACGACCTGCTCGTTGGCTCCGACGGCAACAACGTCCTCATCGGGGGCGCCGGGGCCGACGAGATCCGGGCGGGGCGGGGAGACGACTGGATCGACGGCGGTAGCGGCGACGACGTGATCTACGCTGGCGGGCGCGACACGGTCCGCGCCGGCGCCGGAGACGACCGGCTTTCGACCTTCGCGACCGGAGCCATCGCAGCCTGGGGTGGGGCCGGGGCAGACTCACTCGCCGCCGATGCCGGCAACGACTTCCTCTTCGGCGGGGACGGCGACGACATCCTCCGCGGCGGCGAGGGCGACGACCAGCTCGACGGCGGCGTGGGCGACGACACCTACGTCTTCGAGGCGGGCGACGGCGTGGAGGCGCTTGAGAAGCTGAAGACGCACAAGGTGGGGCTGATCCTGTCCGACATCAACATGCCGAACATGGATGGGCTGGCGCTGCTG
>JAOAEA010000032.1 GCA_026417035.1 Burkholderiales bacterium
AAGAGACAGGTGGAGAAGATGCAGGTGTTCTGCCCCTGGTCCTCCTTGAGGATGTCGGCCTGCACCGTGCCGCGCACGGTCTCGAGCGTCCACTCGCGGATCTTCTCGGCCTCGTCCTCGGTCGGGTCGCGCCCGTTCTCGGCGCGGAACTTGTCGATCTGCTGGTCGATCGCGGTGTTCATGAACATCGCGAGGATGGTCGGCGCCGGGCCGTTGATGGTCATCGACACCGAGGTGTCGGGGCTGCAGAGGTCGAAGCCCGAGTAGAGCACCTTCATGTCGTCGAGCGTCGCGATCGAGACGCCCGAGTTGCCCACCTTGCCGTAGATGTCGGGGCGCCGGTCGGGGTCGAAGCCGTACAGCGTCACCGAGTCGAACGCCGTCGACAGCCGCTTCGCCGGCATGTCCTTCGAGAGCAGGTGGAAGCGGCGGTTGGTGCGGAAGGCGTCGCCCTCGCCGGCGAACATGCGCGTCGGGTCCTCGTTCTCGCGCTTGAAGGCGAAGACGCCGGCGGTGAAGGGGAACGACCCCGGCACGTTCTCGAGCAGCAGCCACTTGAGGAGCTCGCCCTGGTCCTCGTAGCGCGGCAGCACCACCTTGCGGACCTTGGTGCCGGAGAGCGAGGTGTGGACGAGCTTCGTGCGCACCTCGCGGTCGCGGATCTTCACCACGTACTCGTCGCCGGCGTAGGCCTTCTGCATCGACGGCCACATGTCGAGCAGCTTCTTCGCGCGCGCGTCGAGCTTCCCGTCGCGGTCGCGCACCAGCGCGTCGAGGTTCGCGTTCTCCTCGCGGCACTCGGCCGCGAGCGCCGCCTTCGCCAGGGCGAGCGCCTGCCGCTCGCGCGCGAGGCGGGCCTGCTCGACGGCGTGGCGCTTGTAGCCGCGCACCGTCTCGGCGATCTCGGCGAGGTAGCGCGCGCGCGCCGGCGGCACGATCACCGTCTGCTGCGACGAGGCGCGCACGTCCACCTTCGGCAAGCGCCCGCCCTGCCTCGCGAGCCCCGCCTCGGCGAGGCGCGGCAGCATCGCCTGGTAGAGCGCGGTGACGCCGTCGTCGTTGAAGCGGCTCGCCATGGTGCCGAACACCGGCATGGCCTCCGCCGGCTCCGAGAAGCGCTGGCGGTTGCGCTGCACGGTCTTCCTCACGTCGCGCAACGCGTCGGCCGCGCCGCGGCGGTCGAACTTGTTGATCGCGACGAAGTCGGCGAAGTCGAGCATGTCGATCTTCTCGAGCTGGCTCGCGGCGCCGAACTCGGGCGTCATGACGTAGAGCGACACGTCCACCAGCGGCACGATCGCGGCGTCGCCCTGGCCGATGCCGGAGGTCTCCACCACCACGAGGTCGAACCCCGCGACGCGGCAGGCGGCGATGGCGTCGCCGAGCGCCGCCGAGACCTCGGTCCCGGTCTCGCGCGTGGCGAGCGAGCGCATGAAGACGTTCGGGTGACCGATCGCGTTCATGCGGATGCGGTCGCCGAGGAGCGCGCCCCCGGTCTTGCGCCGCGACGGGTCGACCGCGAGCACCGCGATCTTCAGCGCGTCGTCGAAGTCGAGCCGGAAGCGGCGCACGAGCTCGTCGGTGAGCGAGCTCTTTCCCGCGCCGCCGGTGCCGGTCACGCCGAGCGCGGGCACGCGCGCGGCCTGCGCCTCGGTGAGGAGCTCGTCGCGCAGGCGCGCGTCGACCGCGCCGGCCTCGAGCCCGGTGATGAGCCGCGCGAGCGCGCGCCGGTCGCCCTTGCGCACCGCCGCGAGGTCCCGGGGCGCCTGCCGCGAGAGGTCCTCGTCGCAGCGCATGACCATGTCGTTGATCATGCCCTGCAGGCCCATGCGCGCGCCGTCCTCGGGCGAGTAGATGCGCGCCACGCCGTACTCGTGGAGCTCGCGGATCTCGGCGGGGACGATCACGCCGCCGCCGCCGCCGAACACCTTGATGTTCGCGCCGCCGCGTTCGCGCAGGCAGTCGACCATGTACTTGAAGTACTCGATGTGTCCGCCCTGGTAGGAGGACACCGCGATGCCCTGCACGTCCTCCTCGAGCGCCGCGGTGACGACCTCCTCCACCGAGCGGTTGTGGCCGAGGTGGATGACCTCGCAGCCGGTGGCCTGCAGGATGCGCCGCATGATGTTGATCGACGCGTCGTGCCCGTCGAACAGGCTGGCCGCGGTGACGAAGCGCACCTTGTTCTTCGGCTTGTAGGCGGTGAGCTGGTGGGTGACGGAGAGGTCGGTCATCGGCGGGCTCCGGGTCAGGTCCGCGGCTTGCGCGCGGGCTTGCCGAGGTATTCGACGCTGGGCAGGTTCTGGAAGTGGGCATCGCTCGTGACGAGGCGCGCGTCGTGCGCCTGCGCGCAGGCGTAGACGATGGCGTCGGCCATCGGCAGGCGGTGCTGCACGGCGGTCTCGGCCGCCGCGATCGCGCGCGTGGTGTCGAGCGGCTCGACCCGCGCCTGCGCGGTGAAGCCCACGATGGTGAGCGCCGCGGCTTCGTCGCGCTCGCGCGCCGCCCACTTGTAGAGCTCGTATTGGACGAGGGTCGGCACGACCACCTCGTCGAGGCGCTCCAGGTAGGGGGCGACTTTCTCCGCGAGCGGCGAGTCGGTCAGCCACTCGACCCAGGCGGAAGTGTCCACCACGACCATCAGGCGCGCTCCTTGCGGTCGCGCAGATCGCCCGTCCGCGCTCCCTTCATGATGCCGCGGACCTCGTCGGCGGTGCGCTTGGGCACGAGCGTGATCGTGTCGCCTTTGGTCACGAAGACGAACTGCTGCCCGGCGCGCAGCCGCAGGCGCTCGCGGATCGCCTTGGGGATCGAGAGCTGGAACTTCCCGGAGAGGGTGGCATGGGTCATCTTACGGATGCGCGATCGATCGGGGATCCGTAAGACTAGCAGCGCGCGCCGGCCCGGGCAACCGCGGGGGCGATGGCGTGTCTGCCGCGCTGCGGAGTAGGCTGGCGGGCGAGGCAACCAGAAAGGGGATTCCGCCATGCTCACGCACACCGTCGGCGACGTCGTCGCCAGCAAGAAGCTGCAGGAGATCGTCTCGGTGCCGGCGGCGGCCACGGCCGCCGAGGCCGCCGCGCTCATGAGCGAAAAAGAGATCGGCGCCGTCGTCGTGCGCGGCGCCGGCGGCGCGATCGAGGGCATCTTCACCGAGCGCGACGTGCTGCGCCGGATCGTCGCCGACGGGCGCGACCCGAAGGCGACGAGGATCGCGGAGGTGATGAGCCGCAACGTCCGTTCGGTCGCCTCCACGCTCACCGTGGCCGAGGCCCTGCAGCAGATGGTGATGTACCGCTACCGCCACCTGCTCGTGCAGGACGGCGCGGAGGTGAAGGGCCTCGTCTCGATCCGCGACCTCATGGTCTGGTTCATCATGCCGGACACGCCGATGGCCCACGAAGGGCGCTACGGGCACATCCTCTCGCGCACGCAGGAAGCCGTGCGCGCGATGCAGTCGATCAAACCCGGGAGCGGCCCGCGGAGCTAGCCCCGCCGCGCGGCGGCCCGCCACGGGCCGCCAGCCGGCTCCGCCCGGGACCGCGCGCTGAGGTGTGGCGCGGCCGCGCTATCCTTCGCGCCCCATGCGCATCCTCCTCGTCGAAGACGACCCGATGATCGGCGAGGCCGTGCGCGAAGGCCTGCGCCTCGAGGGCTACGCGGTGGACTGGGTGCGCGACGGCCGCGCGGCCGAGTCGGCGCTCGCCACCGAGGCGTTCGCCGCGGTGCTCCTCGACCTCGGCCTGCCGAAGAAGGACGGCATGGCGCTCCTGCGGTCGCTGCGCGAGCGGAAGGCCTCCGTGCCGGTGCTCGTCATCACCGCCCGCGACACCGTAGCCGACCGCGTCGCCGGGCTCGATGCCGGCGCCGACGACTACCTCGTGAAGCCCTTCGACCTCGACGAGCTCGCCGCGCGCGTGCGGGCGCTCGTGCGGCGCGCGGCCGGCCGGCCCGAGCCACTCATCACGCGCGGCGCGATCACCATCAACCCGGCGACGCGCGAGGTGACGGTCGCAGGCAAGCCCGTGCCGCTCTCGGCCAGGGAATACGCGCTCCTCATGGCGCTCGCGGAACGGCCGGGCATCGTCCTCTCCCGCGGCCAGATCGAGAACCGCATCTACGGCTGGGGCGAGGAGGTCGGCTCCAACGCCGTCGAGGTGCACGTGCACAACCTGCGGCGCAAGCTCGGCGAGGACGCGATCCGCACCGTGCGCGGCGTCGGCTACACCCTCGCCCCGAACACCCGCGCATGAGCTCGCTGCGCACCCGGCTCATCGTCGCGCTCGCCGGCGCGGTGCTCGCGGTCGGCCTCGTCGCGAGCGCAGCGACCTACTTCGCGGCGCGCGCCGAGATCGACGTGCTGCTCGACGAGGAGCTGCGCCAGGTGGCGCTCTCCCTGCGCGACCACGCGCGCCTCGACCTCGCGACGCTCGGCCGGGCCGCGGATCCCGGCCACCGCGTCGTCGTCCAGATCTGGGATCCGACCGGCGGCGCGGTGTACTCGTCCGACCCGACGCCGCCGCTGCCGCTCACGCGCGCGCCGGGCTTCTCCACGATCGCGCACGCCGGGCGCAGCTGGCGCATGTACACCACGGTCGTGGGGCTGCGCACGATCCAGGTCGCCCAGCCCTCGGCGCTGCGCGCGGAGCTCGCCGCGAACGTGGCGCTGCGCATCCTCGTGCCGATCCTCGCGTCGCTGCCGCTCCTCGCGCTGCTCGTCTGGTTCGTCGTCGGCCGCGGGCTCGCGCCGATCGCGCGCCTCGCGCGCACCATCGCCGCGCGCAGCCCCGCGTCGCTCGAGCCCTTGCCGCACGACCGCCTGCCCGACGAGGTGCGCCCGCTCGTCGGCGCGCTGAACGGGCTGCTCGGCCGCCTCGAGGGTGCGCTGGCGATGCAGCGCCGCTTCGCCGCCGACGCCGCGCACGAGCTGCGCACGCCGCTCACCGCGCTCGGGCTGCAGATCCAGCTCGTGGAGCGCGCCCGCGACGACGCCGAGCGCGCCGCCGCGATCGACCGCCTGCGCCACGGCGTGAAGCGCGCGACGCGCCTCGTCGAGCAGCTCCTGACGCTCGCCCGGCTCGAGCCCGACGCGACGGCGCGGCCCTCCTCGCGCGTGGCGCTCGATGCCCTCGTGCGCTCGGTCGTGGCCGACCTCGCGTCGCTCGCCGAAGCGAAACCGGTCGCGCTCGCCCTCGCGCGCGCCGAGCCGGTGGCGGTGCCGGGCGCCGAGGACGCGCTGCGGATCCTCGTCTCGAACCTCGTCGACAATGCGATCCGCTACACGCCGGCCGCGGGGCGGGTCGAGATCCGCGTTTTCGGCGTCGGCGACCGCGCGGTGCTCGAGGTCGCGGACACGGGCCCCGGGATCCCGCCCGAGGAACGCCAACGCGTGTTCGACCGGTTCTACCGCGGCCGCGGCGCGGCGCCGGGCGGGTCGGGCCTCGGCCTCGCGATCGTGCGCGCCTACGCGCGCATCATGGGCGCGACCGTGACGATCGCGAGCGCGCCGCCGCAGCCGGGGACGACGGTGACGGTGCGCTTCGCCGCCGCGCGCCCGGCCCCCTGAGCATCGCCGCGAGCCGCGCCGCGTCGCGCGGCGCGTGGCCGGCATCGGTGTTGTCGAAATAGACGGCCACGTCCCGGCCCTCTGCGAGCCAGCGCCGGATGCGCGCCGCCCACCCGGCGAGCGCGGCGTCGGAGTAGGCGGACCAGTAGGTGGCGTCGTGCCCGTGCAGGCGCACGTAGGCGAGGTCGGTCGTCACCTCGTCCCAGCGGGGCCAGTCGGCGGCGTCGGAGATCACGCTGGCGACGCGTCCACGCGCGAGGAGCTCAGCCACCTCGGGCGCGAACCACGACGCGTGGCGGAACTCGATCGCGTGGCGCGGGCCCCGCCACGCGGCGAGCGCGGCGACGAAACCGGCGAGGAGGTCGTCGTGGCGGTGCAGCCCGGCCGGGAGCTGCCACAGCACGGCGAAGAGCTTGTCACCGAGCCGTGAGGCGGCTGCGCGCTGGCGTGCGACCGGTTCCGCCGGGTCGTGGAGCTTGCGCACGTGGGTCACGTAGCGGCTGCCCTTCACCGCGAAGCGGAAGCCGGGCGGCGTCTGCTCGCGCCAGGCCGCGTAGGTCGAAGGCGCGAGCGAGTGGTAGAAGCTCGCGTTCACCTCGACCGAGTCGAAGAGGCTCGCGTAGTGCGCGAGCCAGCGCGCGCGCGGCACGCCCGCGTAGAGGCCGGCGCGCCAGCCTTCGTAGCTCCAGCCGCTCGTGCCGACGAGCGCGCGCGGCGGGCGGTGCGTGGGCCGGCCTGCCGGGCGCGGCGTCACACCGCGTTCATCACCTTCACGAGGCGGGCGCGCACCTCGGAGGCGATCTCGCGCACCTCGGGTCGGCCGACGAGGTCCATCACCGCGCCCGGGTCCATGAACTCGACGTGGGTGGCGCCGTCGGCGTCCTGCCGTACGACGACGTTGCACGGCAACAGCGCCCCGATCTGCGGCTCGGCCGAGATCGCGCGGTTCGCGTAGCCGGGGTTGCAGGCGCCCAGGATGCGGTAGGGCGGCATGTCGCGGCCGAGCTTGTTCTTGAGCGTCCCCGCGACGTCGATCTCGGTGAGGACGCCGAAGCCTTCGCCCGCGAGCGCGTCGGCGACGCGCCGGCAGGCCTCGTCGAAGGGGAGGTTCACGGTCTTGCCGAAGACGTAGTTGCCCATGGCGGTCTGCTCCGTGTCCGGGGAGCGGATTCTGCCCGAGGCGCGCGACCGCGGCGAATCGAGCCTGCTGATGGCGGCCTCAGCCCTCGCGCCGGTAGTCGAGCGGCCAGCGGCCCGCGAGGAAGTCGAGCACCTGCAGGTCGAAGTCCTGGGTGCGCTCGACGCGCACGCCGTCGGCCGGCGCGAGCCGCCCGAGGCGCCTGGCGCGGATGTTGAGCGGCTTCACCGGGAGCTTCAGCGCGCGGTAGGCCTCGGCCTCGGCGCCGGCGTCCGGATCGGCGGCGAAGAAGAGCCACTCGCGCGCGAAGAAATCCTGGATGCGGTCGAGCTCGCGCGCGGCGTCCTCGGGCAGCGGCGGCGGGGGATCGACGCGGTGAGCCTTCGGCCGCCCGTGCTCGAGCGTCACCGCGAGCCAATCGCCGTGCACGTCGTCGGCGGCGGAGAGGAAGGTCGCCGTCTCGGTGGCGCCGTAGAAGCCGTCGAGCCAGAAGTAGCGCGCGACGAAGCCCTCCCCGGCGGCGCCCGCGAACCATCCGGCGACGCTGTTGGCGACGGGGAAGTAGAACATCGCGACGAGCACGCCGCGCGCCTCGGGTTCGGCCGCGAGGTAAGCCCTGGGTTCGATCATCGTCCGCTCCGCTTCAGCCCTTCGCCCGGCCGGCGAGGTACGCCACCAGGCTGTCGAGCGTGTACAGGTGCCGGTAGTCGGTCTCGGGGATGTCCACCCCGAAGGTCTTCGCCAGGCCGACCACGATGTTGAGGAAATCGACCGAGTCGATGTCGAGCTGGTCGCGCAGGCTCTTGTCCGGCGCGAGCTCGGCCGGTTCGAGCTCCGGCACCACCGCGGCGAGCACGCCCAGCGCTTTGGTCCTGATCTCTTCCTTGTTCATAGCTTCTCCGGTTCCTGCAGAAGTCTCGCGACCGCGTCGAGGTAGAGCGCGCCGCGGTGGCCATCGGTCGCGCGGTGATCGCCCGAGAGCGTGGCGGTGACCACCGGGCGTACGACGACCGTGCCGTCCACCGCCCACGGCCGCTCCACGATCTTGCCGAAACCGACGAGCGCGAGCTGCGGCGGATAGATCACGCCGTAGACCGCTTCGACGCCGCGCTCGCCGAGGCTGGTGATGGTGCCTGTCGGGTCGGTCATCTCGGAGCTCTTCAGCGAGCCGGCGCGGGCGCGCGCGACGAGGTCGGTGAGCCGCTGCGAGAGCGCCGCCAGGGTGAGCTTGTCCGCGTCGTGGATCGCCGGCGCGACCAGGCCGCCGCCGCGCAGCGAGATCGCGATGCCCGCGTGGATCGATGCGCTCGCCTGCGCGCGGCCGTCGATCCAGAAGCCGTTCAACTCCGGCACCTCGCGCAGCGCGAGCGCGGCGGCCTTGACGAGCAGCACGCCGGCGAGCAGCCGCTCCGTGACCGGCAGCTTCGCGTTCGCTGTGGCGAGCCAGGCGAGCGCCCGCGACATGTCGATGGTGGTGCCGAGGTAGTAGTGCGGGATCTCGCGCTTCGAGCGCGCCATCGCCGCGGCGATCGCGTCGCGCATCCGCTGGCGCTTGTCCGCGGCGGGAGCGGCCGGCGCTGCGGCGGGGCGCTCGCGCGCGGCGCGCTCGACGTCCTCGAGCGTGATGCGGCCGCCCGGGCCCGTGCCGCGAACCGATGCGAGATCGACGCCGAGTTCGCCCGCACGCTTGCGCGCGATCGGCGAGACCGGGACGCGCTCGCCCCCGGCGGCCGGTGCCGCGGCCGGAAGCGGTGCGCGCGGTGGCGGCGCGCCCGGCGCCACGTCCGGAGGGGGCGGCTGCCGGGGCACGGTGACCGGCGCCGCCGCGGCGGGCGCTGCCGCGAACGCGGGCGGGGCGCCGGCCTCGGCGCCGGCTTCGGCCGCGATCACCGCGAGCGGCGTGCCCACGGGCAGCCAGTCGCCGCCGGGCTCGACGAGGATCTTCTCGAGCGTCCCGGCGACCCACGACTCGACGTCCACGTTGGCCTTGTCGGTTTCGACCACGGCGATCACCTCGCCGCGGGCGATGCGCTCGCCGGGCTTCTTCAGCCACTCGACCAGCCGGCCCCGCGTCATGTCGGCGCCGAGCTTGGGCATCAGGAAGTCGGTCATCGTTCGGCTACGGCATCGACGCGCCGGGGCGCAGAGGACGCCCGGGGCCGCGGAAACCGTGCGCGCGCGCGGCGGCGCCCACCCCGCGGAGCCTGCCGCTTCGCGCCGTGCGGGTCACGTCCTGGCACCCGATCGCTCCCGGCCCGTGAAACCGGCCTCGCTCGCATCGCTCTGCGCTCTCCGCATCCTCGGCGTTGGACTGCCTACAGCAATCCCTTCGCCGCGGTGACGATCTGGCCCGCCTGCGGCAGCGCCGCTTCCTCGAGGTGCTTCGCATAGGGCATCGGCACTTCGCGCGAGCAGACCCGCGCCACCGGGGCGTCGAGCTCGTCGAATGCGCGCTCCATGATCTGCGCCATCACTTCGGCAGCGAAGCTCCCCGTCTTCCACATCTCGTCGACGACCACCGCCCGGTGCGTCTTCGCCACCGAGGCGAGCACGGTGTCGATGTCGAGCGGACGCAGCGTGCGCAGGTCGATGACCTCGGCCTCGATTCCTTCCTTCGCGAGCGCGTCGGCCGCCGCGAGCGTCTTCGGCAGCGATCCGCCGTAGGTGACGAGCGTCACGTGCTGACCCGGGCGCCGCACGGCAGCGAGCCCGATCTGCATCGGTTCATCGGGCGTGTCGTCGCCCTCCAGGGGATAGAGCGTCGCGTGCTCGAGGATCACCACCGGGTCGGGCTCCGTGAGCGCCGCCAGCAGCAGGCCCTTCGCGTCGGCGACGGTGGCCGGGGTGACGACCTTGATCCCGGGGACGTGCGCGTACCAGCCTTCGAACGAGTGCGAATGCTGCGCGGCGAGGCTGCGCCCGCCGCCCGAGGCCATGCGCACCACGAGCGGCACGCTGAACTGGCCGCCCGACATGTGACGCAGCGTCGCGGCGTTGTTCACGAGCTGGTCGAGCGAGAGGAGCGAGAAGTTGACCGTCATGATCTCCACGATCGGCCGCATGCCGCCCAGCGCCGCCCCGATGCCCGCGCCCAGGAACCCCGATTCCGAGAGCGGCGTGTCGCGGATGCGCTCGGGGCCGAACTCGTCGAGGAGCCCGAGGCTCACCGCGAACGCGCCGCCGTAGCGCCCGACGTCCTCGCCCATCAGGAAGACGCGCGGATCGGCGCGCATCGCCTCGCGCAACGCCGCGCGGACCGCTTCGCGATAGGTGGTCTTCGCCACGCTGCCTCCCGCGCGCTTCAATCCGCCCCGGGCCGGCGTCCGCGCGCCCCGCCTCGGCCCGCGCCGAGGGCGCGCGCGAAGCGGTCGAGCGCCTTTGCGGACCCGGCATCGATCCGGGCGTCGGTGAGCGCGAGCGTCGCCACCGGCTTCTTGCCGGCGAGCCGCGCGAGGTCGGCGAAGACGCGCTCGGCGCCCGAGCTCCCCATCGTGCAGAAGAAGGCGACGCGCGCGAAGCGGCGGCGCTCTTCGAGCACGTAGCCGCGCACCGGGCTCGCCAGGCTCCAGAACCACACCGGCGTGCCGATCACCACCAGGCGATAAGCCGCGGGGTCGTGCCGCGGCGGCATCGTCGAGGCGGGCAGCTCGGCGATCGCCTCGAGCGCCGAGCGGACGTAGCCGAGCGGCCCTTCACGGTCGCGCGTCGGCGCGATCGCTTCGAGATCGGCGCCGAGGCGCCGGGCGAGGGGCTCGGCGACCCGGCGCGTATGGCCCGAGCGGCTGTAGAAGGCGATGAGGGTCGAGGGCATCGTTCGCTCGCTCACTAGCGCGGGGTGTACACGTCGCGTTCGAGGTCCTCGACCGGCTCCCACTCGCCGCGCTCGGCCTCGTCCACGGCCCAGTCGACCTCGCGCCAGGCCTCGGCCTCGAGGGCCTGGAGCTCGGCGCCGGTCAGCATCCCGTCGGCCGCGAGCCGTGCGGCGAACGTCGGGATCGGATCGCGCTTCTTCCACTCGGCGACCTCCTCCCGGGTCCGGTAGAGCTCGGGGTCGGCCATCGAGTGGGCGCGGAAGCGGAAGGTGCGCAGCTCCAGGAAATACGGCCCGTCGCCGCGGCGCACGCTCGCCGCGGCGCGCGCGACCGCCGCCTCGACGGCGAGGACGTCCATCCCGTCCACCCACTCCGATTGCACCCGGTAGTTCTGCGCCTTGAGGTGGATGTCGGTCTCCGACTCCGAGCGCGCGAGCGCGGTGCCCATCGCGTAGAGGTTGTTCTCGCAGAGGAACAGCACCGGCAGGCGCCACAGCGCCGCGAGGTTGACCGACTCGTGGAACTCGCCCTCGGCGACCGCGCCCTCGCCGAAGAAGCACGCGGTGACGCGGTGCCGTCCCTGCATCCTGTCGGCGAGCGCGAGGCCCACGGCCACCGGCAGGCCGCCGGCGACGATCGCATACCCGCCGTAGAAGCGCCGCGTCGCGTCGAACATGTGCATCGAGCCGCCGCGCCCGCGCGAGCAGCCGTTGGCCTTGCCGTACATCTCCGCCATCACCGCCGCGGCCGGGATGCCGCGCGCGAGCGCCTGCCCGTGCTCGCGGTAGGTGGCGACGATCGCGTCCTCGGGGGCGAGCGCCGCCATCGCCCCGACGGCGACCGCCTCCTCGCCGATGTAGAGGTGCAGGAACCCGCGGATCTTGCCCGCCGCGTAGAGCTCCGCGGCTTTCTCCTCGAAGTGGCGGATGACGAGCATCTGGCGCAGGAGCTCGTGCGCGTGCTCGCGCTCGAGCGCGATCTCGTGGGGCGGGCGGTGGGCGATGGACATGCTCAGAACCGCAAAAGCGCAGCGGGCGCGCAGCGACGCAAACACGGGTCCTCTGCCATCGCGGCCGAACGGACGGCATCGGTCCCCGCCAGCCTCCCGCCATCGTCCGGCTGGCCCATGCTGGTCTCGATCATCTGCCTGGCGCTCCTTCGCGTTCCTCGGGCTCGGGCGGTTCTGCTCACTCCAGCGTCGAGGTGTCGCCTTCGGGCAGCCCCAGCTCGCGCGCCTTGAGCAGCCGCCGCATGATCTTGCCGCTGCGCGTCTTGGGCAGGCCCGGGCTGAACTCGATCTCCTTCGGCGCGACCACGGCGCCGAGGCGCTTGCGCGCGTGCGCGAGCAGCGCGCGCCGCAGCTCCTCGTCGGCCTGGAAGCCCACCTTCAGCGACACGAACGCCTTCACGAGCTCGCCCGCCACCGGGTCGGGCTTGCCGATCACGCCGGCCTCCGCGACCGCCGGATGCTCCATGAGCACGCTCTCCACCTCGAACGGACCGATCAGGTGCCCGGAGGTCTTGATGACGTCGTCCTTGCGGCCGACGAACCAGAAGTAGCCGTCGGCGTCGCGCTTGGCGAGGTCGCCGGAGAGATACCAGCCGTCGGCGAAGCATTTCGCGTAGCGCTCCGGCTCGTTGAGGTAGCCACGGAACATCGAGGGCCAAGGCGCGCGGAGCGCGATCTCGCCCTCCACCCCGGCTTCCTCGATCACGCGCACCGGCGCGTCCTTCTTCGCCTCGACGAGCGCCGCCTCGATCCCGGGCATCGGCCGGCCCATCGAGCCCGGCCGGATGTCCATCGACGCGAAGTTCGCGATCATGATCCCGCCGGTCTCGGTCTGCCACCAGTTGTCGTGGAACGGCAGCCCGAACGCCTGCACGCCCCAGCGCACCGCCTCGGGATTGAGCGGCTCGCCGACCGAGGCGAGGAAGCGCAGGCGCGGCAGCCGGCGCGCTCTGGCGAGGTCGAGCCCCGCCTTCATCATCATGCGGATCGCCGTCGGCGCCGTGTACCAGACCGACACCTGCTCGCGCTCGAGGATCTCGTACCAGCGCGTGGCGTCGAAGTCGGCCTCGTCGACGATCGAGGTCACGCCGTTCGCGAGCGGCGCGATGATGCCGTAGGACGTGCCGGTCACCCAGCCCGGGTCGGCCGTGCACCAGAAGACGTCGTCGGCGTGCAGGTCGAGCGCGAGCTTGCCGGTCATGTAGTGCGCGACCACCGCCCCGTGCACGTGCACCGCGCCCTTCGGGGTGCCGGTCGTGCCGCTCGTGAAGTGCAGCGTCGACATGTCCTCCGGATCCGTGGCGGGAATGGCCCACCGGTCGGAGGCTTTCGCGGCGAGCGCGGCGTAGTCGAGCGTGCCCGGGATCGACGCGGCGCCCTCGCCCGCGATGAGCACGTGCTCGAGCTTCGGGAGCGACGCGCGGATCGGCGCGATCTTCTTCTGGTAGAGCGATGCGGTGGTGACCAGCACCTTCGCCTCGCCGATCGCCATGCGCGCGCGCACCGGCTCCGGGCCGAACGCGGAGAAGAGCGTACAGAGCACCGCCTTCGCCTTCCAGGTGCCGAGCGCGGCGAAGTAGAGCTCCGGGATCCGGCCCGTGAGGAGGTAGACGCGCTCGCCGGGTTTCACGCCGAGCCCGGCGAGGACGTTGGCGAAGCGGTTGGAGTGCGCGGCGAGGTCCGCGAAGGTGAGGTCGCGGCGCGCGCCCTCGCGCGGCAGCCAGCGGATCGCGAGCTTGTCGCGCTGCGGCCCCGCGGCGTGGCGGTCCACCGCCTCGTGGGCGATGTTGAGCCCGCGCCCGCCCGGCAGGCCGTCGAGCTCGCGCCGCGCCGCGTCCCACGAAAAACCCGCGTGCGCCGACGCGTAGTCGGCGAGGTTCGGCGCGACGCGCGCGCCCGCCGCCCCCTTGACGATCACCTCGTCCATGCGATCCGCTTTCCGCCTGCGAGTCCGCGGGCGCGACGCGCCCCGCGTTGCGCCTGCCTACAACGCTAGACCGGGGCCGGGCGGCGGCGTTGAGATAGATCAATCCCGGGTCCGCCCCGCCGCGGTGCGCGCCGCCCCGCTTTGGTGAGGCGGGCCGGCGGCGACGGCCTTCGGCTAGAATCGTTCGCAGTCCGTCGGGGAAGCACCGATGCATTCGCGAGGTGCGACGGCGCTTCCTCCGGCGGAGCGGGTCGGCAGGGGACGTCTCCCCTTCGATCGGACAGAGCCCAGCGCGAGCGCCGCAGGCAGAACAAGGGGAGCGCGATGCAGCCCGGCACGGTTTTCACTCTCGAGGTCAATCCCAAGATTCCGCGCCGCCTCGCGCGGCTCGAGGAGCTGGCGAACAACCTCTGGTACAGCTGGGACCGGCCGACGCGCGAACTGTTCGCGCGCCTGCACCCGCACCTGTGGGATGCCGTCGGCCACAGCCCGAAGGCGTTCCTGAAGTCGGTGGACGAACGCCGCCTCGTGGAGGCGGCGGCGGACCCGGTGTTCCTCGCGAACTACAACCGGGTGCTGTCGTCTTACGACTCCTACCACAGCGAGCCGATGCGGCGCAACGGCTCCGAATCGCTGCGGCAGTCCGACCTCGTCGCCTACTTCAGCTTCGAGTACGGCTTCCACGAGAGCCTGCCCATCTACTCCGGGGGCCTGGGCATCCTCGCCGGCGACCACTGCAAGTCGGCCTCCGACATGCGCCTGCCGTTCGTCGGCGTCGGCCTCCTCTACCGGCAGGGCTACTTCCACCAGTCGATCGACAAGGACGGCAACCAGCACGCGGTCTACCGCGACGCGGACTTCGACGACCTGCCGGTCACGCCGGTCGCGCGCGAGGACGGGCGCGACCTCACGGTGACCGTGCGGCTGCCGGGGCGCGACGTCGCCGCCAAGGTCTGGCAGGTGCGCGTCGGGCACGTGCTCCTCTTCCTCCTCGACACCGACATCGCGGCGAACGCCGAGCACGACCGCTACATCACCCACCGCCTCTACGGCGGCGACCGCGCGATGCGCATCGAGCAGGAGATCCTGCTCGGCATCGGCGGGGTGCGCGCGCTCGCGGAGATGGGCGTGAAGCCCACGGTGTGGCACGTGAACGAGGGCCACCCGGCATTCCTCATCCTCGAGCGCATCCGGCAGGTGATGCGGCACGGCGTCGACTTCGCCACCGCGCTCGAGGCGGTCGCGGCGAGCACGGTGTTCACCACGCACACCGCGGTCCCGGCGGGGCACGACCACTTCGACGAGGGCATGATGCGCGCCTACTTCGAGGAGTGGGCGCGCGACGGCGGCGTCGCGATCGAGGACGTGCTCGCGCTCGGGCGCACGCCCACCTCGAGCGACTTCAACATGACGGCGCTCGCGATCCGCGGCTCGCGGTTCCACAACGGCGTCTCGAAGATCCACGAGGGCGTCTCGTCGCGGCTGCTCGCGGAGCTCTGGCCGCAGGTGCCCGCCGACGAGAACCCGATCGACCACGTCACCAACGGCGTGCACGTGCCGACGTTCCTCGCGCCCGAGTGGGCCGACATCTTCGACCGTTCGCTCGGCTTCGGCTGGTCGGGGCGGCTCCTCGACACGGCGCTGTGGGAGAAGGTCGCCGATCTGCCCGACCACATCTTCTGGAGCGTGCGCCAGTACCTGAAGTCGCAGATGCTCCACCTGGTGCGCTTTCGGCTCGCGCGGCAGAACGCGCGCAACCAGGGCAGCGACGCGCACCTCGAGCGGCTGCTCAGGTTCGCCGACCCGGCGAACCCGAACGTGCTCACCATCGGCTTCGGCCGTCGCTTCGCCACCTACAAGCGCGCGACCCTGCTCTTCGAGAACCTCGACTGGCTGCGGCAGCTGCTCTCCGATACGGAGCGGCCGATCCTCTTCATCTTCGCCGGCAAGGCGCACCCCGCGGACCGCCCGGGGCAGGATCTCATCCGCCACATCGCCGAAGTCGCGCGCATGCCGGAGTTCGAGGGGAAGATCCTGCTGGTCGAGGGCTACGACCTGCGGCTCGGGCGGCGGCTCGTCTCCGGCGTGGACGTCTGGCTGAACAACCCGGTCTATCCGCTGGAGGCGTCCGGCACCTCGGGCATGAAGGCCGGCATCAACGGCGTGGTCAACCTCTCGGTGCTCGACGGCTGGTGGGGCGAGGGCTTTACCGGCGACAACGGCTTCGCGATCAAGCCCGCTTCGGACGTCGCGGACGAGTACCGGCGCAACCGCGAGGAGGCGCGCACCCTCTACGAGATCCTGCAGGACCAGGTGATCCCGATGTATTACGCGCGCGGCCCGATGGGCTTCTCGCCCGACTGGATCCGCCTCGCGAAGCGCTCGATCGCAACCATCCTGCCGCGCTTCAGCTCGGCGCGAATGGTCGGCGACTACGTGCGCAAGTTCTACCTGCCGGCCTCCCAGCAGGGGCGCCGCTACGCGGAGTCGAAGCTCGAGCGCGCGCGCGAGGTGGCCGGCTGGAAGGCGCGGGTGCGCGCCGCCTGGCACGGCGTGCACATCCGCCGCATCGACCCGCCCCGGAAGGCGATCCAGTTCGGCGAGTCGGTCGCCCTCGAGGTGGCCGTCGCGCTGAACGGGCTCGCGCCGGAGGACGTGGTGGTCGAGCTGCTGCTCAACCGCAAGCTCGGCGACAGCGTGCGCGAGGAGCAGCTCAGGTTCTCGTTCGCCGCCGACGGCACGCGCACGCCCGAGGGCGAGCACCGCTTCCGCCTCGAGCTCGAGCCGGAGTACTGCGGCAAGCTCGAGTACCACATCCGGGCTTATCCCTGCCGCGAGTTCCTCACCCATCCGCTCGAGATGGGGCTGATGATCTGGGTGTGAGGGGCAGGATCCAGGAATCGGGATCGAGGATCGAGAGTCGAGTCTCTCTCCTCTGTCCTCCGCCCGTCACCCCGCCCTGCGGGCGAGGTAGCGGTAGGCGTCGTCGGCCGCGAGCGGGCGGCTGAAGAGGAACCCCTGCATCACGTGGCAGCCGAGGCGCCGCAGCGAGCGCACCTGGTCGATCTCCTCGACCCCCTCGGCGATCAGGCGCAGCCCCATGCCGCGCGCGAGCGCGATCACCGCGGCGACGATCGAGTCGCTCGAGCTCGAGTAGCCGATGTCGCGCACGAAGCTGCGGTCCACTTTGATGGTGTTCACCGGCAGGCGCTGCAGGTAGGCGAGCGACGCGTACTTGGTGCCGAAGTCGTCGATCGAGAGCTTCACGCCGTACTCCCCGAGGGCCACGGCACGCGCGGCGGCGTCGGGATCCTCGAACAGGCTGTGCTCGGTCACCTCGATCTCGAGCGCGTCCGGCGGCAGCGCGTGCCGCGCGAGCGTGTCGGTCACGAACTCGACGAAGTCGGGCCGCTCGAAGTCGCGCGCCGAGAGGTTCACCGACACGCCTGCGAGCGGCAGGCCCTCGGCGCGCCACAGCGCGAGCTGCGCGCACGCGCCCTCGAGGACGCGCTCGCCGAGCGAGCGCACGAGTCCGGTCTCCTCCGCCATCGGGATGAAGCGGTCGGGCGGCAGCAGCCCGAGCAGCGGGTGGCGCCAGCGCACGAGCGTCTCGACCGAATCCACGCGGCCGGAGCCGAGGTCGTGGACCGGCTGGAAGCGCAGCTCCAGTTCGCTGCGCGCCAGGCCGAGGCGCAGGTCGTGCTCGAGGTCGAGGGCGTGGCCGCGCACGTCGCCGAGCGCGCTCGAGTACAGGCGCACGCCGTCGCGGCCGCGGCGCTTCGCGTCCGCGAGCGCGCGGTCGGCGGCGCGGATCAGGCCGTGCTCGTCGGCGCCGTGGTCGGGGAAAAGCGCGATGCCGACGCTCGCCGTGGTGGAGAAGGTGTCGGCGCCGATCGCGAACGGCGCGCGCATCGCGTCGAGGACCTTGCGCGCGACCGCCGCGGCGCCCTCGCCGCCGGGGACGCCCGGCGTGAGCGCGGCGAACTGGTCGCCGCCGAGCCGGGTGAGGACATCGGTGCCGCGCAGCGTGCGGCGCAGGCGCAGCGCCACCTCCTTCAGCACACGGTCGCCGGCGAGGTGGCCCCAGCGTTCGTTGACGAGCCGGAAGCGGTCGAGGTCCACCACGAACACGGCGATCCGGTCACCGGCGCGGCGGGCTGCGCCCATCGCGTCGCGGAGCCGCTCGATGAACGCGGCGCGGCCGATGAATCCGGAGGCTTGGTCGGCACGCGCCGCATCGCGCGGCGGCAGGCTGTTCGAGATCGCTTGAATGCCTTCGGCGAGCTGCATCGCCCCTCGTCGGCCGGTTGGCCGCTCCGAACGGCCCCGGCGCTCCTTTCCACTCGTTCTTCCGGGCTCGTGCCCCGCCGGACGCCCAAGGGGCAGCCGACGCACGTCGGGGCTAAAGTAACCGATCAGGTTCCGCGTGTAAACATATGATCTGAAAAATTTGATCTTGCGGAGATCGTCGGGCTGGGACGACAGCGCGGGGCGCGGCGGGAGCTGCTGGCCGGCCGGCTACCCGGAGGGCGCGAAGGCGGCGCGCGGAGCATCCAGCGCGCGACGCGCCCGCGCCGGTGCGGGGATCCGCTTCGTGGGAAGGCGCCGCGCCCTTCCGGGCGCGGCGATCCCGCTTTCTATCAGCGTGGCGCGAGCGCCGCGGAAATCGCGGACGCAGGGCGCCCGTTGACGGACAGCTCGCCGCGCTCCCAGCGGGCTTCGACCGCATAGCCGCCGTCGAGAGGCTCGAGCAGCCCGGCGCTCACGAGCTCGCCGAGCCGCTCCCTGCCAAGCTCGTCGGCGACGAGCCGCACGTTGCGCGCGTTGGCTTCGTGGCCCTGCTCGACGAGCAGCGCGGCGGCCTCGGCCGCGAGGCGCTCGCGCGAGGCGAGCACGGCGAGCGTTTCGGAAAATCGCGCCGATCCCCTCGCCGTGAGGCGCTGCGACAGCGCCTCGGGCGCGGCGCTTCGCGCGAGCCCTCTGCCGTCGAATGAAGCCGTGAGCTGGGCCGAGAAATCGCCCGCGGACGACCTGAAGCCGGCCCGCTTCACGGCGAGTGTCGGCGTGCCCGCGGCGAGGTCGAGCAACAGGCGCTGCACGGCCGCCGCGGCGAGCTCGGCCCGATCCGCCGTTTGCGGAAGCCGGCCGATCGCCGCGATGGCGTCGAGATAACGGGCGAGCGCGGGTTTGTCCAACCCGGCGAGCTCCACGTCGAGCGCGGCCGCGGTCGCTTCGACGCCGCCCTCGCCCGGGCTCGCAGCGCGGAGCGCCGCGGCCTCGAGAACGAGCCCGAGGGCGACCGTCGCGCCGTCGCCGCGCTGCGTTGCCTTGGCCGAGAAGCCGCTCAGCGCGAGCGTCGCGTCCGGCGCCGTGCCGGAAACGTTGGCGATCGCGAGCCGCGTCTCGCCGGTCCAGTCCACCTGTGGGCCGGCGACCCGCCAATCGCCGTCGAGCGCGAGGCGCCCCATCTCCAGCGAATAGCCCATGCCCGAGAGGCCGACGCGCGGCAGCTCGCCCGAGAAGCGCACGCGCCCGTCGGGGGAGAGCGTCGCGGCGAGGCGCGCGCCGCCCCAGCGGATCCACGCGCCGGGAAGCGAGTGCAACGGCCTCTCGGAAGCCGGGGAGGTGAGCGTCGCCTCGACCGTCCCGTCGAAGCGCGCGACGGATTCGACGGCGAAGGCGGGCTGCGAGGCGAAGTAGTACTCGGCGATCGTCCGCCCCGCCGCGTCCCAGCGCGGGACCGTGCGCGCGGCGAGCCAGCCGACCCCGGGGCGCGGCCCGTGGCGGATCTCGCTCTCGAGGGCGAACGTCATCGCCGGGTCGCCGCGCAGCGTGACGCGCGTCACCGCGCTCGCCGAGAGCCAGCCGCGGTCGTAGCGCTCGAGGGCGAGGGTGACGGGGCTCGCCGGATCGGCGTTCTCGCGCTCGACGTGCGCGCGGATGCGCCGCTCGGCGTCGTGGCCGGCGTACCAGGGGAGGAGAGCGGCGCCGGCCGCCGCGGCGGCGAGCAATCCGGGGACGAGGAATCTCTTCATGTGCGCCTTCTGCGCGCGTTGCCGGCGCGCCTCGCGCGATCATCGCAACCGGGGGATCCGTGGACAACACGGACCTGCGCCGCGCCGTGACGCACTGCCCCCGCGACGCGCGGGCGTCAGGCGCGCGCGGATCGGACGAGCTCGCGGTAGAGGTCGAGATAGCGCCGCGCGCTCGCGCCCCAGCTGAAGTCGCGCGCCATGCCGTTGCGCTGCAGGCGCGCCCACAGCTCGGGATGGCCCCACGCGTGCACCGCGCGGCGCACGGCGGTGAAGAAGTCCGCGGCCGTGGGCCGCGCAAACACGAAGCCGGTCGCGGTGCCCGCCGCGAGCGTGGCCGGCGTCGTGTCGGTCACCGAGTCGGCGAGGCCGCCGGTCGCGTGCACCACCGGCACGGTGCCGTAGCGCTGGCTGAACATCTGGTTCATGCCGCAGGGCTCGAAGCGCGACGGCATCAGGAAGATGTCGGCACCCGCCTCGGCGAGATGCGCGAGCGGCTCGTCGAAGCCGATCGCGACGCCCATGCGCCCGCGGTTCCTCTTCGCGAGCGTCGCGAGCAGCCGCTCGTACTGCGGCTCGCCGGTGCCGACCACCACGAGCTGCGCGGGCAGCGCGAGGATGTCGCGCGCGCGCTCCAGGAGCAGGTCGACGCCCTTCTGGTCGGTGAGGCGGCTCACCATCGCCGCGAGCGGCACCGCCAGGTCGTCGAGCGCGAACCGCCGGCGCAGCGCGACCTTGTTCCCGGCCTTCGCCTCGAGCCGCGCCGCGCTGTAGTGCGCCGGGATGAGCGGGTCGCGCTCCGGGTCCCAGGCTTCGGTGTCGATGCCGTTCAGGATGCCGTGCAGCACGTCGCGGCGCCCGGCGAGCAGGCCCTGCAGGCCGAATCCGAGCGGCTCGCCCTGGATCTCGCGCGCGTAGGTCGGGCTCACCGTCGTGATCGCGTCCGCGTAGTAGAGGCCCGCCTTGAGGAACGAGACCTGCCCGTAGTATTCGACGCCGTCGATCGAGAAGCTCTGTGGCGGAAGCCCGAGCGGCGCGAGCACCGCGGGCGGGAAGATGCCCTGGAACGCGAGGTTGTGGATCGTGACGATGCTCTTCGCCGCGGCGTCCGGCGCATGGCGGAGGTACGCCGGCGCGAGGCCGGTCTGCCAGTCGTTGGCGTGGACGACGTCGGCGCGCCAGCCGATCGGGCTCGCATCGGTGCCGATCGCGGCGGCGACGCGGGAGAGGAGCCCGAAGCGGAAGGCGTTGTCGGCGTGATCGGCGCCGCGCTCGTCCTGGTAGGGGCCGCCGGGCCGGTCGAAATACGCCGGGCAGTCGAGGAGGAGCACCGGAACGCCGTTCGGCGCCGTGCCGGCCACGAGGCGCGCCGGCGGCGTTCCCGCGAGCGGGGCGACCTCGCGTGCCGATGCGAGTTTCGCCGCGGCGCCGCGATACGCGGGCAGGAGCAGCCGCACGTCCGCGCCGAGCGCCGCAAGCGCGGCGGGCAGCGCGCCGGCGACGTCGCCAAGGCCGCCCGTCTTGACGAAGGGGGCGGCCTCGGGCGTGGCGAACAGGACGCGTAGCGGCGGAGAGCTCATGCGCGGGGCGGGCGCGGGACGCGGACGGTCCGGGCACAGCGCGCGTAGGATACTAGGGAAGCGCCGATCCATTCGCCGAATGGATCAAGGTTTTCCCTGACATCGGGGATCCAAGGGGGACGTGTCCCCCTTCGTTCAGACATTCCTCAACAGCGTGATGCGAAACGCCGGCGTGACAGCGACGAGGTCCTTGCCGGAAACCCTCCCGGCAGCGAGGGGCGCGTTCTGCGTCACTCGTCTTGGCGATCCGATCGGGGGTGTGGCCCCTCTTGCACCGACTTGCACGGAAGCTCCGATGCATTCGCCGGGTGGCTCGCAGCTTCCTCCGATATCGGCGCGGAACGGAGGGCGTGTCCCCCTTGGTCTATCGGGCGATGGACCGGGCACCGCGACCGGCAACGCACTTTGAGACGTCCGATGGCCACCGAACCCGCGCCTGGAGCGCCCGGCCCCGAAGATCCCGCCGCCCTGGTGCTCGCGGTGGTGCGCGAGCTCGTGGCGCAGTCGCAGCCCGAGCTCGCGGCGCGCGGGCGCATCGCGCTCGACTCGCGGCTCGAGCGCGACCTCGCGCTCGACAGTCTGGCGCGCGTGGAGCTCGCGCTGCGCATCGAGAGAGCGATCGGCGCGCGCCTGCCGCAGAACGCCGCCGCGGAAGCCGAGACGCCGGCCGACTTCGTCGCCGCGATCGCGCGGGCGTTGCCGGCCGCGCCGGGGCGCGCGCCGGTCGAACGGGCGCCACGCGCGGCCGAGGCGGTCGAAGGCCGCCCCGACGAGGCCGCGACGCTCATCGACGTGCTCGAGTGGTATGCCGAGCGCTACCCCGGGCGCCGTCACGTCACCTTCCTCGTCGATGAGGAGGCCACCGAGACGCTGACCTACGGCGAGCTGCGCACGCGCGCGCGCCGCGTCGCCGCGGCCCTGCAGCGCGCGGGCCTCGTGCCGCGCGAGTCGGTGGCGATCATGCTGCCGTCGGGGCTCGAGTTCTTCGCGGTCTACTACGGCATCCTCATCGCGGGCGGCGTGCCGGTGCCGATCTATCCGCCGTTCCGCATGGCGACCGTCGAGGACCATCTGCGGCGCCAGGCGGGAATCCTCGCCAATGCGCAGGCGCAGCTCCTCGTCACCGTGCCGGAGGCGAAGCTCATCGCGCGCTTCCTGCACGCCGACGTGCCGACGTTGCGGGACGTCCTCACCGCGCGGGAGCTCGAGCGCGAGACGGCGGAGCCCGTGCCCTACGCGGCGAGCCCGCAGGACATCGCCTTCCTGCAGTACACCTCGGGATCGACCGGCTCGCCGAAGGGCGTGATCCTCACGCACGCGAACCTGCTCGCGAACCTGCGCGCGATGGGGCGGGCGGCGGAGGCCGGACCCGACGACGTGTTCCTGTCGTGGCTGCCGCTCTATCACGACATGGGGCTCATCGGCGCCTGGATGGGCAGCCTCTACTTCACGGTGCACCTCGTGCTCATGTCGCCGCTCGCGTTCCTCTCGCGGCCGTCGCGCTGGATGCGCGAGATCCACCGCTGGCGCGCCACGATCTGCGCGGCGCCGAACTTCGCCTACGAGCTCCTCGCGAGCCGCGTCGACGCCGCCGAGCTCGAGGGGCTGGACCTCTCGTCCGTGCGCTGGGCCTTCAACGGCGCCGAGCCGGTGAGCGCGGACACGCTCGAGCGCTTCGCGGCGCGGTTCGCGCGCCACGGCCTCGACCCGCGCGCGATCGCGCCGGTGTACGGCCTCGCCGAGTGCGCGCTCGACCTCGCCTTCCCGCCCTCGCGCCGCGGTGCGCTCGTCGATCACATCGACCGCGAGGCGCTCGCGCACACCGGGCGTGCGGTGCCGGTCGCGCCCGGCTCGCCGAACGCGATGAAGGTCGTCGCCAACGGCCGGGCGCTGCCGGGTTACGAGATCCGCATCGCCGACCGCGCCGGGCGCACGCTCGCCGAGCGCACCGAGGGCCGGATCGAGTTCCGCGGGCCGTCGGCGACCGCCGGCTATTACCGCAATCCCGAGGCGACGCGGGCGCTCTTCGACGGCGACTGGCTCGACACCGGCGACCTCGGCTATCTCGCCGAGGGCGAGCTCTACGTCACCGGCCGCGCCAAGGACGTCATCATCCGCGGCGGGCACAACATCTATCCCTACGAGCTCGAGGAGGCCGTCGGGAAGCTCCCCGGGATCCGCCGCGGCTGCGTCGCGGTGTTCGGCGCGAAGTCCGGCGACGGCGCCACCGAGCGCGTCGTCGTGCTCGCGGAAACGCGCGCGACCGACCCCGCGGAGCGCGAGCGGCTGCGCGCCGCCGTGAACAACCTCGCCGTGGACCTCATCGGCGGCCCCGCCGACGAAGTGGTGCTCGCGCCGCCGCACGCGGTGCTCAAGACCTCGAGCGGCAAGATCCGCCGCGCGGCGACGCGCGAGGCGTGGGAGCAGGGCCTCGTCGGGCGGCCGGCGGCCGCGGCGTGGGCGCAGATCGCCCGGCTCGCGCTGCGCGGCACCGTGGCCCGAGCGCGGCACGCCCTTGGCGCGGCCGTCCGCTTCGCCTACGGCCTCTGGGCATGGGCGATGTTCGGGCTCGCGTTCGTTGCCGGTTTCGCGGGCGTCTTCGCGATCCCGGGGGTCGCGCGCCGCCAGCGGCTCGCGCACCGCCTCGCGCGCGCGCTCGCCGCGGCCCTCGGCGTGCGCATCACCGTCGAGGGCCTCGAGCGGCTGCCGGGCGGCCCGTTCACGCTCGTCGCCAACCACGCGAGCTACATCGATCCGTTTGTCCTGATCGCCGCGATCCCCCGCGAGATCGCCTTCGTCGCCAAGGGCGAGCTCGCGACGCACTGGCTCCTCGGCCCGGCGCTCGCGCGCGCCGGCACGCGGTTCGTCGAGCGCTTCGACGTGGAGCGCTCGGTCGAGGACGCGCGCGCGCTCGCGGCGGCGGCCGGCGCGGGGCAGTCGCTCGTCTTTTTCCCCGAGGGAACCCTGCGCCGCGCGCCGGGGCTCCTCGCCTTCCGCACCGGCGCCTTCCTGGTCGCCGCGGCGAACGGGCTGCCGGTGGTGCCGGCGACGCTCGTCGGCACGCGCGCGCTGCTTCCCGACCGGACGTGGATGCCGCGCCCGGGCCCGTTGCGGGTCGTGCTGGACGCGCCGCTCGTGCCGCGGGGCGAGGGCTGGGACGAGGCCATCCGGCTGCGCAATGCGGCGCGCGCGGCGATCCTCGCGCGTTGCGGCGAGCCCGACGCGGCTGCCGAAGTCGCGCCCGTCTTCGCGGCGGCCCGATGATCCTCGCGGCCGACGTCGGCGGCACCAAGACGCTGCTCGCGCTGTGCGAGGCGGGCGAGCGCTCGCGGATCGTCGTGCGCTTCGAGCGGCGCTACGAGAACGACGCGCACGGCGGGTTCACGCCCCTCTTGGAGCAG
This sequence comes from Burkholderiales bacterium, assembly GCA_026417035.1. Taxonomy (GTDB): domain Bacteria; phylum Pseudomonadota; class Gammaproteobacteria; order Burkholderiales; family SG8-39; genus JAOAEA01. Next base: position 24,466 of record JAOAEA010000032.1, read on the forward strand.
TTCCTCGCCGAAAGCGCGAGGGCGTTGGGCGGCGCGCCGGCGATCGCCGCGGCCGGTTTCGCCGTCGCCGGGCCGGTCGCAGGCGGCCGCGCGCGCCTCACGAACCGCGAATGGGAGATCGACGGCGCGCGGCTCGCCGCGCGGCTCGGCGTGCCGCGTGCCGTGGTCGTCAACGACTTCGCGGCGACCGCGCTCGGCATCGAAGCGCTCGCGGCGGAAGAGTTCGTCACGCTGCAGGCGGGCGAGCCGGTCGCGCGTGCGCCGCGCGTGGTGGTGGGCGCCGGAACCGGCTTCGGCGTCGCCCATCTCTTCTGGGACGGGACGCGCTACCGCGAGGTCCCGGGGGAGGGCGGACACGCCGGCTTCGCGCCCGCCGACCGCGAGCAGGCCGCGCTCTGGGACTCGATCTTCGCCGAGAAGGGCCGCGTCGAGGTCGAGGACGTCGTGTCCGGCCCCGGGCTCGAGCGCATCCGTGCCTTCGTCGCGGAGGGCGGCCCGCCGGCCGGCCACCTCCTGCGTGCGCCCGAGGTCGCGGCGGGGGCGCTCGCGGGCACCGACTACGCGAGCGTGCGCGCGCTCGACCTCTTCATCGCCGCCTACGGCGCGGTCGCCGGCGACCTCGCCCTGGGCGTGCTCGCCCGCGGCGGCGTCTTCGTCGCGGGGGGCATCGCGGCACGGATCCTGCCGCGGCTCCGTGCCCCGGGCTTCCTCGAAGCCTTCAACGCGAAAGGCCGGTTCGCGCCGGTGGCGCGGCGCATGCCGGTCCATGTCGTGGCGAGCGAACGGGTCGCACTGTTCGGCGCCGCGATCGCCGCGCACCGACACCCGTCTTCCGGGGAATAGCGCGCGGCGGAACTACCGCCCCGATGTCGTTGTCCTGAAACGCAAGGCGGCTACGCTGGCCCTCTGTCGAGGGAAGCTCTGGCGGGTTCGTGGAAGTCGGGGCTTCGTCCAATGCAGGGGGTCAGAGGGGGAGCGCTTCCCCCTTCATCCAGACATTCTCGAGGAGGAGACCGACATGCCCGTGCGCCAAAGAGACGCCGCCCGCGCGGCGGCCACCCATCCCGCCGCTGCCGAAGACCCGATCGCCCGGGCTGCGGAGAGCGCCACGGAGATCGCCGACGTCGCGACGCTCGTGCCGCCCGAGGTGCGGGAACGCATGGTCCGCGAGGCGGCCTACTACCGCGCCGAGCGCCGCGGCTTCGCGGCCGGGCACGAGCTCGAGGACTGGCTCTCGGCCGAGGCCGACATCGACCGCCTGCTCGCGCTCGAGACGCGAATCGCCTCCTGACCCGAGGCCGGGCCGGTGCTCCGCAGGCCCGCGCCGCGGGCTGCGCCGGCGGTGTGGCAAACTCGCCCCAACGTTCGGTGCGGCCCGCGGCGGGGCTGCGTCTCTCTGGAGGAAGCATGGCGGGGGCTCAGGAGTGCGCGCATCTCGGCTACTGTCCGTACAAGGACGAGGCCGTCGGGCCGCTCGCGCCGCGCCTGGCGCGCGACACGCTCGCGATCGTGCTCGCCGGCGGCCGCGGCTCGCGCCTCGGCCCGCTCACGGACTGGCGGGCGAAGCCCGCGGTGCCGTTCGGCGGCAAGTTCCGCATCATCGACTTCACGCTCTCGAACTGCGTCAACTCCGGGATCCGGCGCGTGGGCGTGGCCACGCAGTACAAGGCGCAGACGCTGATCCGCCACATCCAGCGCGGCTGGTCCTTCCTCGACGGCCGCTTCAACGAGTTCGTCGAGCTGCTGCCGGCGCAACAGCGCATCACCGCCGCCTGGTACCAGGGCACTGCGGACGCCGTGTACCAGAACCTCGACATCCTGCGGCGCCACGCGCCGCGGTTCGTGCTGATCCTCGCGGGCGATCACGTCTACAAGATGGACTACGGCAAGATGCTCGCCGAGCACGTGGCGCGCCAGGCCGACATGACCGTGGGCTGCATGGAGGTGCCGGTCGCCGACGCGACGCAGCTCGGCGTGATGCAGGTCGACGACGCCTGGCGCGTGGTCGGCTTCGAGGAGAAGCCGCGGGAGCCGAAGCCGATCCCGGGCCACCCGGACACCGCGCTCGGCTCGATGGGCATCTACGTCTTCAACGCGCCGTTCCTCTACGAGCAGCTCATCCGCGACGCCGACGACCGCAAGAGCTCGCACGACTTCGGCAAGGACATCATCCCCTACCTGGTCGCGCGCGGCTACCGCATCTTCGCGCACCGGTTCGCCGACTCGTGCGTGAACATGGCGGAGGGCAAGCCCTATTGGCGCGACGTCGGGACGATCGACGCCTACTGGGAGGCGAACCTCGAGCTCACGAAGGTGACGCCCGACCTCAACATGTACGACGAGGAGTGGCCGATCTGGACCTACCAGGAGCAGCTGCCGCCCGCGAAGTTCGTGTTCGACGAGGAGGACCGGCGCGGCGAGGCGATCGATTCGCTCGTCTCCGGCGGCTGCATCATCTCCGGCTCGCGCGTGCGCCGGTCGCTCCTGTTCTCCAACGTGCGCGTCAACAGCTACTGCCGCGTCGAGGAGGCGGTCGTGCTGCCCAACGTCGAGATCGGCCGCAACTGCGTGCTGAACCGCGTCGTGATCGACAAGCACTGCCGCATCCCGGCGGGAACCGAGATCGGCGTGGACCCCGAGGCCGACCGCGAGCGCTTCTTCGTCACCGAGCGCGGCGTCACGCTGGTGACCCCGGAGATGCTCGGGCAGCAGGTGCACCACCTGCGCTGACGCCGGCCCGCGACCGCCGACGCGGAGGGCGTGGCCGAGAGCAGAGGGCCCTGCAGGACGAAGCGGGCCGAACCGCGCGCCGCGCGTCGGGAGGCGCGCGGCGCCGGATCGGAGGCTCGCTGCGGGTAAGATAGCCTCCTCCGCGTCTCCTTGGCCCTCCCATACCGATGCCCTGCGTCGAATCGCCCCTGGGGAATCGACACGCACGCATCCCGCGTGCGGCCCGGACGAGAGCCTCCGGCGCACGGGTCGCGGGAGAGGCAGAGGGGTGCAGAGGCAGGAGCCGGAGCGCCGGCCCCTCGCCAACGCCGGCGGCGGCGCGCTCCCGGATGGCGAAGGCCTCGCTCTGCGACCCTCTGCGTCCCCTGCGTTGAAGCCTCCGCGTTGAAGCCTTCCTGCACGCCGCCGTGACCCGCCCCCTCGACCTCGTCCTCGTCTGGCACATGCACCAGCCGGACTACCGCGACCGCGCGAGCGGCGAGTTCCGCGAGCCGTGGGTCTACCTGCACGCGCTCAAGGACTACAGCGACATGGCCTGGCACCTCGAGCGCCACGAGGGCATGCGCGCGGTGGTCAATTTCACGCCGGTGCTGCTCGATCAGCTCGAGGACTACGCGGGCCAATTCGCGAGCGGCCGCCTCGCCGACCCCCTGCTCGGCCTGCTCGCGCGCCGCGCGGCCACGCCGCTCACGCCCGCCGAGCGCGCGTTCGCGATCGACCGCTGCTTCCGCGCGAACCACGTCAACATGATCCGTCCGTTCGCCGCGTATGGCCGGCTGCACGAGATCTTCGAGAAGGTCGACGGCTTCGGCGCCGAAGCACTCGACTGGCTGTCGGACGGCTATCTCTACGATCTCGTCACCTGGTATCACCTCGCGTGGACCGGCGAGACGGTCCGGCGCGAGTCGGCGCTCGTGGCGCGGCTCATGTCGCAGGGCTGCCGCTTCACCGAGGCCGATCGGCTGGCGCTCTTCGCGCTCGTGGGCGAGGTCGTGCGCGGTATCGTCCCGCGCTGGCGCGCCCTCGCCGCGGACGGTCGCGTCGAGCTCTCCACCACGCCGCACTACCACCCGATCGCGCCGCTGCTCATCGACCTCGCGGCAGGACGCGAGACCGAGCCGCGCGCGCCGCTCCCCGCCGCCCCCGCGTATCCGGGCGGGCGCGAGCGCGCCGACTGGCAGCTGCGCTCCGCGATCGAGAGCCACGCGCGCCGCTTCGGCGAAGTGCCCGAGGGGCTGTGGCCCGCCGAGGGCGCGCTCTCGGCGCCGTTCCTGCGCCTCATCGGCAGCCGCGGGCTCGCGTGGACCGCGACCGGCGAGGGCGTGCTCGCGGCGAGCCTGCGCGCGTTCGCGGGCCGCGGCCTCGACCGTGCCCGCGACCTGTACCGGCCCTGGCGCCTGCCCAAGCTCGCGCCCGAGCTCGCGGTCTTCTTCCGCGACGACCGGCTCTCCGATCTCATCGGCTTCGAGTACCAGCGCTGGGTCGGGCCGGACGCCGCGGCGAATTTCGTCGCGGAGCTCCGCGCGATCGCCGCGGCGGCGCCCGAGGGCGAGCGGCCGGTCGTGAGCGTCATCCTCGACGGCGAGAACCCGTGGGAGTACTACCCGTACAACGGCTGGTATTTCCTGGACGCGCTCTACGAGCGCCTCGCGTCCGACCCCGCGATCCGGCCGACGACCTACCGCGAGTACCTGGCGCGGCGCCGCGAGGCCGCGAGCGACGCGCCGCCGCCTGCCGCGTTCGGCGAGCTCGCGGGCCTCACCGCCGGCAGCTGGGTGTACGGGAACCTGGCGACGTGGATCGGCTCCGCGGACAAGAACCGCGCGTGGGACCTGCTCGTGGCGGCGAAGCAGAGCTACGACCTCGTGGCCGGCAGCGGGCGGCTCGACGAGGCCGCGCGCGCGGCCGCGGCGCAGGCGCTCGGTGACTGCGAGGGATCGGACTGGTTCTGGTGGTTCGGCGACTACAACCCGGCCCAGGCGGTGGCGAGCTTCGACCGGCTCTATCGTGCGAAGCTCGCGCACCTCTATCGCATCCTCGGCCTGCCGGTACCGGCCGCGCTCGACGTCCCGGTCAGCCGCGGCGCGGGACACCCCGAGGCCGGCGGCACGATGCGCCGCTCCGCCAGCGCCTGAGCGTCGCAGCCGGGCGACACCCGCGCCGCGGACCGCGAACGCGGTTGACCGGCATCAAAACGCGCCGGGCGCCCCGCCGCATACTGCCTGCCAAGAAAGGCCCGGAAGCGCCGCAGAAGCGGCGCGCGCGTTCGCGCGCTCGCGCGTCGTATGGAGAGCGCGCCCGCCGGGCGCACCGGGTTTGTGCAACGGGCGACGCGCCGCGATGCCGGTGGCGCGCGCATCCTCTGCGGCGATGAATACGCGGCCATGGCATTGCGATCGGGGCACGAGTCGAGCCGGGTCATCCCGTTCGACCGGCCGAGGGCCGTGGACGGCCGCGCTGCGCCGCCGGCGCGCGCCGCGGGCGCCATGATGCTCGCGGCGCACGACGTCGTCGAGATCGACGGCGCCCACGGCGAGGGCGGCGGCCAGCTCGTGCGCATCGCGGTCGCGCTCGCGGCGATCACCGGCACGCGCGTCCGCGTCACGAACATCCGCGCGAAACGCGACAAGCCGGGCCTCGCCGCGCAGCACGTCGCGGCGATCCGCGCCGTGGCGGGGCTCTGCTCGGCGGAGGTGGAGGGGCTCGCCATCGGCGCCGAAGCGATCGGTTTCGCCCCGCGGCCGCTCGCGGGCGGAGAGTTCCGCTTCGATGTCGGCACCGCGGGCAGCGTCTCGCTCGTGGCGCAGGCGCTGCTGCCCGTGATGGTCGCCGCGAACGCGCCCTGCCGGGTGCACATCACCGGCGGGACCGACGTGCGCCAGGCGCCGCCGGTCGATTACCTCCGCCACGTGCTCTTCCCGCTCCTCGCGCACCTGGGCGTGCGCGCTTCGCTCGAGGTGGTGCGGCGCGGCTATTACCCGCGCGGTGGCGGCGAGGTCGCGCTCGCGGTCGCGCCGGCGACGCTGCGCCCGGCGATCTTCGGCGTACCCGGGGCCGAGCGCCGCGTGCGCGGCATCGCCCACGTCGCGAACCTCGACGAGCGGATCGCGGCGCGCATGCGCAAGGGCGCGGTGGAGCGGCTCGCGCTCGCGGGCGTGCGCGACGCGGAGATCGAGACGCGTGTCCTCGGGCCGCTCGACGCCAAGGGGCAGGGCGGCGCGATCGTCCTCTGGGCACCCTCCGACGCCACGGTGCTCGGGGCGGCGCGGGTGGCCGAGCGCGGCGTCCGCGCCGAGGACCTCGGCCACGCCGTCGCGACCGAGCTCGCCGTGGACATCCTGAACGGCGCGGCGCTCGACGTGCACGCGGCCGACCAGGTGCTCCCGTACCTCGCGCTCGCCGGCGGCGGCGGCTTCACCACGCGCACCTTCTCGAGCCACGCGCACACCGCGAGCTGGCTCGTCGAGCGCTTCCTGCCGGTGCGCTGCGCGGTCGAGGAGCGTGGCGGCCTCGCGCGCGTGACCGTCGCCCCGCGCTGAAGGGGCGGCCGACCTCCGGCGCCCCGCCGGCATCCGATGATCCCGATCCGCACGGTGATCGACCGCATCCGCTGGGATCCCGAGTTCGGGCGCGGCGAGTTCGTGCTCGGCTACTGGGATCGCGTCGCGAAGCGCATCGTGCGCGTCCCCTTGAGGCGGGTGAGCTTCGCGCCCGGCGAGCACTTCTGGTTCGAGGCGGTGGGGGAAGACGGCGCGGTGCACGAAGTGCCGTTGCACCGGGTGCGCGAAGTGTGGCGCGACGGCGAGCTCGTCTGGGAGCGGCGCGTGCCGGAGGACGCGCATTGAGCGAGGCGGCGGCGGCGCGCCTCGCCGGGCACGTCGCGAAGCTCGCGGGCGAGATCGGCGAGCGCCACGTGCGGCGGCCGCGGGCGCTCGCCGCCGCGGCGCGCTACATCGAGCGTGAGCTCGCGGCGCTCGGCTACGCGGTGCGGCGGCAGACCTACGACGCCGGGGGCGTGCCCTCCTCGAACCTCGAGGTGGAGATCCCGGGAGCCGGGGCGGCCGGCGAGATCGTGCTCGCGGGTGCGCACTACGACACCGTGCCGGGCTCGCCCGGGGCCGACGACAACGCGAGCGGCGTCGCCGCGCTGATCGAGCTCGCGCGCGCGTTCACGGACCTGCGGCCTGCGCGCACGCTGCGCCTGGTCGCGTTCGTGAACGAGGAGCCGCCGTTCTTCTACTTCGGCGAGATGGGGAGCAAAGTGTATGCGCGCGCGGCGCGCGCGCGGGGCGATGACATCCGCGTGATGCTCTCCCTCGAGATGCTCGGCTGCTACTCCGACCGCCCCGGCAGCCAGGCGTATCCGCCGTTCCTGCGGTGGTTCTATCCCGACCGCGGCGACTTCATCGGCTTCGTCTCGAACCTGCGCTCGCGCGGCGCGCTCGGGGCGCTGGCCCGGGCGTTCCGCGAGAGCTCGGATTTCCCGATGGAGCGCCTCGCCGCCCCGGCCCTGGTCCCGGGGGTCGCCCTGTCGGACCAGATTTCCTTCTGGAAACAGGGGTATCCGGCGGTGATGGTCACCGATACCGCGTTCTACCGCTACAGGCATTACCATCGGGCCACGGACACGCCGGAGCAGCTCGACTACGCCCGCATGGCGCGGGTGGTGGCGGGGCTCGCCGGGGCGCTGGCGCGCCTCGCCGGCGCGCACGGCTCGCTGGGAGGAGGAGATGGCTGAGAACGGAGAGATCGAGAACGAGATCCGCGCGGCGCTCGAGCACGGGGCGCGCCTCGACCCGCGCGCGTGGCCGCTGCGGGTCGAGGTGGCGGGGGCCAGGGTGACGCTCGAAGGCGAGGTCCCCGACATCGTCGCGAAGCGGCGCGCGGTCGAGGCGGCGGCGAAGGTGCCAGGGGTGAACGGCGTGGTCGACCGGCTGCGCCTGCGGCCGGTCGAGCGGCGCGGCGACGGCGAGATCGCGGCCTCGCTCGCGGAGCTCCTCACCGGCGACCGGGAGCTCGTCAATGTCACCGTGCGCAGGCTCGAGGGCGGAAAGGCGCACCTCCTGCACGACGCGGGCGCCGACGGCGCGGGCGCGATCGACTACGAGGTGCGCGACGGGGTGGTGACGCTCACCGGCCGCGTGATCAGCCTCTCGCACAAGCGCATCGCCGGCGTGATGGCGTGGTGGGTGCCCGGGAGCGTCGAGGTGGTGAACGCGATCGAGGTCGTCCCCGCCGAGCAGGACAACGACGACGAGATCATCGACGCGCTGCGGCTCGTGCTCGAGACCGACCCGTTCGTGCCCGCGGACCAGATCCGCGTCTTCGCGCGCGACGGCGTGGTGCGCCTCGAGGGCTACGTGGCGAACGACCAGGACCGCGAGCTCGCCGAGCACGACGCCTGGTACACGCTCGGCGTGCGCGGCGTGGTGAACAACATCAAGGTCGCTTCCTGAGCCGGGCGCGGACCCGATGACGCGCGGCGCCCTCGCGCTCTTCGCGCTCGGCGCGACCCGGGCGTTCGGCGAAGCGGTCGCCGCGCGGCTCGGGCTCGCGCTCGCGCCGCACGAGGAGCGCGAGTTCGAGGACGGCGAGCACAAGGCGCGGCCGCTCGCGAGCGTGCGTGACGCCGACGCCTACGTGCTGCACGCCCTGCACGGGACGCCCGGGGCGGGCGCCGGCGACAAGCTCGTGCGCCTCGCGTTCTTCGCGCAGTGCCTCAAGGACGCCGGCGCGGCGCGCGTCACCGCCGTCGCGCCCTATCTTTGCTACGCGCGCAAGGACCGGCGGACGCAGCCGCGCGACCCGGTGACGACGCGCTACGTGGCGCAGGTGCTCGAGGCCTGCGGCGCCGACCGCGTGGTGACCCTCGATGTCCACAACCTCGCCGCGTTCCAGAACGCGTTCCGCCGCGAGACGGTGCACCTCGAGGCGCGGCCGCTGTTCGTCGCGCATTTCGCCGGGCGCGTCGGCCGCGAGGCGCTGGTGGTCGTCTCCCCGGACGCCGGCGGCGTGAAGCGCGCCGAGCGCTTCCGCGCGAGCCTCGCGGCGGCGCTCGGCCGGCCGCTCGCGAACGCGTTCGTCGAGAAGTACCGCGAGCAGGGCGTCGTCTCGGGCGAGGCGGTGGTCGGCGACGTGCGGGGCAAGGCGGCGATCCTCCTCGACGACCTCGTCAGCACCGGCGGCACGCTGCTGCGCGCCGCCCGGGCGTGCCGCGCGCGCGGCGCGACCGCGGTGCACGCGGCCGCGACCCACGGCATCTTCTCCGCGAACGCCGCGGAGGTGATCGCGGACGCGGCGCTCGACTCGATGGTGGTCACCAACTCCGTCACGCCGCTCGCGCTCGCGCCCGCGGCCTTCGGCGGGAAGCTCGTCGTCCTCGACGTCGCGCCGCTGGTCGCCGACGCGATCCGCCGGCTGCACGAGGGCGGTTCGGTCGGCGAGCTCTACGGCGAGTGAGCCGTGCCGCGGGCTATCCCGCCCGCGCGAGATGGCGCTCGGCGAGCGCCAGGTACTCTTCCGCGCGCTGCGTCCACCGGTCCCGCTCGGCGCCCGCGGCGTCGTGGGTGCGCCATGCCGCGATCCTGGCGCGGGTGAAGCCCCGCGTGGCGAAGTAGAAGTCGGCGAGCCGCGGCGGGATCGCGTCGGCCGCGGCGTGCGCATAGGCCGCGAGGATCGCGCCGCCGGCGTCGGGATGGCCGAGCCGTTCGCACTCGAGCGCGAGGAAGGCGAGGTCCTCCGCGGCGTCCAGGGTGCGGAACGCCTGGTTGAACTCGACGCAATCGATGATCGCCGGTTCGGCGAGGAGGCACACGTGCTCGGGCCGCAGGTCGCCGTGGCCCTCCACGACTCTTCCCGCGCGCTCGCGGAACGCGACGAGCGCGGCTTCGCGCGCCAGGAAATCGAGCATGCGGCCGGCGAGAGCGTGCGCGCGGTGCCCGTCGAGGGCGTACTCGGCGCGATCGATCTCGGCCGCGCAGGCGGCGACGTCACGCTCGAGCCGCCCGCGCAGCCCGTCGGGCGCGAGCGTCGCGGGCGGCAGCGCGCGATAGAAGCGGCCGAGCCGCTCGCCGACACGCGCGAGGTCCGCGCTCGTCGCCGTGCCGTCGGCGAGCGCGCGGTCGAGCATGCGGCCACGCGGCAGCCGGCGCATCCGCACCAGCCAGTCCGAGGCCGGGCCGGCGCCGCCGAGCGCGAGGCGGCCGCCGGCCTCCACGGTGAGCGCGACGACCCCGAGGTACACACCGGGCGCGAGCCGCCGGTTGAGGCGTACCTCCTCTTCGCAATCGGCGCGGCGCAGCTCCAGGGTGGAGAAGTCGAGGAAATCGTGGCGCACCGGCTTCTTGAGCTTGTAGGCGCAATCGCCGGCGAGGAACACCCACGACATGTGCGTTTCGATGGCCTCGACGCAGCCGGGATGCTCCGGAAAGCTCTCCGGCCGGCGCAGGAAAGCGACCTTCTCGTCGAGCGGTACCGACCCCGCGTCGCGGGGATTGCCTTGCCGCGCCATGCGGACACCATAAGGCCTCGTCCCGCGACGAGACAAGTGCCGGCCGCTCGGCCCGGGCGGGGCGTAGACTGGACGTCGAGGTGTTGGGCTTCGCGCCCGTGCGCCCGCCTTGGTACGGAAGCGATGCTGCAGGCATCGCTTCCCCCGGATTCGGGGAGCACGAGGGGGCGCCGCGCAGCGGCCTTGCCCTCTCGTAGCGTTGAGGACCATGATGGAACCGATGGCGCAGGCATCGCTTCCCCTGGATTCGGGGAGCACGAGGGGGCGCCGCGAAGCGGCTTTGCCCTCTCGTAGCGTTGACTGCTGACATGCCGGTCCCGCTTCAGCCGACTGCCGCGCCGCCGTGGGAGATGCTCGCGGCACTCGACGACGTGCGGCGCGCGCAGGGGGCGTTGCTCGACGCCGTCGGCCTCGGGCCCCTCGAGAGGCCGCACGCGACCGTGTTCGAGGCGCCCGGCGTCGCGCTGCGGCGCTATGGAACGGGCCGCGAGCCCGGCGCGCGGCTGCTGCTCGTGCCCGCGCCGATCAAGCGCCCTTACATCTGGGACCTCGCGCCCGGGGCGAGCGTGGTGGAAGCGTGCCTCGCGGCGCGTGCGCGCGTCTTCCTGGTCGATTGGCGGCCCGCGCCGGCCGGGTTCGGGCTCGCCGATTACGCCGACCGCCTGATCGGCGCGTGCCTCGACGCGGCGGGCGAGGGCGAAACGGTCCTCGTCGCGCACTCGCTCGGCGGGCTCTTCGCGGCGACGTACGCGGCCCTGCATCCGGAGCGGGTGCGCGCCCTGGTGCTGCTCGCGGCGCCGCTTCATTTCGGGGGCGGCGCCGGCATCTTCGACGCGATGGTGGCCGCGCTCGACCTCGGGACGCTGCCGCCGTCGATCCCGGGCTCGTTCCTGTCGCTCGCGAGCTTCCAGGCCTCGCCCGCGACCTTCGGCCTGGAACGCGGGCTCGACTTCGCCGCCAGCCTCGCGCGTCCGGACGCGCTCGCGAGCCACCTGCGGGTCGAGCGCTGGACGCTCGACGAGTTCGCGCTGCCGCGCCGCCTGGTCGCCGACCTCGCCACCCTCGCGCGCGAGGACCGCCTGGTGCGGGGCGAGCTCGCCGTGGGCGCGCGCATCGCCGCGCCGCGGAACGTCACGGCGCCGCTCCTCTGCGTGGTCGACCCGCGCTGCCGCGTGGTGCCGCCCGAAGCGGTGCTGCCCTTCGTCGCCGCGGCGGCGAGCGCCGACAAGCGGGTGCTCCACTACGGGGGCGACGTCGGCGTCTCGCTACAACACGTCGGCATGCTCGTCGGCGCGAGCGCACACGCGCGCCTCTGGCCGGAGATCCTGCGCTGGATCGCCGCGCACGCGGGCGGCGGCAGGCCGCGGCGCCGCGGCGCGGCGCGCGAGCCGGGCGGTCGCGATGCGGCGTGAGCGGCGCGGCTCACTCCTGGCCGCGGCGGAAGGCGGCGATGTCCCATTCGCCGGTGGCCTCGTCGTGACGCAGGATGTAGGTGTCGCCGTCGTCGGCGGCACAGCGGAAATGGCGCGTGCCGGGCGAGATCCAGCGATCGACGATGGCGTTCACGACGAGGCGGCGCTCGCCGAGCCAGAAGGCGCGCGGCTCCTGCTCGCCGCGGTGCCCCGCGTAGCATTCGACGCGAAGACCCATGGGCGGAGTCTACGCGAGCGGCCGCGGGCAAGGCAGCCCGCGGCGAAGGCGATCGACGCGGAGGCCGCAGCGGACGCGGAGAGCCGCGGCGGGGAGGGGCGTTCTTCCGGTTCGCGGCGGGCGCATTCGGCGGGCACGTCTCCCGGAGCGCCCGCACCGGTTCCGCTAGGATTCGACGGGCCGCGCCCGCGACCGCAACCCATGCGCCCGATCCTCGACGCACGTCTCGTCAACGACGCCTTCGGCGACCCGGGCGTCTACGTCGATTTCCGCTTCGAGAAGCGCGCGCTCGCGTTCGACCTCGGCGACAACGCCGCGCTCGCGCCGCGCCACCTGCTGCGCCTCACCCACGTGTTCGTCTCGCACACGCACATGGACCACTTCATCGGCTTCGACCGGCTGGTGCGCATCTGCGTCGGGCGCCACGCGGGCATGCGGCTCTTCGGGCCGCCGGGATTCGTCGATCAGGTGGAGCGTCGGCTCAACTCCTACACCTGGGACCGGGTGGACCGCTACGACGTCGAGCTCGCGCTGACGGTGACGGAGGTGGACGAGCGCGGCGCCACCGCCAGCGCGCGCTTTCGCACGCGCACCGGGTTCGCGCGCGAGCCGCTGCCGGCGGGCATCGCGCCCGGCGGGCTCCTGGCCGACGAGGGGACCTTCCGCGTGCGCTGCGCGATGCTCGACCACCGCACGCCCTGCCTCGGCTTCGCGCTCGAGGAAAAGACGCACGTCAACGTCTGGAAGAACCGGCTCGAGGCGATGGGGCTCAAAGTCGGCCCCTGGGTCGGCGAGCTGAAGCGCGCGGCGCTCGCCGGCGCGCCCGGGGACACGCCGATCGAGGCGCGCTGGCGGGACGCCTCGGGGCAGGTGTCGCGCACGCTCGCGCTCGCGGAGCTCGAGGCCGCGCTCGAGTTCGTGCCCGGGCAGCGCATCGCCTACGTCACCGACGTCGTCTTCCACGAGGCGAACGTCGCGCGCATCGTCGATCTCGCGCGCGACGCCGACCTCCTCTTCATCGAGAGCGTGTTCCTCGACGCCGACGGCGCGCACGCGGCGCAGAAGCAGCACCTCACCGCGCGCCAGGCGGGCACGATCGCGCGGCTCGCGGGCGCGCGCAACGTGGTGCCGTTCCACTTCTCGCCGCGCTACGCGGAGCGCGAGCAGGAGGTGCGCGCCGAGCTCGAGTCCGCCTGGCGCGGCTAGCCCCGGCCAGCGCCGCGCCGCGGGACGGCCGGGGCGGAGGGGGAGCGGACGCGCCGCGCCCGCGGGGGAGCGGTCAGCTCTCGCGAGCGGGCGCCTCGCCCGGGTCGACGCTCTCGACCTTGGGAATGTCGCGCTGCGGATGCTGCTTCACGATGCGTTTGAGCTGCTCCTGGCGGGCGATGCTGCGCGCACCGCTCGCCTGGACATCGACGTCGTCGAACCACTCGGGAGTCCCGCTCGGTTGCAGTGGCATGGCTTCCTCCGGGTTGGCGGGGCGGCCGGGCGGCGCGCCCCGGTTGAAGTCGCTCAGCGCAGCTGGAGGAAAGGATACCGTGACCTGAGCGCGCGGGGGATGAGCATTACGCCGCACTCGCCCCCGAGCGTCTCGGCCGCGATCAGGAAATCCGGATCCTCGAGGGCCGTCCGCAGCAGCACCCCGCGCGCTTCCGCGAGCGCAGCAATGTGATCGGCCACTTCGCGCTCGATCCGCGGCGTATCGAGCGCTCCCGCCATGCCGCGGCGCTCCACCCGGACGCAGAACGTGCCGCTCGCGAGGCGCTCGGCGAACGGCGCGACGGCCGCTTTGAGCTCGTCGGCGAACGACTCCGGGGTGAACGCAAAGGTCCGCTCGACCGGAATGACGCGCCCGATCTCCCCGGCCCAGGGCTCGCCCGCCTCGCGCGCAGCCCGGATCGCCTCGAGAAACGCGACGGGATCCTCGACGCGCCCGGCGCAGACCCCTTTGAACGCCGTGCGATGGAAGCGGCCGAACCGGGCGAGCGCCCCGAGCGCGTCGCGCTCGTGATGCGGCCCGGGCGTGACGGTGACGATCGCGTTCCAGTCCACGGCTCTCGCTCGGCGATGCGGGCGGGTTCAATGTCGTCTCCGCGCGGGGCGGGGTGTTTGATCTCCATCAATCCGGGGCCGGTCGCACGGCCTAGGCTGGAATCAAGGCCCCGATTCTTCGCAAGCGATGGGGCGCATGTCCGCAAGGAGTCCCACATGAAAACGAACCGTGGCGGGTGGCGCATGCTCCGTCGCGAGCAGCTGATGGACACCGTCCGGCACGACCCGTACCAGGCGAAGGTGAAGCCGCCCGAGCCCACGCGCTGCCCGGGCTGCGGCGCGGTGTTCCAGAAAGGGCGCTGGACCTGGGGCACGGCCCCGGCGGGCGCGCACGAGGAGCTTTGCCCGGCCTGCCGGCGCATCCGTGAGAAACTGCCCGCGGGCTACGTGACCCTCGCCGGCGCTTTCCTGGCCGCGCACCGCGACGAGATCCTGAATCGGGTGCGCAGCGTCGAGGCGCGCGAGAAGGGCGAGCACCCGCTCGAGCGCATCGTCGCCGTGGCGGACCAGGGGGCCGAAGTGCTGGTGACGACGACCTCGGCGCACCTCGCGCGGGCGATCGGCGAGGCGCTCGAGGACGCCTGGAAGGGCGAGCTCGAGTACCACTACAACGACGAGGACAGCATGCTGCGCGTGCGCTGGGCGCGCGAATGAGCGGGCGCGGCGCCCCGCGCGGCTGCCAGGCAAGGGGACGAAGATGCAACTGCCACTCCAGATCACCTATCGGCACATCGACCGCTCGGAGGCGCTCGACGCCGCCATCCGCGAGAAGGCCGCGAAGCTCTCCGAGTTCTACCCGAACATCACCAGCTGCCGCGTCACCGTCGAGGAGGAGCGGCTGCACAAGCACCAGGGTCACCTCTTCAGCGTGCACGTGGACGTGCGCATCCCGAACCACGAGTTCATGGTGAAGCGCGACAAGCACGAGGACGTGTTCGTGGCGCTGCGCGACGCCTTCGACGCGGCGAAGCGCAAGCTCGAGGACGAGGTCCGGCTGCAGCGCGGCGACGTGAAGACGCACCCGGTCGAGAACCGCGGCCGCGTCGCGCGGATCATGCGCGACGCCGGCTACGGCTTCATCGAGACCGCCGACGGGCGCGAGTTCTACTTCTCCGCCGACAACGTGGTGACCGCCGACTTCGACGCCATCGAGGTGGGCGCCGAGGCGCGGTTCATCGAGGACGTGGCCGGCGAGGGCCTGCAGGCGAAGCGCGTCTCGATCGTGAAGCGCCACGCGGCCTGACCGCGGTCAGGCCGGCCGCGCGCCGGCGAGGTGCCGGGTGAACCAGGCGGCCGCGAGCCGCGCGACCTCTTCGAGCGTGCCCGGCTCCTCGAAGAGATGGGTCGCGCCGGGAACGATGGCCAGTTCCTTCGCGCACGCGAGCCGGGCGTGCGCGGCCTCGTTGAGCTCGATCACGCCGTAGTCCTCGCCGCCGACGATGAGGAGCGTCGGCGCGCGCACCCTGGCGAGCGCCTCGGCGCCGGCGAGGTCCGGCCGCCCGCCGCGCGAAACCACCGCGCCGATCTCCCCGGGCAGCGCCGCCGCGACCTGCAGCGCCGCCGCCGCGCCGGTACTCGCGCCGAAGAGCCCGAACGGCAGCGTCCCGGCCATCGTGTCGCCGCGCAGCCAGCGCACGGCGTCCGCGAGCCGCTCCGTGAGCAGGGCGATGTCGAAACGCGTGCGGTAGGCGCGGTCCTCCTCGGCGGTGAGCAGGTCCATGAGGAGCGTCGCGAGCCCGGCGGCGCGCAGCTCGCCGGCGACGAAGTTGTTGCGCGGCGAGAGGCGCGAGGAGCCGCTGCCGTGCGCGAAGAGCACGACGCCCGATGCCGCGGGCGGCGCTTCGAGCATCCCTTCGAGGCGCGCGTGGCCGGAGGGGATGTGGACGAGCCGGCTCGCGGCGCTCATTGCGCGCCCTTCCCGCCCGCGCCCGGCTTCGCCAGCAGCGCGATCACCTCGTCGTCCTCGACCTGCCGGAACTCGGCGTAGAACTGCCCCACGGCGTAGAAGGGTTCCGGCGCCTCGAGGCAGACGACCTCGTCGGCGTAGGGGCGCACTGTTGCGAGGCTGTCGGGCGCGGCCACGGGCACGGCGCAGACGAGCTTCGCCGGCTTCCTCGCGCGCACCGCGTGCAGCGCCGCGATCATGGTCGCGCCGGTCGCGAGCCCGTCGTCCACCACGATGGCGATACGCCCGGCGGGGTCGATCGGCGGCCGCGCGGGCGTGTACTCACGGCGGCGGCGCTGCAGCGTGTCGAGCTGCACCGCCTTCTCGCGTTCGAGGTAGCGGTCGTCGGCGCCGGCGCTCGCCGCGTGCGGAGCGATGTAGGCCCAGCCGGTCTCGTCCATCGCGCCGACGGCGAACTCGGGCGAGAACGGCGAGCGCAGCTTGCGCACCAGGACGACGTCGAGCTCGCCGCCGAGCCGGTCGGCGAGCACGCGGCCCATCTCGACCGCGCCGCGCGGGATGGCGAGCACCAGCGGGTTCTGGCCTTTGTAGCGGGCGAGCGCTGCGGCGAGCCGCTCGGCGGCATCGATGCGGTTGCGGAACATGCGGAGGCGGGGTTCAGGATTCGGGATTCAGGATTCGGGACTCAGGATCGAGGATCGGGCATCGGGCGTCCAGCAGCGACGGTCCGGCGCACGCACGGGCGTCGCGCCGGCGCGGACGCGCGGCCTGCGGCGGCCGCCGGTTCGCATCCTCACACTTCGCCGTTCGTCGCGTCCTTCGCGTCGGATCCTTTTCTCTCATCCGCGGCCCTCGGGCTGGCACAGGTCGATCCGGAACTCGGGCTCGTAGGGCGGCACGTTGCACTCGATGATGTCGCCGGGGGCGACATCGAGGCGCGCCCCGACGATGTCGGTGCGCACCGGCAGCCGCGCGACGTCGCGGTCGACCAGCACCACCGTGCGGATCACGGCAGGCGACCGGCGCGCCACCCACTCGACCGCGCGCAGCATCGAGTGGCCCTGGTACATGACGTCGTCCACCACCATCACCGTGCGGCCCGCGAGGTCGAGCGCCGCGTGCGCGGGATCCTCGACGAGCCGGGTTTCCGGGTAGAGCAGCGTGAGGTCGTCCGCGTAGCGGCTGATCGCGAGCTCGAGGCGCGGGATCGGCCCGAGGCCGAAGCGCTCCGCGAGGCGGCGCTCGAGCATGGCGGCGATAGGGACGCCACGGCGGCGGATGCCCACGAGGACCACGCCGGGCTCACCCGTGAGGAGACCCGCCGCCTTGCGCGCCATGCGATCCAGGATGCCGTCGAGCTGCCGTGCGTCGTAGAGGCAGACGCGCCTTCCCGCGGGGCGTTCCATTGCCACCCTCCCCCTCGCCGCGAGCGGACCCTCTCAAGATCCACGATAGCGGGGGCGGCGAGCCCCCGCTTGCGCCAGATCAAACCGCACGTGCCGCGCCGCTGCGCCGGCGCGTGGCGGCGGCGATAATCCGGGGCGACGCGAAACCGCGCCGGACCCTGGAGGACCCATGCGCCGCATCACCCTCACCCAGTATCTCCTCGAGCAG
Organism: Burkholderiales bacterium; assembly: GCA_026417035.1. Classification (GTDB taxonomy): domain Bacteria; phylum Pseudomonadota; class Gammaproteobacteria; order Burkholderiales; family SG8-39; genus JAOAEA01. The sequence goes on from JAOAEA010000032.1 coordinate 41,928, forward strand.
CAGCGCGACGCCGGCATCATCGCCGCGGACTTGCGGCTGCTCATCGAGGTGGTGGCGCGCGCTTGCAAGGCGATCTCGGTGGCGGTGTCGAAGGGCGCCCTCGGGGGCGTCCTCGGGGCGGCGGGCACCGACAACGTCCAGGGCGAGGCGCAAAAGAAACTGGACGTGCTCTCGAACGAGATCCTCATCGAAGCCAACGAATGGGGCGGCCACCTCGCCGCCATGGCCTCGGAGGAGATGGAGGGGCCGCACGCGATCCCCCACCGGTATCCGCGCGGTGAGTACCTGCTGCTCTTCGACCCGCTCGACGGCTCCTCGAACATCGACGTGAACGTGTCGATCGGCACGATCTTCTCGGTGCTGCGCGCGCCCGAGGGCGCAGGCGCCGTGGACGAGCGCGCGTTCCTGCAGCGCGGGCGCGACCAGGTCGCGGCCGGATTCGCGCTCTACGGCCCGACGACCATCCTCGTGCTCACCGTCGGCAACGGCACGGTCGGCTTCACGCTCGACCGCGAGCTCGGCAGCTTCGTCATGACCGCGCCGGACATCCGCATCCCGCCCGACACCGCCGAGTTCGCGATCAACATGTCGAACATGCGCAACTGGGGCGCGCCGGTGCGCCGCTACATCGACGAGTGCCTGGCCGGCAAGGACGGACCCCGGGGCAAGGACTTCAACATGCGCTGGGTCGCCTCGATGGTCGCCGACTGCTACCGGATCCTCTCGCGCGGCGGGGTGTTCATGTACCCGCGGGATGCGAAGCACAAGGAGGGGCGGCTGCGGCTATTTTCGGCAGACGGCAATGCAACACCCGCACCCATCTGCCGAGACTGGGTCAGCCCAGGCCGCAACCTTGATTATGTTCAGACATCATAGCAAGCTGTTGGGGGCTGTCTCTTATACACATCT
>JAOAEA010000033.1 GCA_026417035.1 Burkholderiales bacterium
CGGCCGAGCCGGTGCCGGGCGCTGCGCTGGAACCGGCCACCGGCGCGGCAGCTCCGGCGCCCGCCGATGCGCCTGCTGCGCCGGCGCCCTCCCCGCCACAAGGCGAGGCGACCGCTTGAGGGCGGGCACGGCGCAGGCGCCCTTCGGCGACGCGGAGGTCGACCGGCTCGAGGCGCTCGCGGGGACGGGCAAGCTCGCGGGCCGCGCGATGCTGCCCGACGAGCTGCAGGGCTTCCTCTGCGCGGTGGTGAGCGCGCCGCAGCCGATCCCCGAGGCGGTCTGGATGCCGATCGCGCTCGGCGTCGATCCGGCCGACGAGGAGGTCGCGGCGAGCGGGATCGTGCCCCTCGTGCGCCGCCTCGCCGACGAATGCGAGCGCGACCTCCTCGAGGAGCGCGGCATCGAGCCGATCCTCGCGCCGGGCCCCGGTGGGCAGGGTCTCGACTATGCCCGCTGGGCGCGCGGCTATCTCGAGGGCGTGTCGCTCGCCGAGCCGGCGTGGGACGCGGCCGATCCGGAGGCGGCGCACGATTTGGTGCTGCCGTTCCTCGCGCTCGCCGGCGACGCGACCCCGGCCGAGCGGCACGCGTGCGCCGGCCTGATCGGCCTTCCCGAAGGGGCCGATCTCGACGCCGCGCTCGAAGAGGACCTCGCCGCGCTGGTGCAGGAGAACTTCGAGCATTGGCTGCGGCGGCGGCTCGTACCCGACCCCATCCGCCGCGCGTCGCCCAGGGTCGGCCGCAACGATCCCTGCACGTGCGGCAGCGGCCGGAAATACAAGCAGTGCTGCGGTAAGGACGCCTGAGGGCCGCGGCGTCAGGCCGCGGGAAGCGCGCGCGCGAGCACCTGCGCGACGTGCAGGGCCGCTCGTCCCGCGCCGTCGGCGATCTGGTGGCGGCAGCTCGTCCCGTCGGCGACGACGAGCGTCGCGGCATCGGCGGCGCGCACCGCCGGCAGCAGGGCCGCCTCGGCCATCTTCATCGAGACGTCGTAGTGCGCGGCCTCGTAGCCGAAGGCGCCGGCCATGCCGCAGCAGGACGATGCGACCGTCTCCACCGCGAGCCCCGGAACCAGGGCGAGCGCCTCGGCGACGGCCGGCATCGCGCCGAACGCCTTCTGGTGGCAGTGGCCGTGCAGGAGCACGCGCTTTTCCGCGATGGGTGCGAGGGCGAGCGCGAGCCGCCCCGCCCCTTTCTCGCGCGCGAGGAACTCCTCGAAGAGGAGCGCCGCACCCGCGATGCGCTCGGCCTGCGGCCCGAGACCGAGCACGGTGAGCTCGTCGCGCAGCCCGAGGAGGCACGAAGGCTCGAGCCCCACGATGGGCACGGCGCGCGCGGCGAAAGGCGCCAACGCGGCGACGAGCCGAGCGGCTTCCGCGCGCGCCTCGTCCACCATCCCCGCCGCGAGGAAGGTCCGCCCGCAGCACAGGGGCCGGCCGCCGTCCGCGCCGCGCGCGATCGTGATCGCGTAACCCGCGGCTTCGAGCACCCGCAGCGCCGCTTCGGCGATCGCGGGCTCGAAGTAGTTCGAGAAGGTGTCCACGAAGAGGACGACTTCGCCGGCGTGCCCGCTCGCGCCGTCCCGCGCCCCCGGGCGGGATCGCGCAAGGAACGGGCGGGGGTGCCACGTCGGGAGCGAGCGCTCGGCCGCGAGGCCGAGCCACCCTTTCGCGAGCGGCTGCAGCGCGTTCGCGAGCGGGGCGAAGCGCGCCGCGAGCGGCGCGTAGCGCGGCAGGCTCGCCACCAGCCGGTCCTTCACCTTCCGGGCGTGCCGGCGGTGATACTGGTGCAGCACCTCGATTTTCATGCGCGCCATGTCCACGCCGGTCGGGCACTCGCGCTTGCAGCCCTTGCAGGAGACGCACAGGTCGAGCGCCTCCTTCACCGCGTCGGAGGCGAGCGCGTCCGGGCCGAGCTGGCCGGAGACCGCGAGCCGCAGCGTGTTCGCCCGGCCGCGCGTGAGGTGCTGCTCGTCGCGCGTGGCGCGGTACGACGGGCACATCGTGCCGGCGTCGAACTTGCGGCAGTGGCCGTTGTTGTTGCACATCTCGACGGCGGCCGCGAAGCCGGTGCTCGCCGCGCCCGGCGTGTCCCACGCCGACCAGTCGAGGGCGGTTTCGACCGGCAGCGGGCGATAGCCGGGCTTGAAGCGGAAGAGCGTGCGGTCGTCCATGCGCGGGCCGCGCACGATCTTGCCCGGGTTCATGAGCCCCTTCGGGTCGAAGAGATCCTTCACCTCCTCGAGCGCGCGGGTGAGGCGCTCACCGACGATCGGCTCGATCCACTCGGTGCGCACCAGGCCGTCGCCGTGCTCGCCGGAGTAGGCGCCCTTGAACTCGCGCACCATCGCGCAGGCTTCCTCGGCGATCGCGCGCATCTTCTGCGCCCCGTCGCGGCGCATGTCGAGCACCGGGCGCACGTGTAGCGTCCCGACGGACGCGTGGGCGTACCAGGTGCCGCGGGTGCCGTGCTTCGCGAACACCCGCGTCAGGCGGTCGGTGTATTCGGCGAGGTGCTCGAGCGGCACCGCGCAGTCCTCGATGAAGGAAACGGGTTTTCCGTCGCCCTTCATCGACATCATGATGTTGAGGCCGGCCTTGCGCACCTCCCAGATCGCCTTCTGCGCGGCCGCGTCGGTCACCTTCACCACGCTCCCGGGGAGCCCCAGGTCGCCCATCAGCTCGGCGAGGCGCTCGAGCTTCGCGACCTGCGCGTCACCGTCCTCGCCGGCGAACTCGACCAGCAGGATGGCGTCGGGCTCGCCGACGATGGTGCGCTCGACGGTCGCGCGGAACGCGCGGATGTCGCGCGCGAGCTCGATCATGGTGCGGTCCACGAGCTCCACGGCGTCGGGATCGAGCTTCACGATGTGCTGCGCGGCGTCCATCGCGCGGTAGAACGTCGGGAAGTGCACCACGCCGAGCGCCTTGTGCGCCGGAATCGGCGCGAGCGCGAGCGTCAGGCGCTCGAACCACGCGAGCGTTCCCTCGGAACCGACGAGCAGGTGCGCGAGGTTCGCCGCGGCCATGTCGAGGTTGTAGCCCTGCACGCGGCGCAGCACCTTCGGCCAGCGCGCCGCGATCTCGTCGGCCTCGCGGCGCACGACGCCGAGCACGCTGTCGGCGAACGCGCGGTGCGACGCCGGGGCGCGCTCGAGCTCCGGCGCCGGGCCGAACCGCATCCGCTCGCCGGAGGCGAGCAGCGCGTCGATCGCGACGACGTTGTGCACCATGTTGCCGTAACGGATCGAGCGCGAGCCGCAGGAGTTGTTGCCGGCCATGCCGCCAAGGGTCGCCTGCGCCGAGGTGGAAACGTCCACCGGAAACCAGAGCCCGTGCTTCCCGAGCGCGGCGTTGAGCGCATCCAGCACGAGGCCGGGCTGGACCGTGACCTCGCGTCGCTCGAGGTCGAGGGAGACGACCTCGCGCAGGTATTTCGACGTATCGATGACGAGCGCCGCGCCCACCGTCTGGCCGCACTGCGAGCTGCCGGCGCCGCGCGGCAGGACGGGGATCCCCTCCTCGACCGCGATCGCGATCGCGGTGCGCGCCGCGTCCTCCGTGCGCGGCACCACGACACCGACGGGCTCGACCTGGTAGATCGAGGCGTCGGTCGCGTAGCGCCCGCGCGCGGCCGCGTCGAAGAGCACTTCGCCATCGACCTCGCGGGCGAGGCGGCGCGCGAGCGCGGCATCGCCCACGCGCGGGTGGAAGGCTACGGTGAAGCTCTTGGCGGGAGGGCGGCCCATCTCGGGCCTTCAACGCTTCAACGCAGAGGGCGCGCAGGACGCAGAGGGCCGCGGCGGGGGCGATCGGCCGGCGCGCGGAGCCCGCGTTCCGCGCACCCGACGCGGCCGGGTCCGCACCGACGCGCGACCGCAACCGCTTCGCTGCGGCACTCCGCGCGCTCGGCGTCGGCCGTTCATGCCGCCCCGCCTCAGTCGTAGGCCACGGCCGGGGCGCCGGGGGCGTCCATCGCGGCGAGCACCGAGACCATCTTGTTGCCGAGGTGCTCGCGCAGGAGGGCCGTGAGCCGCGGCGCGTCGCGCCGTTCCAGCGCGTCGAGGATCTCGTCGTGCTCGCGCACCGCCTGGTCCCAGCGCTCGCGGGTGAGGTTCGCCATATAGCGGGCGCGCCGCACGTTGGCGTTGAGCGTCCGGTAAGTCGCGGCGAGCGTCGCGTTGCCGGAGCACTCGGCGATGAGGAGATGGATGCGCTGGTTCTCGCGGAAATAGGCGGGCAGGTCGCCGCGCGCGTGGTGGGCGCGCATCTGGAATGTGAGCGCGCGGAGCTCCGCGAGCTCGGCCGCGCTCGCGTTCGCGCAGGCGAGCTCGCCGGCGAGCGCCTCGAGCGCGCCCATCACCTGGAGGGTCTCACGCAGCGTCTCGAGCGTCAGCGCCTTCACCGCCGCACCGCGGTTGGGCTGCAGCTCCACCAGTCCCTCCGCGGCGAGCCGCTTCATCGCTTCGCGCAGCGGCGTGCGCGAAACGCCGAGCCGCTCGCAGAGCACCCGCTCGTTGAGCTTCGCGCCGGGCGCGAGCTCACCCTGGACGATCATGTCGCGCAGGCGATCGGTGGCGTCTTCGTGCAGGAGCCGGGGCGTGGCGGCGAGGTCGTTCATTTGCATACAGGATACGGCTTTGGGCGTAACCGGGCAAGCCATCTGACTCAATGGCTTATCCGAATAACCACGGCCGGCTGTTATTTTGCATACAAAAATCCCTTGCCGGCCACAACCCGCCGCCGGTAGCATCCGGGCTCCGCTCCCGTTCCCGGAGGAAGCCATGAGCCACCGCCCCGGCCGCCATTTCCTGCAGATCCCCGGGCCGACGAACGTCCCCGACCGCGTGCTGCGGGCGATCGACATGCCGACGATCGACCACCGCGGTCCGGAGTTCGGCCGGCTCGGCCGTGAGGTGCTGGAAGGGTTGCGCGAGGTCTTTCGCACGCGCCAGCCGGTGGTGATCTACCCCGCCTCGGGAACCGGCGCGTGGGAAGCAGCGCTCGTGAACACGCTCTCGCCCGGGGACCGGGTGCTGATGTGCGAGACGGGCCACTTCGCGGCCCTGTGGCACAAGCTGGCGACGCGCCTCGGCCTCGCGGCCGAGCTCATTCCCACGGACTGGCGGCGCGGCGCCGATTTCGCCGCCATCGAGGCGCGCCCCGCCGAAGACCGCGGCCACGCCGTCAAGGCCGTGTGCGTGGTGCACAACGAAACCTCGACCGGGTGCACGAGCCGCATCCCGCTCGTGCGGAAGGCCATCGACGCGGCGCGCCACCCCGCGCTCCTCCTCGTGGACACGATCTCGTCGCTTGCGTCGATCGACTACCGTCACGACGAGTGGGGCGTGGACGTCACCGTCGCCGGCTCGCAGAAGGGGCTGATGCTGCCGCCGGGGCTGTCATTCAACGCGGTGAGCGAGAAGGCGCTCGCGGCCGCGAAGTCGGCGCGGCTGCCGAAGTCTTACTGGAGCTGGGAGGAGATGCTCGCCGCGAACGCGTCCGGCTATTTCCCCTACACGCCGGCGACGAATCTCCTCTACGGCCTGCGCGAGGCCCTCGCCATGCTGCGCGAGGAGGGGCTCGAGAACGTCTTCGCGCGCCACGACCGGCACGCCGAGGCGACGCGGCGCGCGGTGCGCGCGTGGGGGCTCGAGGTGCTGTGCGCCGTGCCCGAGGAGTACTCGAGCTCGCTCACCGCGGTGCTCGTCCCCCCCGGACACGACGCGGACCGCCTGCGCGAGGTGATCCTCGAGCGCTTCGACATGTCGCTCGGCACCGGTCTGGGCAAGGTGGCCGGCAAGGTGTTCCGCGTCGGCCACCTCGGCGACTTCAACGACCTCATGCTCGCGGGCACGCTCGCCGGCGTCGAGATGGGTCTCGAGCTCGCCGGCGTGCCGCACAGGCAGGGCGGCGTGCAGGCGGCGATGGATTACCTCGCCGCCGCGGCGCGCGCGCCCGGGAAAAAGGCGGCCTGAGGACTTCAGCCGCGGACGGCGCCGAGGACGCGGACGGGGGCTTCCCGACTGCCCGTTCGGCCGCGTTCCCGGTGAGCCCAGCCCCGACCGCATCGCTCTGCGATACTCTGCGCCCTCTGCGTTCAAGGTCTTCTTCCATGTCCGCCCCGGTCTACCACGTCGTCCACAACGCCGTCGCCACCGTCGTCCTCAACAAGCCGGAGCGCCTGAATGCGCTCGACAAGGCGATGTGGGAGCGCCTCGCCGCCACGATGCGGGAGCTCGACGCCGACGACACGCTGCGCGTGGTGGTGCTGCGCGGCGCCGGCGACAAGGCGTTCGCGGCGGGCGCCGACATCGCCGAGTTCGCGCGCGAGCGCTCGAGCGTCGCCGCCGCGCGCGACTACGGGCGGCTGATCGCCGAGGCGATCGCGGCCGTGGGCGCGTGCCGCCACCCGACCATCGCGATGATCCGGGGCGCCTGCATCGGCGGGGGCCTCGAGATCGCCGCGGCCTGCGACCTGCGGCTCGCGGGCGAGTCGAGCCGCTTCGGCGTGCCGGTGGCGAATCTCGGCGTGGTGATGGCCTACGACGAGCTCGCCGTCCTCGTCGACCTCGTCGGCCGCGCCGCCGCGCTGGAGATCCTGCTCGAGGCGCGGGTGTTCGGGGCGTTCGAGGCCAAGGAGAAGGGCCTCGTGAACCGCGTCGTCGCCGACGACCGGATCGAGGAAGAGACCTATGCGACGGCGAAGCGCATCGCCGCGGGGGCGCCGCTCGTGCACCGCTGGCACAAGAGGTTCGCGCGGCGGCTCGCCGATCCCCGCCCGCTCACGCCCGAGGAGCGCGACGAGGGTTTCGCCGCGTTCGGCACCGAGGACTTCCGCCGCGGCGTGCAGGCGTTCCTCGAGAAGACCGCGCCCGAGTTCGTCGGCAAGTGAAGCGATGAGCGGGCCGCTCGCGGGCCTGAAGGTGGTCGAGCTCGCGCAGATCATGGCGGGCCCGACCTGCGGGATGCTGCTCGCGGACCTGGGCGCCGACGTCGTCAAGGTGGAGAAGATCCCCGGCGGCGACGACGCCCGCGGCTACGCCGAGCCGAGCGTGAAAGGCGAGTCGGCGGCGTTCATGGCGCTCAACCGCAACAAGCGCTCGATCGCCGTGGACCTCAAGACCGAGGGTGGCAGGGAAGTGGTGCGCCGGCTCGCCGCGCGCGCCGACGTCGTCACCGAGAACTACCGCAAGGGGACGATGGAGCGGCTCGGGATCGGCTACGAGACGCTGCGTGCGGCCAACCCGCGGCTCATCTACTGCTCGATCTCCGGCTACGGGCGCACCGGGCCCTACGCGGACAAAGGGGGCTTCGACCTCATCGCACAGGGCTTCGCCGGGATCATGGCGATCACCGGCGAGCCGGGCGGCGCGCCAGCCAAGAGCGGCAGCTCCATCGCCGACATCAACGCCGGCATCCTCGCCGCGCTCGGTGTGGTTTCCGCCTACGTGCACCGGCTGAAGACGGGCGAGGGGCAGCTCGTGGACACGTCCCTCATGGAGGCCGCGGTGCAGCAGACCTATTGGCACGCGGCGATGTTCTTCGCCACCGGCGTGTCGCCGGGGCCGACCGGCTCGGCGCACATCCTCACCGCCCCTTACCAGGCGTTCCCCACGGCGGACGGCTGGCTCAACGTGGGGGGCGCCAACCAGGCGAACTGGGAGCGGATCGCGCGCATCCTCGGCGCGCCCGAGCTCATCGGGGACCCGCGCTTTCGCACCAACACCGACCGCATGGCGAACCTCGGCGCGCTCACGCGGATCCTCGGCGACCTGTTCCGGCGCAGGCGCACGGCCGAATGGCTCGCCGAATTCGACGCCGCGGGCGTCCCTGCCGGCCCCGTCAACACCGTCGGCGAGATGCTGGCCGACCCGCAGGTCGCGGCGCGGCAGATGGTCGTCGAAACGGAGCATCCGGTTGCGGGCCGCACGAAGGCGCTCGGCCTGCCGATCAAGTTCTCGGCGACGCCCGGCGGCGTGCGGCGGCCGGCGCCTATCTATGGCGAGCACACGCGCGAGGTGCTTGCCGAGGCCGGCTTCGGCGCGGCCGACATCGAGCGGCTCCTGCGCGAGGGCGCGGTCGCCGAGCGGGCAGCGAACGCGACCCCGGCCTGCTGACAGCCCGTGACCGGGCGCCCGAGCGCCGATCAGGGGACCGGAACCCGATCCGGCGCCCAATCGCCGATTCCTGGTGCCCGACTGCTGATCCCTGACCGCTGCCGTCTGGCGCATTGCGGCGCGGTCGCGCTGTGGCACACTCCCGCCCGCGAGTCCTGCCGACCGTCGGCCAACAGACGGCGGCGCTTCACACCATCCGGAGGAGAACCATGATCGACCGACGCAGGTTCGGCGCCGCGCTCGTCGCCGCCGCGCTGTCCGCGCTGCCGCTCGCAGCGCAAGCCCAGGCCTGGCCGCAGAAGCCCATCCGCTGGATCAACCCGTTCCCCGCGGGGGGCGGCACCGACGCGTTCGCGCGGCCGCTCGCGGCGCAGCTCTCCAAGCAGCTCGGCCAGCAGGTCGTGATCGAGAACCTCGGCGGCGCCGGCGGCACGCTCGGCGCGGGCGTGGCCTCGAAGCAGCCCCCGGACGGCTACACCTGGTTCGTCGGTGCGGTGCACCACACCATCGCGGTGTCGCTCTACAACCGGCTCGCCTACGACCTCCTCACCGACTTCGTGCCGGTGACCATGATCGCGCTGGTGCCCAACGTCGTCGTCGTGCACCCGAGCGTGCCGGTGAAGAGCCTCGCGGAGCTGATCGACTACGCGAAGAAGAATCCCGGCAAGCTCAACTTCGGCTCCGCCGGCAACGGCACCTCGCACCACCTCGCGGCCGAGCTCTTCAAGACCTCGACCGGGACGGACATGACGCACATCCCCTACAAGGGCGCCGGGCCGATGATGCAGGATCTGCTCGCGGGCCAGGTGGACCTCGCGTTCGACGGGATGGGCACCTCCGCGCCGCAGATCAAGGCGCAGAAGCTGCGGCCGCTCGCGGTCACGACGAAGACGCGCTCGCCGGTCCTGCCCGACGTCCCCACGCTGCAGGAGGCGGGCGTGCCCGGCTACGAGGTGCAGACCTGGTATGCGCTGTGGGCGATCAAGGGCACGCCGCAGCCGGTGATCGACCGGATGCAGGCGGAGGTCGCCAAGGCGCTCCAGGATCCGCAGATCCGGGAGATCTGGGCGAACCAGAGCGCGACCGCCGGCGGCTGGCCGCAGGCGCAGTTCGCCGATTTCGTGAAAGCCGAGATCGCGAAGTGGGCGCAGGTGGTGAAAGCCTCCGGCGCCAGAATCGACAACTGACCAGCGCGCAGCGCCGGTCATCGCGAGCGAAGCGGCGTTACGCCGCGAGCGCGGCGAGCTCGCGCAGCGCCGGTCATCGCGGTGAGCCGAAGCCGCGAGGGCGGGAGCCCGTGGCGGGCTCGGCCGATCGCCGCGAGCGCGGCGATCTCGCGCTCCGCACGGCGGTCCGTGGCCTCGGCGCCTTTCCCGCGCGCGCGCCGCGCGCGATCGCTCCGTCGGCCCGCCGCCTCGCGCCGACCGGGTAATGGGGCGTCGCGGTGCCGCGCGATCGCGCGGCCGAACGCCGCCTCAGCCGGCCGCGGGCCGTTCCCCCGCGCCGGCGGGCGAAGAGCCGGGCTTGCCCAGGTAGAACCGCATCACCGCGCGCTGCACCCAGTTGCCGTAGGGCGGATAGAACAGCCCGACGGGAAAGAACCGGTGGCGCCGGTAGATCGCCTTCGCGTGCGAGAGCTCGCGGAAGCCCTCTTCGCCGTGATAGCTGCCCATGCCGGAATTGCCGGTGCCGCCGAACGGCAGGTCGTGATTGAAGGCGTGCCAGCCCCAGTCGTTGACCGACATACCGCCCGCATGCGTGCGCCGCTTCACGCGCTCGAGCTCGGCGCCATCGAGGCCGAAGGCGTAGAGCGCGAGCGGCCGGGGGCGCGCCGCGATGTACGCGACCGCCTCGTCGATCGAGTCGTACGGCACCACCGGAAGGACGGGCCCGAAGATCTCCTCGCTCGCGACCCCCATGTCCTCCCGCACGCCGGTGACGATCCTCAGCGCGACGCGCCGCCCGGCGTCGTCGTCGCCCGCGGCCAGCACCTGCGCGCCCTTCGCGCGGGCGTCGGCGACGAGGTCGTGGAGGCGCCGCGCGTGCCGTTCGGTCACGATCGCCGTGTAGTCGGCGTTGCCTGGCACCTGCGGATACATGCGCCGGAACGCGTCCGCGACCGCTTCCGCGAAGGCGTCCACCATGTCCCGCGGGACGAGGGCGTAGTCGGGCGCCACGCACACCTGGCCGCTGCTGAACGCCTTGCCGTGGGCGATGCGCTTCGCGGCGTCGGCGAGGTCGGCGCCGGGCGCGATGAGCGCGGGCGACTTCCCGCCGAGCTCGAGCGTGACCGGCACGAGGTTCTCCGCCGCGGCCTTCATCACGAGCCGGCCCACTGCGGGCGAGCCGGTGAAGACGATGTGGTCGAACGGCAGGCGCGCGAACGCCTGCGCTTCCTCGAGCTCGCCGCCGAAGACCGCGACTTCGTCTTCGCCGAAGATCCCGCCCAGCATCTCCGCGAGCAGCGCGGTGGTGCGCGGCGAGAACTCCGACATCTTGACCATCGCGCGGTTGCCGGCGGCGAGCGCGGCGACGAGCGGCCCGAGCGCGAGGTAGAGGGGAAAGTTCCACGGCGTGATGATGCCGACCACGCCCTTCGGCTGATACTCGACCCGCGCGGTGTTCGAGAGGAACAGGAGCTCGGTGCGCCGGCGGCGCGGCTTCATCCACCGGCGCAGGCTCGCGAGCGCATGGTTCGCCGCGAGGATCGGGCCGATCACCTCGACGAGCTTCGTCTCGGCGGCCGAGCGAGCGCCGAAATCCGCGTCCACCGCGGCGACGATGCGGTCCTGGTGGCGCCTGAGCGCCGCGGTCAGGGCCCGCAGCTTCCGCTTGCGCTCTGCCAGCGAGGGATAGGGATGATTCGCGAACGCGACGCGCTGCGCTGCGAGGACGCGGTGCATCCGGTCGATCTCGGTGCTCATGGTCGTGCCGCTCCGTTCAGGCCGTTGCGCGGCGTGACGCGGCGCGCTCCGGCCGCGCCGCGTCACGGGCAGCCGCCGCGGGGGGGACGTGGCTCATCGCGTACTCGGCGATCGCCGTGATCGTAAGCGAAGGGTTGACGCCCGGGTTCGCCGGCATCGCCGCGCCATCGCACACCAGGAGGTTCTCGTAGCCGAACACCCGGTTGCGGCGGTCGATCACGCCGGTGCTCGCGTCCTTGCCGATCACCGCGCCGCCGAGGATGTGCGCCGTGGTGGGAATGTTCGCCAGCGCTTCGAGCACCAGGCTCTGCGCGACGCCACCCGTCTTCTCCTGCAGCCATTCGGCCACCTGGTTCCCGACGTCGATGTAGGTGGGGTTGGGCTTCTCGGGATCCTGCTCGGTGGTGAGGGCGACGCCGCCCCCGAACCAGCGACGCTTCGCCCGGAACGCGATCGCGTTGTCGAGGCTCTGCATGACGAGCAGCACGAGCGTGCGGCGCCCCCAGCCCCACGGCCAGACGCTCTTCGCGAACCGGATCGGATGGCGCAGGATGGCGGCAAGGAGCTTGAGCGGCCGGGTGATGCGCGTCCCGTCGCCGACGAGCAGCGTGAACAACGACGACATGAAGTCGCCCTTCGGACCGTAGGTGACGAACTCGATGTGCGTGTCGTGGCGCGGGTGGATGCTCGCGCTGATGGCGACGTCGCGCCACGGCTCGAGCTTCGTGCTGCGCGGCAGCGTGACCGCAAGCACCGCCTCGCTGTTCGTGCGCACCAGGCTGCCCAGGCGATCGCTGATCGCCGGCAGCGAGCCGGTGTGCTTGCAGTGCGCGAGCAGGCGGTTCGTGCCCAGGGCGCCCGCGGCGAGCACGACGCCCTTCGCGGTGAACGTCCGCCGCCGCTTGACGAACCACGCGCCGGGGCGGACGGTGGTGAGGACGTAGCCGTCCGAGCCGTCCGCCGCGCCGATCGGCTCGATGTCCACGACCTGGCGCTCGGCCAAGACCTCGACGCCCTTCTTCTCCGCGAACCAGAGGTAGTTCTTGAGCAGGGTGTTCTTCGCGCCGACGCGGCAGCCCACCATGCACGCGCCGCAGCGCGTGCATCCGGTGCGGTCCGGCCCCGTGCCGCCGAAATACGGGTCGGGCACTGTCCGGCCCGGCTCGCCGAAGAACACGCCGCACGGCGTGCGCGTGAACGTATCGGCGACGCCGAAGGCCGCCGCGACTTCCTTCAGGAGCCTCTGCCCGTCGCTCTCGAACGGCACTTTCCGGACGCCGAGCATGCGCTCCGCGGTGTCGTAGTGCGGCGCGAGCGCGCCGGCCCAGTCGTCGAGCCCGGCCCATTGCGGGTTCGCGAAGAACGCCGGGTGCGCCCGGTAGAGTGTGTTCGCATAGACGACGCTGCCGCCGCCGACGCCCGCCCCGCTCGCGATGAAGATGTCCTTGAACGGCGAGAGGCGCAGGATGCCCCGCAGCCCCAGGAATGGCGCCCAGAGGAACCTGCGGAGCTGCCAGGTGCTGCGGGCGAAGTCCTCGTCGCGGTAACGCCGGCCGCATTCGAGCACGCCGACCTTGTAGCCCTTCTCCACGAGGCGGAGCGCCGACACGCTGCCGCCGAACCCGGAGCCGACGACGAGCCAGTCGAAATCGAATCGCTTTCCTGTCATGGGTCTGTCTCCCTGGCGCGAGGATGGCGTGCTACCCGCCCGCGGCGGCCCTGCGCCGCCTGCCGGCCGGGCGCGCTCCCGTGCGCCCGGCCGCGGGAACCGCGCCGCGCTTCGTCGCTTCGGCACTCGGCCGGCGACCCGCCCGCGGCGGAGCCAGCGCTGTCCCGGAGGTCGCGCGCTTCAGCTCTGCGAATGCGTCCACGGTGTGGGCCGCGAGCTTCCCGACGTGGGGCACCGCGTTGGGCAGGGCGAGGAACCCGAGCTGGAGCCTGTCGGCGAGCGTCACGGCGGTCACGTTGAGCGTCTGGCCCGCCGCCACGACCGGGACCGGCAGCGCGAGCGCGACGCGTGCGCCCATCAGGTAGCGCTCCTCGGGCAGGCCAAACGGATTCGAGATCAGCGCGTTGCTGACCGCGAGCCCGCGCTTCGCGCCGAGGCGCTCGACGAGGGCGGGCAGGGCGTGCACGAGCGTCGTGTAGAGCATCACCGTCTCGGCCGATTCGCGCCTCACCACGTCCTTGACCCGGTGCGCCGACTCGCGGACCGCCGCGAGACGCGCGAGCGGCGCCAGGCCGGGTGCGCCGAGAGGGAACTGGAGGACCGCGATCCGGTTCCCGCCGTGCGCGTCGGCGAGTGCGAGCGGCATGTCCGCGACGAGCGGCTGGTCGGGCAATTCCCCACGCTCCCGCAGCAGGCGCGCCATGGCCATGTCGAGCACGGTGAGCAGCACGTCGTTCACCGTGGCGCCATTCGCCTTGCCCACCGCTCTGACGTCCGCCAGCGGCAGCGTGCAGAACGCGAACGAGCGCTCCGCGTGCGCGCGCCCCCGGAACGCCTTCGGCACGCCGAGCAGGGGAAGCGGGAGGCCGCTGCGCAGGCCGGCGGTCGCGAGCGCCTGCCCCCCGAGCATCCGGTAGAGCCGGGCGACCGATGCGGTCGTCCCGGCGGCGCGGCGCAGCGCGCGCCCGACACGGTCCGCGAGCGAAGCGCGCTCCCGGCTCTCGCGCGGTGCGCGCGGCACGCCTTCCCACATCGCCCGCACCGTCCTTTCGCGCGGCGAGGCCGCGAGCCAGCCCGACACGACTTTCACGAAGGTGCGACCGTCGATGATGCCGTGGTGCACCTTGCCGTAGAGCGCGACCTCGCCGCCCGCGAGACCGTCGATGACGTAGAGGTCCCAGAGGAGCCGCGACCGGTCGAGGCGGGTCTCGTGGAGCCGCGAGACGGTCGCGCACAGCTGGTCCATCGAGCCGGGCGGGTCGATGGTCAGCCGATGCAGGTGCCCGGCGGGGTCCGCACGCTCGTCGGCCTCGAGGAACGGCACGCCGGCGAGCGGCGTCCTGAGCCGATAGTTGAACGGGCTGCCGAGCGGGCGCTGGAGCATCCGCGCGACGAGCCTGTCCGCGAAGCGGCCGCGGGACCCCGCCGGCGGTTCGAGGATGATGAGCGGCCCGATGTTGAACGGCCGCTCTTCCGTCTCGAGCAGGAACATCGCGAGGTCGATGACCGAGAGCGCGGGCATGGCGAGGGTCGCTCGGTTGCGGCGGGCGGCGCGGCGGCGGCCGTTCAGGAGCGCCCCGGCTCGCACACGCGGATCTCGCCGGTCGCCGTCATGGGCAGCGACGCGACGATCTCGACCCGACGCGGGGACTTGTAGGCAGCCTTGCACACCCTGCACCAGGCGACGATCGCGTCGGCCGGTGCCGTCTTGCCCGGATTGAGCACGATCCCCGCCTTCACCTGCTCGCCGTGGGTCTGGTGCGGCACGCCGATCACCGCCGCGTGGGCGATCGCATGGCGCGTCATCGGCACTTCCTCCGGCCCGCGCGGATACGCGTTCAAGCCGCCGCGGACGATCATGGCCTCGCGGCGGTCGACGATGCGGACGTTGCCCCTCTCGTCCATGCGCCGATGTCGCCGCCCGTGGAACCGGCCGTCTCGGATCGCCTTCGCGGTCGCCTCGGGCCGGGTGTAGTGACCCTTCCTGACACTGTGCCCGGGGATCATGACCTCGCCTTCGGCGCCGGGCGGCACCGGCGCGCCCTTCCCGTCGGCGATGCGAGCCTCCGTGCCCCCGGACGGCTTCGCCCACCGACCTCCCGAGCCCATCCCGAGCGCTCCGGGGCCGTTGGCGACCCGATCGGCGGCGCCGTCGAGCTCGGCGTCCGAGAGCCGCCGGTCGCCGAACGCGATGGCGGTCTTCTCCGGTAGCAGCACGACGTCGCGCTGCCGGTTCGCGGCGACGTTGATCACGGGTCGGTCCTCCTTCGGCCGGGCGGCCCGCGGTCCCCGGGCCCTCTTGGCGCCATGCGGCGGCGCGTCTTGTTCGGTGCGCAGTTTGGGGACTAGACTGGCCGCCCGCTATCCGGATTTCGACAGGAGACGCCCGTGGCTCAGCCGCCCGAGCAGACGCCGGCAGTCCGGGCAATCGTGTTCGATGCGTTCGACCCGGGGACGATGACGGACGCGCTCCAGCGCAGCGAGCTGGAGCACGTGCAGCTCGAGAAGGGACGCTTCCAGGGCTCGATCCAGCGGTCGGAGTCGAGCGTGGCGCGCATCGATTGGGGTCGCTACAACCTCGCGCTGCTCGCGGCAGGCGGGCTCCCCACCGATCGCGTCAGCGTGGGCGTCATCACCCGCTCCGCGGGCGAAGGCCGCCTCGCCGGGCGGCCCGTGCGGCCGAACGACGTCATCGTGATGCCCGAGCGCGGCGAGCTCTACTTCCGCCTCGCGCCCGAGACCGAATGGATCTCCCTGCAGGTCACGCGCTCGCTGCTCGCCCGCCTTGGCGTCGAGCTCGATTCACGCGATGTCGGCGTCGTTCCCGTTCCCGACGCCGCGCGGGCCGCGCTGCGCGCCGCCATCGCCGAGGTGCGACCGGTGATCGGGTCCGACCGCGACCCGGCCGTCCGGGTGACGCCGCAGGAACGCGACTGGGCGCAGGAGGAGCTCCTCGCGGCGTTCGTGCGCGCGCTCGCGGAACGGCCTGCCGCCGCCGCGCCCGGGTCGCGGGCCTCGGCGGCCGACCGTTTCGGCCTCGTCCGCCGGGTCGAGGACTATCTGGAATCCCGCGCTGGCGATCCGCTGCGCGTGGACGAGCTGTGCAGCGCCGTCGGCGCCAGCCTCCACACGCTCGAACGCGCCTTCCAGGAGGTGCACGGGATCAGTCCCAAGAAGTTCCTGACGCTGCGCCGCCTCTCCTGGGCACGCCAAGACCTGATGCGCGGCACCGGCCGCGTGGGCTCGGTGACCGACGTGGCGACCAAGTGGGGGTTCTTCCATCTCGGACGATTCGCGGCCGACTACCGGGCGGTGTTCGGCGAGCCCCCGTCCGCGACACTGAACCGCGGTTCGTGACGGGGGCGGCCCGTGCGTGCGGCCGGGCCGCGGCCGGCCGCCCCGCGGCGCCCCGGCGCGAGGCTCATTTGGCCGGCGCAGCAGGCCGGCAGGCCGGGTCGCCCGGAACCGTGGCGCAGATCGTCGGGTTCGGCGTGACGACGGCGAACACCGGGTTGAACTCCACGAGCATGCCGAGGAGCTCCTGCACCCTGGCGCCGTTGCCCTGGATCCTGACCTCGCCGGCTTTCGCTGCGTCGACGAACGTCTTCTGCCGCAGCGTGATCTGGTCGAGCGTCGCGCGGTTGAGCGTCACGGTGGCGTCGGCGTCGGGCGCCTGCTTGCCCATCACGTGGGTGAGCGCGGAGTTCTCGAGGTTCATGCGCACCTGCTGGTTGGTGTCCGGGAACACCCAGTTGATGACCATGCGCTTGCCCTCGGCCTTCGCCGGGTCGAGCCGCACCGCGAGGAAATCGAAGAAGAGCGACAGCGGGATCGCCCGGATGACGTCGGGGCTCACCGTCGAGACGGCGGGCACCTTCGGCGGGCCGGTGCGCAGCTCCTTCGCCGCCATCAGATACGCGTTGCGCCAGGTGCCCGCTTCGCTCTGGTAGCCGAGCTGCTCCAGGGCGTCCGCGGCGAGCGCGCGCGCCTGCATGTTCGCCGGGTCGGCGAACACGACCTGGTTCATCACCTCGGCGACCCACCGGAAGTTGCCGCTGCGGAAATCGGCGCGCGCGCGGTCGATCACGGCGCTCGCGCCGCCCATGTACTCGACGTAGCGCTTGGCCGACTCCGCGGGCGGCAGTGGGTTCAGCGTTGCGGGATTCGCGTCGTACCAGCCGAGGTACTTCTGGTACACCCCCTTCGCGTTGTGCGCGAGCGTGCCGTAGTACCCGCGCGCTGACCATTCGTTCTCCAGGCTCGCCGGCAGCCGGATCAGCTCCGAGATCTCGCGCGGGGTGTAGCCCTGGTTGAGCAGCCGCACCGACTGGTCGTGGATGTACTTGTAGAGGTCGCGCTGCTTCGCGAGCATCTCGTTGACGCTCGCCTGGCCCCACCTCGGCCAGTGGTGCTGCGCGATCATCACGTCGGTCCTGTCGCCGAAGAGGTCGCGCGCCTGCTCGATGTACGCCGACCAGGCGACGGCGTCGCGGATCTCCGCGCCGCGGATCGTGTACAGGTTGTGCATGTTGTGGGTGACGTTCTCCGCGATGTTCAGCATGCGGAACTGCGGGAAGTAGATGTTCATCTCCGCCGGGGCCTCGGTGCCGGGCGTGAGCTGGAACACCATTTCGACGCCGTCCACCACGCGCTTGTCGGAGGCCCGCTCGATGATGTCGGTGGGCGCGATCAGCGAGATCGTGCCCACCGAGACGGTGCGGCCCAGCCCGGTGTCGACCTGGCCCTTCTCCCCGCGCGGGAGCTCGGGGCCGAATTGGAACTGCGCGCGGCGGCTCATCGCGTTCCCGGCGATCACGTTCTCCGAGACGGCGTACTCCATGAAGCCGTGCGGCGCGAGGATCTTCACCTTGCCCGACTTGACGTCGGCCTCGTCGACGATGCCGCGCACGCCGCCGAAGTGGTCCACGTGGCTGTGCGTGTACACCACCGCGACCACCGGCTTCTTCGGGCGGTGCTGCCCATAGAGCTCGAGACCCGCCCTGGCGACCTCGGTGGAGATGAGCGGGTCGATCACGATGAGGCCGGTGTCGCCCTCGATGATGGTCATGTTCGAGAGGTCGAATCCGCGCACCTGGTAGACGCGCTCGGTGACCTTGAAGAGGCCGTGGAACTGGTTGAGCTGCGCCTGGCGCCAGAGGCTCGGGTTCACCGTGTCGGGCACGCGGTCGCTCTCGAGGAACCGGTAGCCCGCGAGGCTCCAGATCACCCGGCCGTTGGCCGCCTTGACCTCGGCGTTGGGGATGGTCGCGATGAACCCGCGGCGGGCGTCCTCGAAGTCCTGCCGGTTCGCGAAGGGAAGCGTCTTCGCCACCGCAGCATTGGCTGCCAGGGTCGCGGGGTGCGCGTCCTTGGGCGTGAGATCGGGCGTGGTCGTGGCGCAGCCGGCCACGGCGGCCGCGGCCGCGAGGGCCAGCAGGCCCGGAGCGGATCGGTTCATGGGCTTTCCCCTCCTCCTGGTCGGTCGGGACGAATCGGGGCGCGATTCTGGGGCGCTTGCCCCCGGCGCGCTATCCATTTTTCTGCACGCCCGGCGGCGCCGGGCTGCGGTCCGCGAGGATCAGCGCCAGCGTCTCGGCGACCAGCGCGGGCCGCGCCTCGCCCTCGATCTCGAGCGTGTTCTTCAGCCTGACGAGGATCCGCCCGCCGCGCTGCGGCTCGACCGCCACGAGCTCGACGCGGTTGCGCACGCGCGCGCCGGCCCTCACCGGCGTCATGAAGCGGGCCCGGTCGATGCCGTAGTTGAGGGCCGTCGCGGCGTCCGGCGGCAGCACGCCGATCTCGATCGCGAGCGACGCGAGCAGCGACAGCGACAGGTAGCCGTGCGCGATCGGGCCGCCGAACGGGCTCTCGCGCCGCGCCCGCGCCACGTCGACGTGGATCCAGTTTCGGTCGCCGGTGCATTCGGCGAACGCGTCGATGCGGTCCTGGCCGACGACGACCCAGCCCGAGACGCCGAGCTCCCTGCCGACGAAGTCGGGGAGCGTCGCGACGCTGTAGCCCGGGATCGCCATCGCCTCGCCTCGCGGCACGCCGGCTAGAGCGTGCGCGCGATGATCTCCTTCATGATCTCGTTGGTGCCGCCGTAGATGCGCTGCACGCGCGCGTCGGCCCACGCGCGCGCGATCGGGTATTCCCACATGTAGCCGTAGCCGCCGTGGAGCTGCAGGCAGGCATCCATGACCTTGCCCTGCAGCTCGGTGGTCCAGTACTTCGCCATCGCCGCGGTCGGCGCGTCGAGCCTGCCCGCGACGAGGAGCTCCATGCAGCGGTCGACGAACACGCGCGCCACCTGCACCTCGGTCTTGAGCTCCGCGAGCGTGAAGCGCGTGTTCTGGAAGCCGATGATCGGCGATCCGAACGCGTGGCGCTCGCGCGTGTAGCCGATCGTCTGCTCGAGCGCCGCCTCGCAGGCGGCGACCGCGAGGATCGCGATCTGCATCCGCTCCCAGGCGAGCTCCTGCATGAGGTAGACGAAGCCCTCGCCCGGACGGCCGAGCAGGTTGCCCGCGGGCACGCGCACCCCGTCGAAAAAGAGCTCCGCCGTGTCCTGCGCCTTGAGCCCGGCCTTCTTGAGCCGCCTGCCCTTGGTGAAGCCGGGCATGCCGGTGTCGACCACGAAGAGGCTCGTGCCCTTCGCGCCGCGCGCCGGGTCGGTCTTGGCGACCACGATCACGAGGTCGCAGTGCCAGCCGTTGGTGATGAAGGTCTTGGAGCCGTTCAGCACCCAGACGTCCCCGTCGCGCACGGCGGTCGCGCGGATCCCCTGGAGGTCGGAACCCGCGGCCGGCTCGCTCATCGCGATCGCGCCGATCGTCTCGCCGCGCGCCATCGCGGGGAGATAGCGTTCCTTGAGCGCGTCGTTGCCGTAGGCGAGGAGGTAGGGCGCGACAATGTCCGAGTGCAGCCCGAAGCCGAGGCCGGTGAATCCGCTGCGGCCGATCTCCTCGAAGACCACCGCGCTGTAGAGGCGGTCCACGCCCGCCCCGCCGTAGCGCTCCGGCATCGTCGGGCAGAGGAAACCGAGCGCGCCGGCCTTGCGCCACACCGCACGGTCGACGTAGCCCTGGTCCTCCCACGCGTCGTAGTGCGGCCGCACCGCCTCCTCGAGGAAGCGGCGGAAGGAAGCGCGGAAGAGCTCGTGCTCGGAGGTGAAGAGGGTGCGTTCGATCATGGTCGGCTCGTCATGGAAACCGGCGGCGCGCACGCGCCGCGCCGCTCAGGGCCGCGCGGCATACGCGCGGTCGAAGAGCGCCTCGAGCACGGGGTGCGCACCGCGCAGCCCGTCGATGACCCGCTTCGCCCAGTCGAAATACTCGCGCCGGCGGTCGAGCGTCCAGCCGTGCGGCGGGTGCGCCGCCACGTCCCGGAGGTTGGTGATCTTGTCGGCGAGCTTCACGATGCGCGCCGCCGGCGAGAGGTGCGGGGCGTGCTCGATCTGCAGCCGCTTGCGCTCCTCCTTGGGCAGGTCCTTGTCGTCGGTGACCTCCTCGACGATGCGCCGCACACGCGGCCCGAAGGCCGCCTCGAGCTCTGCGGCGGTGGTCATGGTGTCCTCGATCGTGTCGTGCAGGAGCGCCGCCGCGATCACCTCGGGGTCGGTGACGCCCGCTTCGTTCACGAGCACGTCGACCAGGGCGATCGGATGGTTGATGTAGGGCGATGCGGCGGGATCCTTGCGCCGCTGGTTGCGGTGCTTGGCCGCCGCGAACGCGAGCGCGCGCACGACGAGCCCGAACTCTGCGGGAGCGAGCATCGCTACCGGGTGGCCCCGTCGAGGAAGCGCGCGATGTCCGCCGCGAGCTGCCGCTCCTTGCCGGTGTAGGACGCGCTCGCGCCCGCGACGCGCAGCTGGTAGGACTTCGGCGTGGTGCGCAGGAGCGCCGCGCGCACCGGCGCGCCGTTCACGACCTCGCCGCTGTCGCTCTCCGCGTAGATGTCGAGCGTGGGCAGGCGGATGCCGCCGGTGCGCCCGAACTCGCCCGTGGCGATGGAGACCGGCACCCAGGCGAACATCGGGTTGTCGCCGACGAAGTTGACGTAGAACTCGGCCATGCGCGCGCCGGTCCCGTAGCCGATCAGCGCGATGCGGGAATAGCCCTTCGCTTGCAGGTATTTCACGGCGACGCCGATGCGGTCGCCAGCGTCCTCGAACAGGAACTCGTATTCCTTCGGCTGGGCGCTCGCGCCGAGCACCGGCTGCTGGATGGAGAGCGTGGTGTAGCCGCGCTCGGGCAACGCCGTGCGCAGCCGGCCGACGACGCCCGCGTCGGGTCCGAGGCCCTTGTCGTTCAGCAGGATCACCGCGCCGGCAGGCTTGGGCGCTTCGGTGAGGATGCCGATGAAGGACTCGCGCCCGATGGTGCGGATCTTCATCTCGGTCTTGAGCGTCACCACCTCGCCCGACCGCAGGCCCGCCTTGGTCTGCGCGGCGAGCTCGTTCTCGCGGGACGTGTCGGTGGTGTAGAGCCCGACCTCGGCGCATCCTGCGGCGGCGGCGAGCAGCGTGGTCGCGAGGATGCGGGTGAGCGTGCGTTGCGCCATGGGCGGCGAGCCTTTCGAGTGCGTCGCGGGGCGCGGCGCGCGCTCCCCGCGCGGTTCGGACCGGCCTGCTACGATTCGGGCCGGTATTCTACGCCGCCCGCGCCCCGCGGACCCGCGCCGCACCGCGCCATGAACGCCTACGCTTTCTTTACCCGCGGCCTCGCCGCGCGACCGCAGGCGCCGTTTCTCGAAACCGGGAACGGCAGGGTCTACACCTACGCGGACCTCGACCGGGAAACGGCGCGCGCCGCCTCGTTCCTGACCGGCCTCGGGCTCGCGAAGGGCGACCGCGTCGCCGCGCAGGTGGACAAGTCGCCGCAGGCGCTGTTCCTCTACCTCGGCGCGCTGCGCGCCGGGCTCGCCTTCCTGCCGCTCAACACCGCCTATCAGCGCGGGGAGCTCGCCTACTTCTTGAACGACGCCGAGCCGCGCGTGGTCGTGTGCCGGCCCGAGATGCGCTCGACCTTCGCCGACCTCGGCTGCGCATCGGGCAAGGCGCACCTCTTCACCCTCGACGAGCACGGCGGCGGATCGTTCGCCGAGGGGCTCGCGGGCGCAGCCGACCGGTTCGAAACGGTGCCGATGGCCGACGGCGACCTCGCCGTCATCATCTATACCTCGGGCACCACCGGCCGCTCGAAGGGTGCCATGGTGACCCACGGCAACATCGCCTCGAACGGCGCGGTGCTCGCCGATTGCTGGCGCTTCACCGGGCGCGACGTGCTGCTGCACGTGCTGCCGGTGTTCCACGTGCACGGCCTCTTCGTCGCGATCCATCCGGTCCTGCTCGCCGGGGCGAAGCTCCTCTTCCACGCGAAGTTCGACGCCGGGGCTGCGATCGCCGCGCTGCCGCGCGCGACGGTGATGATGGGCGTGCCGACTTACTACGTGCGGCTCCTCGCCGAGCCCGCGTTCACCCGCGAGCTCGTCGCGCACATGCGCCTCTTCGTCTCCGGGTCGGCGCCGCTCGCGCTCGACACCTTCGCCGGGTTCCGCGAGCGCACCGGGCACACGATCCTTGAGCGCTACGGCATGTCGGAGGCCGGGATGATCACGTCGAACCCGTACGACGGCGAGCGCCGCGGCGGCACCGTCGGCTTCCCGCTGCCGGGCATCTCGGTGCGCGTTCGCGACGGCGAACGCGAGTGCGCGCCCGGCGAGCCGGGCGGCATCGAGATCAAGGGACCGAACGTGTTCGCGGGCTACTGGCGCATGCCGGAGAAGACCCGCGAAGAGTTCACGGCCGACGGCTGGTTCCGCACCGGCGACGTCGGCCAGTGGAGCGCGGACGGCTACCTCTCGATCGTGGGGCGCGCGAAGGACCTCATCATCTCCGGCGGTTACAACGTCTATCCGAAGGAGATCGAGCTCGTGATCGACGCGATCCCCGGCGTCGCCGAGTCGGCGGTGGTCGGCGTCCCGCACCCGGACTTCGGCGAGGCGGTGACCGCCTTCGTCGTGCCCACCGCGGGCGGGGCGCTCGACGAGGCCGGCATCATCGCGCAGCTGAAGTCGCAGATCGCGAACTACAAGGTGCCCAAGCGGGTGCTGTTGGTGGACGAGCTGCCGCGGAACGCGATGGGTAAAGTGCAGAAGAACGTGCTGCGCGAGCGGGCGGCGCAGGACGTTCCCTGACTCGGGGGATTGGCAAGGGGGTGTGCCCCCTTGCTCGTCCCGCGTCAGAAGAACGTGCTGCGCGAGCGGGCGGCGCAGTCACTGAACGGCTCGGCGCAGAGGACGCAGACGGACGCAGAGTGAGACGCTCAGGGAAGCGGCGAGCGCACGTGTCCCACGCCCAGCTGGGGCGGGGCTCGGGGTCCGATCGCCGGCGGCAGACGGTTCTCTGCGGCCCTCCGCGCCCTCCGCGTCCTCTGCGGTGAAGGCTTTTTGACCGGAATCGAGGAGAAACGCGATGCAATGGCTCATCCTCGGCATGCTCGGCTTCGTCGGCGGCCACTTCTTCCTGTCCTGGCCGCCCGTGCGCGGCAAGATCGTCGGGGCGATCGGCGAACCGGCCTTCGCGATCGTCTACTCGGCGTTCGCGGCGGTGTGCCTCGTCGCCGCCGTGCACGGCTATCGCGAGTCGCCGCCGTACCTCCTCTGGAACCTCGGCATCGCCGGCCGCTGGGTGCCGGTGCTGGTGATGCCGGTCGCGCTCGTGCTCGCCGTCCTCGGCTTGACGACCCGGAGCGCCACCGCGGTCGGCGGCGACAGGGTGCTGGCGCAGGGGCTCGCGCCGCGCGGCATCTTCACCGTCACGCGGCACCCGTTCCTGTGGGGCGTCGGGCTCTGGGCGCTCGCGCACCTCGCGCCGAATGGCGACGTGCCCTCGCTCGTTCTCTTCGGCGGCTTCGCCGTGCTCGCCTTCGGGGGGATGGCCGCCATCGACCACAAGCGCGCAGTGAAGTCGGGAGCGGCCTGGCGGAAGTACGCCGCCGACACTTCGCTCGTCCCCTTCGGCGCCGCCGCGCGCGGCCGCACGATCGACTGGGGCGGGATCGGCTGGGTCCGGCCCGTGGCCGCGCTGGTGCTCTACCTCGCGCTTTTCCACGGCCACCGGTGGCTCTTCGGCGTCTCGGCACTGCCGAATCCCGCGGGCTGAGCAAGCGGGCCGCCTGTCTCGAGTTTCGACGCAGAGCGCGCGGAGGACGACGCAGAGGAACGCAGAGTGACGAGTCCGGAAAAGGCCCGGGCGCTTGTGTCCCGCGGCCCGTGCGGGCGCGGAGCGACGCCCAATGGTTGGCGGGAAGCGGGCCTCCGCGGCCCTCTGCGTCCGCCGCATCCTCTGCGTTGAAGCCGCCGCGGATCGGAAAGCGTCAGCGGCGCGCGAGGATCCAGCCGATCGCCACCGCCCAGAAGACCGCCGTGCCGACGAAGTTCAGGTGGCCGTTGTTCTGGAAGAAGAGCCTCCAGTCCCAGAACAGCACCTTGTTGCCGCGGTAGGGCGCGCCGGGCACGAAGCGCGCCACCGCCTCGCAGTAGGCCTCGTAGGGCGCGCCGAGCACCGCTTTCAGCCGCCGCTCCTCGCGCGCGACGCGGTTGGTCATGTAGAACCAGTAGCCGATGGCATAGACGACGAGCAGCGTGCCGATGCCCGCGAGCGCGAGCGCGCCGAGCAGGATGAAGAAGCGCCCGAGGTACATCGGGTTGCGCACCAGCGCGTAGGGTCCCTGCGCCGCGAGGTCCACGTTCTTGTTGAGCGAGGCGAAGCTCCAGAGCTGGATGAGCTCGCCCGCCATCGAGATGGCGAAGCCCGACCAGAGCCAGCGCGGATCGGCGTGGTAGATGAGCGCCGCGCCCGCGAGCAGGACCACCGGGATGCGCAGCTTCACCGCCGCGGCGCGCAGGCCCGGGTGGTTGAAGAGCCGGTCGATGGCTTCGATCAAGGCACCCCTCCGCGCGTCACTGCGCGCTCCTGCCGCGCAGGCGCCGCCACAGCTTCTTCGCCTCGCGCGGCACGAACCAGATGCCGCGCAGCACCCAGAGCTTCCGCCAGCGGTTCATGCCGTCGAGCGCGGCCGCGCGCGCCTCGCCCATCGAGGCGCGGTCCGCGCGCGCCCAGTGCTTGTAGATCCCGGCGCGGTCGAACGCGCGCAGCCAGCCGGCGAGCCATGCCGGCAGATGCGCCGTGCCGAGGTGCGACTCGAAGTCGACGAGCGCCGGCTCGCCGCGCTCCGTCATCAGGATGTTGTTGCAGTTGCGGTTGTCCAGGTGCACGACGCCGCGCCCGTGCACCGATTCGACGAGGGCCTCGAGTTTCTCGAAGTATTCCGGCGGCTGCTCGCGCAGCGGCACCTGCGAGAGCGGCCGGCCGGGGATGAAGCGGTATGCGAGCGCGTGGCGGTCCACGCGGAAGGCATCGGGCGGCGTCCCGGCGACGCCGGCGACGCGCGCGAGGGCGCGCGCTTCGCGGCCGAGGAGCCACAGACCGAGGGTGTTCCGCGTCACGAGGTCGCGTGGGCGGAAGTCCTTCACGACCCACTCGCCGCCGGCGATCTTCACCCGCCAGAGCTCCGCCTTCGGCCAGCGGCCGCGCCGCACGAGCGTCTTCTGGGCGTGCTCGAAGTCGTCGCGCGTGAAGCGCGGGTGCGACGGCGCCGCCACGGGCTTGCGGCTTGCGGTGCCGTCTCCGGTCGGGGCGCTGTCGAGCATGGCGGGCGCTATTCTACGCCCGGCCTCTTCCCCGGATCCCGAGCAAGGCCTTCAGTGCAGAGGGCGCGGAGGAAAGGATCGCGTCCACCGCAGGGTGCCGGATCCCGTCCATTGGCGCATGCGGTACACGGCGACGGTCGGGATCGGCCGACCGAAACCCCTGCGTTCCACCGCGTCCTCCCCGGCCTCTGCGTTGGCGCCTCTTTCGCCGATCCTCGGTTCAACGCAGAGGGCGCAGGGAGCGCGGAGGGCCGCAGAGGAAAGGCTTGCGTCGGCGGGCGGATGCAGAACCTTGCGGCGCGCGCCCGACCTCGCGGCACCCCGCAACGATGCGGCACGCACTCTGCGTCCTGCGCGCTCTCTGCGTCGGCCCTTTTCAGCTCCACATCTTCCAGACGAGGCGCGCCGCGAGGAAGAGCAGGAAAACCGCGAAGAGCTGCTTGAGCCGCTTGGTCGGCAGCGCATGGGCGAGGCGCGCCCCCAGCGGCGCGGTGAGCATGCTCGCCACCGAGATGCCGACGAGCGCCGGCAGATACACGTAGCCGATGCTGCCCGCGGGCAACCCGCCCTCGGCGAGCCCGGTCGCGACATAGCCGACCGTGCCGGCCGCGGCGATGGGGAAGCCGATCGCCGCAGCGGTGCCGACCGCCTGGATCGCCGGGACGTTGGACATGACCATGAACGGCACGGTCATCGCGGCGCCGCCGATCGCCGCGAGCGCCGAGAGCGCCCCGATCGCCGCGCCGGCCGCGAACATGCCCGCCGGGCCGGGCAGCTGCCGCGTCGGCTTGGGCTTCACGTCGAGCAGCATGTTGAACGCGAGCGCGGCGACGAGCGCGGCGAAGAACACCGCGAGCGAGCGCGTCGAGATGAGCGACGCGAAGAGCGAGCCGGCAAGGCCGCCGGCGAGGATTCCCGGGGTGATGCGCTTCACGATGTCCCAGCGCAGCGCGCCGCGCCGGGCGTGCGCGCGCACGCTCGACACGGAGGTGAAGAGGATCGTCGCCATCGCGGTGCCGACCGCGAGGTGCAGCACCTGGTCCTTCGCGATGCCCTGCGCGAGCAGGAGCTGGGCGACGAGCGGCACCATGATCGCGCCGCCGCCGATGCCGAGCATGCCGGCGAGCACGCCGACGACGGCGCCTACGCCGAGGTAGGCGGGCCACCACTCCATCAGCGCCACCCGCTGCGCGCCACGCTCATTGGTCCGCGACCGACCGCGCGCCGGCGCGCGCGCCGAGGAGCCGCTCCGCGACTTCGACGAAGCCCGCGCCGCTCGCGGCCTCGGTCACGAACGCCGGCGGATCCTCGATGCGGGCCGCGAACTCGCGGATGTTGGCCACGCCGACGGCGAGCGGGAAGTAGCGGAACATCGGCACGTCGTTCGGCGAGTCGCCGACGAAGACGAACGCGCCCCGCTGGGCGTCGAGCTCGACGCCGAAGCGCTCCAGCATCAGCGTGCGCGTCATGGCGAGCTTGTCGTAGCGGCCGAACCAGCCGTTCACGTGGATGGAGGAGATCTTCGCGGTCATGCCCGCCTCGCGCATGATGGCGACGATGCGGTCGATGGCGGCATCGGGGAGGCGCGGCACGTCCTCGCAGAAATCGATGGCGAGGTCGGCCTCGCGGTAGAGCTGGTCGGAGGCGACGGCGGCGCCCGGCACCTCGGCGAGGATGCGGTCGCGCACCGCCGCGAGGCGCGCGCGGTTGGCGGCGCGGGTCGCGTCGTCGTCGCGGAAGCGCTTCACGAGCTTCTTCGCGACGTCGTCGTGCGCGAACCAGAACGCGCCGTTCTCGCCGACGACCGCATCGACGGGCCACATGCGCGCGATGTGGTCGCACCATCCGGCCGGGCGGCCGGTGATCGGGACGACGATGAAGCCCGCCGCGCGCAGGCGCTCCATCGCCGCATATGCTGCGGCGGTGAGCTTGCCCCCGGTCGTGAGCGTGTCGTCGATGTCGGCGAAGACGCCGCGCACCCCCGCCAGCGCGCCGGCGGCGAGCTCGGCGAGCGGCCGCGACGCCCTAGCCACCCAGCACTTCCGCGACGCGGCGCCGCTGCGCCTCGGTCATGGCGAGGCCGCACTTGGTGCGGCGCTCGAGCACGTCCTCGGCGGTGCGCGCCCATTCGCGCTCGACGAGGAAGCGGAGCTCGCGTTCGTAGAGCCCGCCGCCGAAGCGCTCGCCGAGGTCGGCCTCCGTCTTCGCGTCGCCGAGGATCTCGGCCGCGTCGGTGCCGTGCCGGCGCAGCAGCCGCTCGAGCCAGACGGGGTCGAGCCCCGGATAGCGCCGGCGGTAGCCGGCGGCGAGTTCCGCGAACGTCGCGCCGCCGAAGTCGCCGCCCGGCAGCGGCTCCTTGTCGGTCCAGGGCGCGGCCATCGGCGGAAGGAAGCGCGCCAGCCGCTCGAGGGCCTTCTCGCCGAGCCTGCGGTAGGTCGTGATCTTGCCGCCGAACACGGAGAGCAGTGGTGCGCCCCGCTCGTCGAGCTCGAAGCGGTAGTCGCGCGTCACCGACGACACGTCGCCGCGCCCGTCGTCGAAGAGCGGCCGCACGCCCGCGAACGTGTGCCGCACCTCGCGCGGCGTGATCGGCCGCAGCGCATAACGGCTCGACGCCTGGCAGAGGTACTCGATCTCCTCGCGCGTGATCTCCGGCACGACCTCCGGGTCGTCCACCGGGACCTCGGTCGTGCCGATCATGGTGAAGTCGTGCTCGTACGGGAGCATGAAGATGACGCGCATGTCGGGGTTCTGCAGGAGGAGCGCGTGGCTGCCCGCATGGATGCGCGGCACGACGATATGGCTCCCCTTCACCAGGCGCACGCGCGTCGGCGTCGCGACGTGCAGCGCGCCGTCGAGCAGCGCCTTGACCCACGGCCCGCCGGCGTTGACCACGGCCCGCGCGGTCACCTCGTCGGTCCGGCCGGTCGTCGCGTCGCGTACCAC
Organism: Burkholderiales bacterium; assembly: GCA_026417035.1. Classification (GTDB taxonomy): domain Bacteria; phylum Pseudomonadota; class Gammaproteobacteria; order Burkholderiales; family SG8-39; genus JAOAEA01. The sequence continues at coordinate 28,372 of JAOAEA010000033.1, forward strand.
GAGCGTCCACGCGTCCTGCGCACGGCGCGCGTCGACCACGCGCGCACGCGTGCGGACAACCGCGCCCTTGTCGGCGGCGGACCGCGCGTTGGCGATCACGAGCCGCGCGTCGTCGACCCAGGCGTCCGCGTAGGCGAAGCCGCGGCGGAACTCCGGCTTGAGGCCGGCGCCGTAGCCGTCGGGCGTGAGCGTGACCGCGCGCGACTTCGCGAAGTGCGACCGGCCGCCGGTGAGGGCGAAGAAACCGCGCCCGAGGTTGTCGTAGAGGAGCAACCCGGCGCGGATCATCCACGCCGGCCGCAGGTGCTTCTCGTGCGGCAGGATGAACGTCATCGGCCAGACGATGTGCGGCGCGAGCGCGAGCACCGTCTCGCGCTCGGCGAGCGCCTCCGCCACGAGGCGGAACTCGTAGTACTCGAGATAGCGCAGCCCGCCGTGGATGAGGTGCGTGCTGCGCGACGACGTGGCCCAGCCGAGGTCGTTCTGCTCGAGGAGGACCGTTCTCAATCCGCGCCCCGCGGCGTCGCGCGCGATGCCCACGCCGTTGATGCCGCCGCCGATGACGGCGAGGTCGTACTGCGCGTCTCCGCTCACTTCGCGAAAGCCTCCATCATGCGATCGACGAGGCGATCGACGAACTCGAGATCGTGGTAGACGCCGAACCCGAACCGGACGCGGTTGCCGCGCCGGTCGACGAGGATGCGGCGCGCGAGCAGCCGCCACTCCACCTCGGTGGCGCGCTCGGGCTCGAACGCGACGAAATTGCCGCGCGGCACGCCGATCGGCGGCACCAGCGTGCCCACGCGCATGAGCTCGGGCGAGCTGGCGTCGAGTCGCTCGAGGAAGCGCTCCATGAGCCGCACGACGTGCTCGCGGATCGCGAATCCGTCCACGCCACGCGCCGCGTACAGGCGCATCACCGCGTTCAGGCGGTAGAGCGCGGAGGCGTCGAAGGTCGCGCCCCAGAAGCGCATGGCGTCGGGCCCGTAGCCCACTTCCTCTCCCTCTTCCCCCGCCAGCCCGCGGAAGTTCGCGAACCAGCCGGTCGCCACCGGCCGCAGGGCGTCGGCGTTCTCGGGCAGGGCCATGTAGCAGGCGCCCTCGCCCGCTTGGAGATACTTGTAGCCGCCGCCGAGGTAGAAGATGCGCTTCGCGAGCCCCGCCGCGTCCACCGGCACCGCGCCGACGGCGTGGTAGCCGTCGACCGCGACGATGGTCTGCTCCGGCGTGTCGGTGAGCAGGGCGTCGAGGTCCTCGACCAGGAAGCCCGAGTCGTAGAAGACGTGCGAGAGGAACACGAGGTCGTAGCCGAGGGTCAGCGCGTCGCGGAAGCGCTCGGCGAAGGTCGCGAACGGCTCGACCGGAATGCGCGAGACGAGGACGCGCCCGGTCTCCTCGAGCCGCCGCGTCTGCCGCGCGAAGCTCGTGAACTCGTTCGCCGTGGTGAGCACGCGCACCGGCCGCGACCAGTCGAGGCACGAGTACAGGCGCATCACGAACTCGTGCGTGTTGGGCGCGAACGCGATGCGCTGCGGCGCCGGCCAGCCGATCCAGCGGGCGACGTGCGTCTGCGCCTCGGGCACCACCTCGCCGAAGATCTTCTCCCACTTCTCGTTGGTGAGGCGGACCGAATCCTCCCAGTAAGCGAGCTGCGCCTCGCGCGTGACGTCGGGCCAGGGGTGGTGGCTGTGCGCCGCGGCGTGCAGCGCGTTGCCGTTCGCCGCGAAGAAGCGCGAGTACGCGTCCTTAAGCATCGGCGAAGGCGCGGACAGCCAGGGCCGGACGTCGGGAGAAGCCGCTGTGCGCGAGGGAGTCCACGTCGCGTGGCCGCAAGGAGGGGTGCGCGCGATTATAGCGCCGGGCCCTCTCGCCCCGGCCCGCCACGATGCCGCCACGATTGCCCCGCGTCTTTCCCTCGCGCCGGCCGGCGTCCGCCACGATCCCCGGCTTTCATGGCAGCACGGGCCCGCAGGCGGGTCCGCGCAACCCGAGCCTTGGAGGGATCGACATGCTGCTGGGATGGCCCACTTCGCGCGACCGCATCGGCCTCGCCGACGCCGCCGCGCGTATCCTGCTCGCCTTCGCCGCTGCCGTGGCGGCCGCCCTCGCGGCGGCGATGGTGCTCGCGCTCGTCGCCGGCGAGGCGGCCGCGGAGCCGATCCGTTCCAAAGACGTGTCGTCCGGGACGCTGCTCCTGCGGCACCCGAACGGTCAAGCGCAGGCCGTCCCGCTGGTTTCCACCGATGTGGACATCCGCGTGTCGGGGCCCGTCGCGCGGGCGCGCGTCCGGCAGGTGTTCCGCAACCCGGCCGACGACTGGTTCGAGGGGATCTATGTCTTTCCCCTGCCGGAGAACGCCGCGGTGGATCGGCTGCGGATCCGCATCGGCGAGCGCGTCGTCGAAGGCGAGGTACGCGAGCGCCAGGCCGCGAAGGCCGAGTACGAGCGCGCCAGGGCGAGCGGCCGGCGCGCGGCGCTGCTCGACGAGGAGCGGCCCAACGTCTTCACCTCGAGCGTCGCGAACATCGGCCCGCGCGAGGAGATCGCGGTCGAGCTCGAGTATCAGCAGACGCTCGCCTACGACGGCAGTCGCTACAGCCTGCGCTTCCCGACGGTGGTCGGGCCCCGCTACGTGCCCGGCGCGCCGGTGGCCGCGCCGCTGCCGACCGGGTGGTCGCCGGCCACGGACCAGGTGCCCGACGCGCCACGCGTGACGCCGCCCGTGCTGCGGCCCGCGGAGTCCGCGGGCGCGGCGAACCCGATCGCGATCCGGGTCTCGCTCGACGCGGGCGTGCCGCTCGCATCGGTGGAGAGCCGCTACCACGCCGTCGCGGTGCGCGAGATCGACGCGAACCGCCGCGAGGTCGCGCTGCAGGGCCCGGCCCATGCGACGCGCGACTTCGAGCTCGCGTGGACCGTGGCGCCGGACCGCGCGCCGAAGCTCGCCCTCTTCACCGAGCGCAAGGACGGCAGGGACTATGCGCTGCTCATGCTCGTGCCGCCCGCCGTCGCCGGGGCCGCGCCCCGGCTGCCGCGCGAGGTGATCTTCGTCATCGACACCTCGGGCTCGATGCACGGGGCCTCCATCGCGCAGGCGAAGGAGGCGCTGGAGCTCGCGGTGCGGCGGCTCGGTCCCGCCGACCGCTTCAACGTCATCGAGTTCAACTCGTACGCGCGCAAACTCTTCGCCGACGCGGCGCCGGCGAGCGCCGACAACCGCGAGCGCGCGGTGCGCTGGGTGCGCGAGCTGCGCGCCCAGGGCGGCACTGAGATGGCCGCCGCGCTCCAGCTCGCGCTGGACGGGCGCCGAAGCCCGGAGCGCCTGCGGCAGGTGATCTTCCTCACCGACGGCGCGGTCGCCAACGAGGAGGCGCTCTTCAGGCTGATCGCGGAGCGGCTCGGCGACGCGCGGCTCTTCACGGTGGGGATCGGCTCGGCGCCGAACGGGCACTTCATGACGAAAGCGGCGCAGACCGGGCGCGGGACGTTCACCTACATCGGCCGGATCGAGGAAGTGCGCGAGAAGATGGGCGCGCTCTTCGCGAAGCTCGAATCGCCGGTGCTCACCGACGTGCGCGTCGAATGGCCGGGCGGCGGCCGCGTGGAGACCTGGCCGCAGCGCGTGCCCGACCTCTATCTCGGCGAGCCGATCGTGGTGACCGCCGCGCTCGATCGCGTCGAGGGCGAGGTCGTCGTCTCCGGAACGCTCGGCGATGCGCCGTGGCGCGCGCACGTTCCCATGAGCCGCGCCCGCGCGGGCGACGGCATGGGCGTGCTGTGGGCGCGCGAGAAGGTCGCGGCACTCGTCGACTCGCTGCGCGCGGGCGCCGCCGAGGGCGACGTGCGCGCCGCGGTCGTCGAGCTCGCGACCGCGCATCGCCTCGTGACGAAGTACACGAGCTTCGTCGCGGTGGAGCAGACGCGCGTGCGCGCGGCCGACGCGGCGCTCCAGCAGGCGGCGCTCCCGACGAACCTGCCCGAGGGCTGGACCTACGAAGCGGTGTTCGGCGAGCTGCCGCAGGGGGCGACCGATGCCCGCCACCACTTCCTCCTCGGCGCGGCGTTGCTCGCGCTCGCCGCGGCCGCCGCGGCCGGCCGCCGCCGCGCCGGAGCCTAGCGATGCCGGGTCTGCCCGCCGGGCGCGCACCGGCCTGGCCCATCGGGAGCGCACTGCCCGCACGCGCGGTCGGCGGGTTCACCCGGGGCTCCGGTCGGTTTCAGACCAACTCGAGAAGGAGAGCCATGCGTCATGCAGTCGTTCCGTATCCGGATGTGGCTTTGGGCGTGGAGTGCGCGTTCCCGGCTCCGGCGGGGTCACTCAGCGATCGTCCTCACGGCTCCGGACGCGCGCGCCGGTTCGCGCTCGGAGCCCTCGCCGCCGCGCTCCTCGCCGCCGGGCTCTGGCAGCTCGGCCACGGCGCGTACATCCACGCCAAGGCCGGCCTCGCCCAGCTCCTCCTCCGTCACGCCTGGACGCGCACGCTCGCGGGAGAACGCGAAGTGAAGCCCTGGCCCTGGGCGGACACCTGGCCGGTCGCGCGGCTTGCGGTCCCCGCGCGCGGCGTCGATCTCTTCGTGCTCGCCGGCGCCAACGGCCGCACCATCGCCTTCGGCCCGGGCCATGTCTTCGGGACGCCGCTGCCGGGCGCGGCGGGCAACAGCGCGATCGGCGGCCATCGCGACACGCACCTCGCGTTCCTGCGCGACGTCGTGCCCGGCGACGAGATCGTCGTCGAACGCGCCGACGGCCGGCTGCGGCGCTACCGCGTGGACTCGGGCGAGGTGCTCGACCGGCGCGAGACCCGGGTGCTCGGGAACGGGGGCCCGACACGGCTGACGCTGGTCACCTGCTATCCGTTCGACGCGCTGCGCGCCGGCGGGCCGCTGCGCTACGTCGTGACCGCGCGCGCGGTGGATCCGGACTGAAGCCGGGACGCCGAGTCGCGCGCGCGGGGCGCGCTCGGCCGGAGGGTGCGAGGAAGCCCGGCGGCGCGTCCGGCCCTCGCGATGACCGGACAGCGGACCGTCATCGCGAGGCCCACGAGGGCACGTGGCGATCCGCCCGTGCGCGGCGCGCGCCGGTCGACGGACGCAGGCGGCGGCAGCCGCGTCGCGCTGCGCAGAACGGCGCCGCTACTTCTTGCGCCTGAGCTTCTGGATCGCCTGCAGCTGGGCGAGCGCGGCGGCGAGCTCGCCCTCGGCCTTGGCGATCTCTTCCTTCCCGGTGCGGTTGCGGATCGCCTCCTCCGCGCGCCGCTTCGCCTCGAGCGCTTTCGCCTCGTCGAGGTCGTGCGCGCGGATCGCGGTGTCGGCGAGCACCGTCACGACGTGCGGCTGCACCTCGAGGAAGCCGCCCTGGACGAAGACGAGCGTCTCGTCGGCCTGGCCCGACTGCTTGATGCGCACCGCCCCCGGGCGGATCTGCGTGATGAGCGGCGTGTGCTGCGGGTAGATGCCGAGCTCGCCCTCGGTGCCGGGGAGCGCGACGAACTCCGCCTCGCCGGAGAAGATCGACTCCTCGCCGGAGACGACGTCGACGTGGATCGTGTGTGCCATGCGCCCCTTCCGGTTCGTCAGCCCTACTGCAGGGTCTTCGCCTTCTCGATCGCCTCCTCGATCGGGCCGACCATGTAGAACGCCTGCTCGGGCAGGTGGTCCACCTCGCCGTTCACGATCATCTTGAAGCCCTTGATCGTCTCCTTGAGGGGCACGAACTTGCCCGGCGAGCCGGTGAACACCTCGGCGACGTGGAACGGCTGCGACAGGAAGCGCTGGATCTTGCGGGCCCGCGCCACGGTGAGCTTGTCCTCGGGCGAGAGCTCGTCCATGCCGAGGATCGCGATGATGTCGCGCAGCTCCTTGTAGCGCTGCAGCACCGCCTGCACCTGGCGGGTGGTGTTGTAGTGCTCCTCGCCGATGATGTTCGGGTCGACCTGGCGCGAGGTGGAGTCGAGCGGGTCCACCGCCGGGTAGATGCCGAGCGCCGCGATGTCGCGCGAGAGCACGACGGTCGCGTCGAGGTGGCCGAAGGTGGTCGCCGGGGACGGGTCGGTGAGGTCGTCGGCCGGGACGTAGATCGCCTGCACCGACGTGATCGAGCCGACCTTGGTCGAGGTGATGCGCTCCTGCAGCACGCCCATCTCCTCGGCGAGCGTCGGCTGGTAGCCCACCGCGGACGGCATCCGCCCGAGGAGCGCCGAGACCTCGGTTCCGGCGAGCGTGTAGCGGTAGATGTTGTCGATGAAGAGCAGCACGTCGCGGCCCTCGTCGCGGAACGCCTCGGCCATCGAGAGGCCGGTGAGCGCGACGCGCAGGCGGTTGCCCGGCGGCTCGTTCATCTGGCCGAACACCATCGCGACCTTGTCGAGGACGTTCGACTCCTTCATCTCGTGGTAGAAGTCGTTGCCCTCGCGCGTGCGCTCGCCCACGCCGGCGAACACCGAAAGACCGGAATGTTGCTTGGCGATGTTGTTGATGAGCTCCATCATGTTGACGGTCTTGCCGACGCCGGCGCCGCCGAAGAGACCGATCTTGCCGCCCTTCGCGAAAGGGCAGATGAGGTCGATGACCTTGATGCCGGTCTCGAGGAGCTCGATCGAGGGCGAGAGCTCGGAGAAGGTCGGCGCCGGCTGGTGGATCGCCCGCACCTGGTCGCTCTTCACGGGGCCCGCCTCGTCGATGGGCTGGCCGAGCACGTTCATGATCCGGCCGAGCGTGCCCGCGCCCACCGGCACCGCGATCGGCGCCCCGGTGTTGACGACCTTCATGCCGCGGCGGATGCCGTCGGAGGACCCCATCGCGATGGTGCGCACGATGCCGTCGCCGAGCTGCTGCTCGACCTCCAGGGTGAGGTCGAAGCTCGGCTCGCTCACCTTGAGCGCGTCGTAGATCTTGGGCATCTGGTCGCGCGGGAACTCCACGTCGATGACCGCGCCGATGGCCTGGACGATGCTGCCTTGGGGCTGTGCACTCATGGTCTCTTCCTGATTGCCTGAATCCGGTTGGGGTCCGCGCCGCCCTAGACGGCGGCCGCGCCGCCGACGATCTCGGCGATCTCCTTGGTGATCGCCGCCTGACGCGCCTTGTTGTAGATGAGCGTGAGCTCGTCGATGATGTTCGCGGCGTTGTCGGAGGCGGCCTTCATCGCCACCATCCGCGCCGACTGCTCCGAGGCGATGTTCTCGTTCACCGCCTGGTACACGACCGCCTCGATGTAGCGCAGCAGCAGCTGGTCGAGGATCGTCTTCGCGTCGGGCTCGTAGATGTAGTCCCACGAGAACTGCGTCTCGCGGCCGAGCTCGCCGTGCAGCGGGACGATCGGGCTGCCGGTGGGGTCCTGCTTCATGGTGTTGACGAAGCGGTTGGTGAACACCCAGATCTGGTCGACGTCGCCGGCGAGGTAGGCGTCGGTCTGCACCTTCACCGGACCGATCAGGCGCTCGATCTGCGGCCGGTCGCCGAGGTTGGTGAGGTGCGAGACGATGTTCGCGTTCATCCGCTGGAAGAACTGCATCCCCTTCGACCCGATGGCGGTGACGCGGATGCCCACCCCCTTCGCCTGCCACTCCTTCATGTGCTGGAGCACGAGCCGCAGCAGGTTGGTGTTGAGCCCGCCGGCGAGGCCCTTGTCGGAGGTGACGACGATGATGCCGACGTTGTTCACCTCGGGGCGCTGGCTGAGGAAGGGGTGACGGTACTCGGGGTTGGCGTGCGAGAGGTGGCCGGCGATCTGCCAGATGCGCGAGACGTACGGGCGCGCGGCGCGCATGCGGTCCTGCGCCTTCTTCATCTTCGACGCCGCGACCATCTCCATCGCCTTGGTGATCTTGCGCGTGTTCTGCACGCTCTTGATCTTGGTGCGGATCTCTTTGCTGCCTGGCATGGCTCGGTGCCCTTTGCGCGCCCGCCGCCCGCGGCGGTCCGCGGGCGGAGAGCGGACGGAGACTAGTAAGCGCCGGTCTTGCGGAAGTCCTCGATGGCCGCGGCGAGCGCCTTCTCGTCGTCGGCCGTGAGGTCCTTCGTGTCCTCGATGCGCTGCATCAGCGCGCCGTGCTTCTCCTTCATGAACGCGCGCAGGGCCGCCTCGAACGCCTGCACCTTGCCGACCTCGATGTCGTCGAGGTAGCCGCGGTTGACGGCGAACAGCGTGAGCGCCTGCTCGGCGACCGACAACGGGTGGTACTGCGGCTGCTTCATCACCTCGGTCACGCGCCGGCCGCGCTCGAGCTGCTTGCGGGTGGCCTCGTCGAGGTCGGAGGCGAACTGCGCGAAGGCCGCCAGCTCGCGGTACTGCGCGAGCGCGAGGCGCACGCCGCCGCCGAGCTTCTTGATGACCTTCGTCTGCGCCGCGCCGCCGACCCGCGACACCGAGATGCCCGCGTTCATCGCCGGCCGGATGCCCGCGTTGAAGAGGTCGGTCTCGAGGAAGATCTGGCCGTCGGTGATCGAGATGACGTTGGTGGGGACGAACGCCGAGACGTCGCCCGCCTGGGTCTCGATGATCGGCAGCGCGGTGAGCGAGCCGGTCTTGCCCTTGACCGCGCCGTTGGTGAAGCGCTCGACGTACTCCGGGTTCACCCGGGCGGCGCGCTCGAGGAGGCGCGAGTGCAGGTAGAAGACGTCGCCGGGATAGGCTTCGCGCCCGGGCGGCCGGCGCAGCAGCAGCGACACCTGGCGGTAGGCCCAGGCCTGCTTGGTGAGGTCGTCGTAGATGATGAGGGCGTCCTGGCCGCGGTCGCGGAAATACTCGCCCATCGTGGTGCCGGCGTAGGGGGCGATGTACTGCATCGCGGCCGACTCGGCGGCGGTGGCGGCGACGACGATGGTGTAGTCCATCGCGCCGTACTCCTCGAGCTTGCGCACGACGTTCACCACCGTCGAGGCCTTCTGGCCGATGGCGACGTAGATGCAGAGGAGGTCCTTGCCCTTCTGGTTGATGATCGTGTCCACCGCGACCGCGGTCTTGCCGGTCTGGCGGTCGCCGATGATGAGCTCGCGCTGGCCGCGGCCGATCGGCACCATCGAGTCGATCGCCTTGATGCCGGTCTGCACCGGCTGCGAGACCGACTGGCGCCAGATGACCCCCGGCGCCACCTTCTCGATGACGTCGGTCATCTTCGCGTTGACCGGGCCCTTGCCGTCCACCGGCTGGCCGAGCGCGTTGACGACGCGGCCCACGAGCTCGGGGCCCACCGGCACCTCGAGGATGCGGCCGGTCGACTTGACCGTGTCGCCCTCGGAGACGTGCTTGTAGTCGCCGAGGATCACCGCGCCGACCGAGTCGCGCTCGAGGTTGAGCGCGAGACCGTAGGTGTTGCCCGGAAACTCGAGCATCTCGCCGAGGACCGCGTCCTGCAGGCCGTGGATGCGCACGATGCCGTCGGTCACCGAGATCACGGTGCCCTGGTTGCGCACGTCGGCGGAGAGCTTGAGGCTCTGGATCTTGCTCTTGATGAGTTCCGAGATCTCGGAGGGGCTCAGTTGTTGCATGGGGGTCCTCGGAAGGGAATCAGGATTTCAGGGCCGCTTCCATCTCGGCGAGCTTGCCGCGCACCGATCCGTCGATCACCTCGTCGCCGACCGCGACGCGCACGCCGCCGATCAGCTCGGGCACGACCTTCACGTGCGGGCGGATCTTGCGACCGAAGCGCTTCTCCAGGATCGACGTCAGCTTGGCGAGATCGGCGTCCGACATCGGGAACGCGCTCTCGATCTCGGCGTCGGCGACGCCCTCGCGGGCGGCGCGCAGCGCCTCGAATTGGGCGCTCACTTCGGGCAGGATGGCGAGGCGGTCGTTCTGGGCGAGCACGGCGACGAAGTTCCGCGCCGGCTCGTCGAGCGGCGAGCGCACCAGCGAGACGAAGAGGTCGACGCGCTGCGCCTCGGTGAGCCGGGGATCGGCGATCGCGGTCCCGAGGTCCTCGTTCGCGGCGATCGCGGCCATCTCGCCGAGCAGCCCGGACCAGCGGCCGTAGTCGCTCGCGGCGGCCGCGACGTCGAAGACCGCCTCGGCGTAGGGTCGCGCGATGGTGGCGAGCTCGGCCATGGCGTCAGGCGAGCTCTTTCTCGAGCCGCGCGAGCATTTCGGCGTGCGCCTTCGCGTCGATCTCGCGGGCGAGGATCTTCTGCGCTCCGGCGACCGCCAGCGCGGCCACCTGTGAGCGGAGCTGGTCCTTGGCGCGCTGCGCTTCCTGGTCGATCTCGGCCTTCGCGCCGGCGACGATCCGGTCGGCTTCGCCCTTCGCGGCGGCCTTCGCCTCGTCGACGATCGCGGCGGCGCGCTTGTCGGCGGCGGCGAGCAGCTCCTGCGCCTTCGCGCGCGCTTCCCGCTCGATCTCGGCGGCGCGCGCCTCGGCGCTGGCGAGGTCCTGGCGGGCGCGCTCGGCGGCGGCGAGGCCGTCGGCGATCTTCCGCTGGCGCTCGTCGAGCGCCTTCATGATGGGCGGCCACACGAACTTCATCGTGAACCACACCAGCACCGCGAAGGTGAGCATCTGGCCAAGCAGGGTGGCGTTGATGTTCACTTCTGGCTTCCTTTCGGGAAGGGTTGTGGGGTCCGCGGCGTCCTTACTTGATGACGGCGAGCAGCGGGTTCGCGAACGCGAAGAAGAACGCGAGCGCGACGCCGATCAGGTAGGCCGCGTCGATCAGGCCGGCGAGCAGGAACATGCGCACCTGGAGCTGCGGCATCAGCTCGGGCTGGCGCGCGGCGGCCTCGAGGAACTTCGAGCCCATGATGCCGATGCCGATCGAAGCCCCGAGCGCGCCCAGGCCGATGATGATGCCGATGGCGAGCGCGGTGAAGCCTTGGATGTCAGCCAGGAACTGTTGCATGGTTTCTTCCCTTTCTTGGAGCGGAGTATGGTGAAGCGGTGATGCGAAGGAATCAGTGGTGCTCGTGCGCCATGCCGATGTAGACGATCGTGAGCATCATGAAGATGAAGGCCTGCAGCGTGACGATCAGGATGTGGAAGATCGCCCAGCCGGCGCCGAAGAGGACCTGCGCGAGGAAGCCGATCGTCGAGCCGAGGCCCATTGAGACGAACCAGCCGGCGCCGAGCAGCGCGATCAGCAGGAACACGAGCTCGCCCGCGTACATGTTGCCGAAGAGTCGCATCGCGAGCGACACGGGCTTCGCCAGGAGCTCGATGACGTTGAGGAGCAGGTTCGGGATCCAGAGGAGCGGGTTCGACCCGAACGGAGCGGTGAAGAGCTCGTGCACGAAGCCGCCGAGGCCCTTGATCTTCACCGAGTAGTAGATCATCAGGAAGAGCACGCCAATCGCCAGGCCGAAGGTCGTGTTGAGGTCCGCCGTGGGGACGACCTTCAGGTACTCGGCGACGCCCGAGGCGTGCGCCGCGGCCGGCAGGAGGTCCACCGGCAGGAAGTCGAGCGCGTTCATCAGCCACACCCACATGAAGATCGTGAGCGCGAGGGGGGCGACGAACTTCTGGCTCTCCTTGTGGTGGACGATGCCCTTCACCGAGTCGTCGACGAACTCGACGATCATCTCCACGAAGGCCTGCAGCCGCCCGGGGACGCCGGAAGTGGCCTGCCGGGCCACCTTCATGAAGACCCAGAGGAAGAAGACCCCGGTGAGGATCGAGAAGAACAGGGTGTCGAGGTTGAGCGACCAGAAGCCCTCGCCGATCGTGTGGTTCGTCAGGTGATGGACGATGTACGCGGAGGGGTTGTCGGAGGGGGTCTGACCGGCAGCAGCCATGTTCTTACCTACACGACCAATAGCGCGAACAAGTACGCGTGCAGCGTCGCGATGTAGCTCACCACGAGGGCGAGCAGATCGGCATCGCGATACCACACGATCACCGCGGCAAACAGCACCGCCGAAAGCGCGAGCTTGGCGAGCTCGCCGAGGAAGAAGGTCATGCCGAAAGCGATCGCGCCCTTGCGGGCGGCCGAGTGGAGCCGCCAGGCGAAGAGCGCGCTCGGGATGATCGAGATGGCCCCGCCCGCCAGCGCCGAGACGCCGGCGTTCTCTCCCCTTGCCAAGCCCCACGCCAGCGCCATCGCCGCCGCGATCGCGACCTGAAGCCCGATCGCTTTCGCGTATCCGGTTGCCTGGGAATGCGTGGCCGGATGCACGGGGAAGGACGCTCGCCGGGTGGGGCAAAGCGTTTGATTATGGCCGGGAATTCACCGAGGTGTCAACGTTTGTGTGCGACGCAGCACGGCGGCGGCCACGAGAGTGGGCGCTCGCGGGGAGGCTCCGTCAGGCGTTGGCGGCCGGGCGCGCGGCCACGCGGCCCCGGCGACGCGCTGAGCCGGTGCGCGGCACGCGCTCGGCTCAGCGCGCGCACTTCAGGCGGAACGCGCCGTTCGGGTCGTACTCGTGCGGCCGCTTCGCAGCCCGCAGGACGAAATCCTCAACCCAGCTCGAGCGGCTGGTGCGCCGCGAATCGTCGCAGCGCAGGCTCGCCGAGAAGTCGATCACCGGCCCTGCGCTCGCGGCCGCGAGACGCTTTTGCAACGGGTCGGCGAGGAACGCCGCTTCGTTCACCACGCGGTCGCACCCCGCCTGCCCGTCGACACGATCGTGCGGGCTGTCGCGCCCGAGCACGTCGTCGCCGGAACCGCCCTTCAAGGTGTCGGCTCCGGCGCCGCCGAGCAGCACGTCGTCACCCTCGTCCCCGAACAGGGCGTCGTCGCCCGCGCCCCCTTCGATCCAGTCGTCGCCACCGCCGCCGCGGATGGTGTCGTTGCCGTTCCCGCCGAGCAGACGGTCGCCGAGCGCACCACCGATCAGTGTGTCGTTGCCGTCGCCGCCGCGCAGCTCCACCTTCGCCCGAACGACGCCCGAGGCATCGAGCTTGTCGTTGCCCGAGCCGCCTTCGACGATCGCGCCGATGGTGAGGCCGGAGAGGCGCACCACGTCGTTCCCGCCCCTCGCGTCGACGACGATCCCGGTGATGCCGGTGTAGATCCGTTCCTCGCGGTTCACCTTGACGCGGATCCGGCCGTCGGCCTCGGTGATCTCGATCTGGTCGTTGCCTTCGGTGCCCTTCACGTAGAGCACGCGCTCGCGCGCCGCGACGTCGACGTCGAAGGATTGCAGAGCGACGCCGCCGTTGCCGTCGTGAACGCGAACCACGAACCGGTACACGCCCGGCGCCTCGGGCAGCCAGGTGAGCAGGCCCGTGACCGGATCGATCCGCGCGCCCTCGGGCGCCTCGGCGAGCGAGAACGTGAGCGTGTCGCCATCGACGTCGGTGGCGTCCGCGTCGTACACGAACAGGCCGCGCCGCTCGGGCAGGGCGAGCCCCGCCCGGAACACGACGTCGTTGAAGTCCCGGTCACCGCCGCCGGTGAGATCCTCCCAGGCGAGCTCGAGACCGCTCGCCCCGGTGCGCGTCAGCCGCAGGTGGTCGAAACCGTCGGGATTGGCTTCCACGACGGAGAAGAACGCGAGGCGGCCGCAGCCCGGCACGTTCGCCGGGTTCTCCCGCAGGAAACGGGCGGTGGTGCCGTCCTGCACGAGGTAGAGCGCATAGAGCCCGCCGCCCTCGAGGACGAGCTCGCGCTTCGCCCCGGCCCGCTCGCCGCTCGCGAAGATGACCTGCGCGCGACCCGCCGCGAGGGCGGCGCGCGCGTAGCCGTCCTCATCGGGCGCCACGCCCGCGACCGTACCGCGCAGGTCGTCCACGCGGTAGATGCCGACTTCGTTGTCGTACGCCGCCTCGCGGAAAAGCCACTCGAAAGCGATCTTCACGACCGCGCCCCGTTCGCCCGGCGCGACGAAGACGCCTCCCTCGCCGGCGCACGCCGCGTGGCCCTCCAGCGTGAGGGTGGTCGGCGGCGTGGAGGTGAAGACCGGCGGGTCGTTCACCGGCGTGACGGTGACGAAGAGCTTCGCGGTGGCCGTGCGCTGGCCATCGCTCACGCGATAGGTCACTTCGTCGGCGCCGTTGAAGTCCGGCGCCGGCGTGTAGCGATACCAGCCGTCGTCTTCCGCGACCAGGACCCCGTAAGACGGGCCGGCGACGATCGCGACCGCGAGCGCATCGCCGTCCGGATCCGAATCGTTTGCGAGGAGCCGGATGCGGCCGGAGCCGTCCTCCGCGACGACGAGGAAGTCGTCGCGCGCGACCGGCGCACGCTGCTCGCGCACGACCTCGATCTCGAGGTAGCCCGCCGCCTCGCCACCGTAGCCATCGGCCACCGCGTACTCGAAGCGGTCGGTGCCGACGAAACCCGGCGCCGGGGTGTAGACGAAGGTGCCGGGCGCAGGGCTCGTCACCGTGCCACCGCCGGGCGTCAGCGCACCGAAACGCGCGATCGAAAGCGCGTCGCCATCGGCATCGGTGTCGTTCGCGAGGAGCGCCGCGCCGTCGACGCTCAGGGGCTGACCCGGGCGCGTCGTGCGTGCAGGATCGGCTGCCACGAGCGGCGCGCGGTTCACGAC
>JAOAEA010000034.1 GCA_026417035.1 Burkholderiales bacterium
GAGCCAGTACTTCGGCGTCACGCCCGACCTCCTCACTTTCGCCAAGGGCGTGACGAGCGGCACCGTGCCGCTCGGCGGCGTGCTCGCGAGCCGCGCGATCCACGACACCTTCATGAACGCGGCCCAGCCCGGCGTCGAGCTCTTCCACGGCTACACGTATTCGGGCCACCCGCTCGCGGCCGCGGCGTGCATCGCGGCGCTCGACACCTACGCGGACGAGAACCTCTTCGAGCGGGCCGAGGCGCTGGCGGCTTACTTCGAGGACGGCGTGCACGCGATGCGCGGGTTGCCGCACGTCGTCGACTGCCGCAACCTGCAGCTCATCGGCGCCGTGGAGCTCGCGCCGCGTCCCGGCGCGCCGGGCGCGCGCGCGCTCGAGGTCTTCGCCAGGGCCTGGGACCGGGGCGTGTACGTGCGCCCGATCGGTGAGTCGATCGCGTTCTGTCCGCCGCTCATCGCCGAGAAGCGGCACCTCGACGAGATCTTCGGCGTCGTCGCGCAGGCGATCCGGGAGGTGCCGTGAGCCGCGCGCGCACGACGGCGGCGGCGGCCCTCGCCGCCGCGCTGCTCGCGCCCGCGCCGGCGGACGCGCAGCTCTATCGCTGGCGCGATCCGCGGACCGGCGCGCTCAACTACTCGAACGTGCCGCCGCCCTGGTACCGGCGCGGCGAGGGCGCGGGTCCGCCGGTGGAGACGATCGTCGGTGGCAAGGTCGTCGAGCAGCGCGCCGCGGCGGGCGCGCAGGCGGCGCGGGCAGCGATGCCCGCCGCTGCACCCTTCCCGGCGAACGCGACCGACGCGCAGGCCGCGGAAGTGGTGATCGCTCTCCTCGGGCTGCGCGACGCGCTCGCCGGGATGTCGCGCTCGGTCGAGAACGCGCTCGCCGCCTCGCCCGCATGGGCGCGCGCGTCGCCGCAGCTCCGCGAGACGGCGCTCGTCGCGGCGCGCGCGAGCTTCCTGCCGGACAAGCTCGCCGCCGCGATGGTCGCCTCGCTCGCCGCCGAGGCGAGAGTACCCGAGCTGCGCGCGTTCTACGACGCCATGCAATCTCCGCTCGCGCAGCGCATGGCGGCGCTCGAGCGGGAGCGCATGCGCATGCTTTCCGGCCCCGACACCTTCGCGGCCCCGGTGACGCGGCCGGCGACGTCCGGGCGCGCGGCGCTCATCGAAGAGCTCGAGCGCGCGGCGGCGGTCTCGGAGCTCGCGGCGACGGCCGCCGCGACGGCGCAGGCGCTCGCGCTCGGCGCGATCCCGCGCGCGACGCCGCTCGACGCCGAATACGAGTTCGAGCGCGCGAAGGCAGCCGTCGCGCGCGACCTCCGCCCGCGGCTCCTCCTCGCCCTGCAGTTCGTCTACGAGCCCGCGTCGGACGAGGAACTGCGCGAATACGTGGCGCTCAACCGCCGGCCCGAGGTCGCGCGCGTGAACCCCGCGATCGCGCGGGCCTACGGAAGGGCGATCGGCGGCGCTTTCGCGGAGTGGTTCGCGGCGCTCGCGCGCGCATCGGCCCCAGCCCGGGCAGCGGTCCGCTGAGGCGCCCTGCGGAAACGCAACGGGCCGGCTGGCCGGCCCGTGCGAAGATCGGTCGGGTGCTTCAGCCCGCCCGCCGCCGGATCGCGAAACCCATCATGCCGATGCCGGCGAGGAAGAGGGCGAGGGTGCCCGGTTCGGGAACGGGCATCACCTGGAACTTGATGTTGTCGATGCCGACGTCGTAGCCGTCGGGCCCGAACCGCAGCCGCAGCCCGGCGGTGGACCAGAGGTCCGGGAGCGCGTAGTTCGCCTTGTTCTTGTCGTCGAACGTCACCGGCGTCCGGGCGACGCTGAACGCCTGCGAGAACACGCTCGTCGCGCCGTCGAGGAGCGACACCTGGGTCGACCGCTCGGTGCCGCCCCAGGAGCCGAGCTCGAACGACAGCAGCTTCACCTGGTAGCCCGCCGCGGGCAGGAACGCGATTTCCGGCGTGCCGCCCAACGCCCCGTAAGCCACGTCCTTCAGGCCCGCGTAGCCGGTGCTCCAGAACGCGATGCCCTCGGGCGAGCCGACCGTGAACGCGTAGCGCACGTCGAGCTGCAGCTGGCCGCCGACCACGACATCCCCATAGGTCTGGCTGACGAACGAGCCGTTCGAACACTTGCCGTCGGACGTCGCGCAGATGTTGCCGCTGAAGGTGAGCGGCGTGACGCTCGCGGCGGCGGGGAGGGCCGCGAGCATCCCGAGGAGAAAGGCCGGCGCGAGTCTTTTCATCTTTGGCCTCCGTTCGCTCCCGAAGCCGGCGTCCGGCGGATTTCACAATGCCGTGACAATTTGCCGCTGCGGACGTCGGAAAGCCGCCGTTACTGGCGGGACCGTGGCGGATCTCACGCTCCGTCGGCCGGAAACAGGCGGCGCACCGGAGGCGACGCAAGTTCCGCGCCCGCGCAGCGCGCGCACCGAGGGGAACCGCGGCCTCTCAGCCCTTGAAGACCGCGGCGACGCGTCCGCCGAGCGAGCGCAGGCTGCCGAGGATGCGCTGGCCGATCGAGGATTCGCGGGTCCCGGGGCTCGCCTCCGCCTGCTCGGTGGCGACGAGCTCGGGCGCGACGCGGAAGCTCTCGTAGCGCTCGAGCGCCGCCACGACGTGGTTGCGGAGCTGCGCGAGGTTGATCGGCTTCGCCACGAAGCGGAAGAGCCGCGCCTGGTTGATGAGGCCGATCACCATCTCCGAGTCGGAGGCCTTGGTGATCGCGATGGCGAGCGTCTGCGGGTGCTCCTGCTTCAGGAGCTTGAAGAGCGCCGCCACCTCCTCGCGCGCGATGTCGAGGTCGGCGACGAGCACGGCGATCTCCTCGGACTCGAGGGCGCGCAGCGCCTCGTCGAGGTTGCGCGCGTAGAGGACGCGGCACGCGCCCTCCATGAGTTCGCGCACGGCGCGGTGGATGCGCTCGTCGTCGTCGAACACGAGCACCGTGCGGTCCTTCGGCACCTTGAAGCCCCTGGGCAGCGGCGGCGCCTTGGCGAGCCCGACGGCGACCGCGACCGCCTCGCGCAGCGTCGCCGCGAGCTCGTCGTTGTCCCAGGGCTTGGAGATGAAGCGGTAGACCTCGCCCTCGTTGATCGAGCCCACGATGGACGCGAGGTCGGAGTATCCGGTGAGGAGCAGCCGCACCGTCTTCGGGGCCACCTCGCGCACGTGCCGCAGCAGCTCGACGCCCTGCATCCCCGGCATGCGCTGGTCGCTCACCACGACGTGGAAGCTCTTGCGCCGCAGGAGCTCGACGGCCGAGTCCCCGCTCATGACGCTGTCGACCTCGTACTTGTCGCGGAAGATCGCCTTGAGCGCCGCGAGGATGCGGACCTCGTCGTCGACGAACAGCACGCGCGGGCGCGGGGGTTGCGGCGCCCCCGCGGGCGGCCCGGCGGTGGCCGCGTCCGGAGCCGCCGCCTTCTCCTTGCCGGCGAGCGCGCGCTTCAGGGCGGCCGCCCCGACGGGAGCCTTGGGCGAGCCGGCCCCGGCCGGCGGGGCGCCGCGCTCGTATTGCACGCGCTGCGTCGCCGTCGACGGGGGCTCCGTCGGGCCGTCGCCGGAAGCGGCGGCCGCCGGTTCCGGTTCCTCCGGCTCGGCGCCGCCGTAGAAGGCGTGGTGCAGCGCCTGCAGGAACTCGCGCGCCGTCGCGTAGCGGTCGGCCGGGCTCTTCGCGAGCGCCTTCAGCACGACCTCGTCGAGCGCGGGCGGCAGCCGCGGCTCGTGCTTCGACGGCGGCGCCGGCATGTCGTGGAGCACCTGCTTCATGATCTGCGCGTCGGTGCCCTTGAACGGCCGCGTGCCGGTGAGCACCTCGTAGACGATGACGCCGGCCGCGTAGATGTCGGTGCGCTCGTCCACGCGGTCGCCGAGGAACTGCTCGGGCGACATGTAGTTCGGCGTGCCGAGCACCTCGCCGAGCTTGGTGAGGTTGGAGGTCTGCAGGCGCGCGATGCCGAAGTCGCTGATCTTCACGAGCCCCTGCTCGCTCACCAGGACGTTCGAGGGCTTGACGTCGCGGTGGATCACGCCGCGCGCGTGCGAGTACTCGAGCGCCTCGAGAATGTGGTCGAGCACCTCCGGGAAGCGCTTGAACTCGGGGCGGAACCCGGCCGCGAGGTGCTCGCGCAGCGACTTGCCGACGACGCACTCCATCGCGATGAACGCGTAGTCGCCGTCCTCGCCGTACTCGTAGATCGAGACGATGTTCGGGTGCTGCAGGCCGCCGGCGGCCTGCGCCTCGAAGCGGAAGCGCTCGAGCAGCGCCGCGGCGTTCTCCGGGTCGAGCTTCGACTTGCGGATGACCTTGAGCGCGACGTCGCGGCGGATCACCGGGTCGAAGCCGCGGTACACGACGCCCATGCCGCCCTCCCCGAGGCGGCCGACGATCTCGTACTTGCCGATGCTCTTGGGGGTCTCGTCGCCCATCGCCGGATTCTAAGCCGCCGCCGCCGCGATCTTCGAGCGGATCGGCAGCAGGACCGTGAAGCGCGTCCCCTTGCCGACCTCGGAGTCCACCTCGATGCGCCCGCCGTGGCTCTCGACGATCTTGTAGGAGATCGAGAGCCCGAGCCCGGTGCCCTTGCCGACTTCCTTGGTGGTGAAGAACGGGTCGAAGATCTTCGTGCGCACCTCCGGCGGGATGCCGTGGCCGTTGTCGATCACGTCCACCGCGACGTGGTCGGCGTCGGCGACGCGCGTGCGCACGGTGATCTCGCCGCCCGCGTCGGACGTCGCCTGCGCCGCGTTGGTCACGAGGTTGAGGAACACCTGGTTGAGCTGCGAGGGCATGCACTCGATGCGCGGGATCGCGCCGAGCTCCTTGTTCACGTGCCGCCCCTTGAGCACGTTGCGCCCGATGACGAGCGTCGACTCGATGCCCTCGTTCAGGTCGAACTCCGCCACCTTGCTGCGGTCGAGCCGGCTGAAGTCGCGCAGGCTCGTGACGATCTCGGAGATGCGCTGGATGCCGTGACGGCCGTCGCCCACCAGGGCGCGCAGCTCGCCGAGCGCGTCGTGCGACTTCATCCCGCCGACGAGGGACGTGACCCGCGCGAACTGCGCCGCGAGCGTCTCCTCGTCGGCGTCGGCGCGCTCGAGCATGCCGAGCAGGCGCTCGGTCTCGCCGGCCATGTCCGCGATCTCGGGCAGCCGCGCGTCGACCGCGTCGAGGCTCGACTTCACGTAGGCGAGCGGGGTGTTCACCTCGTGCGCGACCCCGGCGACCATCTGCCCGAGCGAGCTCATCTTCTCGCTCTGGATCAGCATCGCCTCGGACTGTTTCAGGCGCTCGAGCGCGTCGGACAGCTCCCGCGTGCGCTCCGCGACGCGGCGCTCGAGGCCCTCGTTCGCGTCCTTCAGCTCGAGGTTGATCCGGCGGATGGTGCGCATCGACTCGGCGAGCTTCCATGCGTAGTAGCCGACCACCACCAGCAGGAACCCGGAGTAGAAGAGGAGGTAGACGCGGTAGCGCTCCGCCTCGGCCACGGCGTTCCCGTAGTCCCGCTCGAGGAGGCGCGAGAGGAGGTCGAGGCGCGGGCCCGTGGGCACGTCGCCGAACGCCTCGAGCGCGCGGTCGCGCGCGAGCCGGGCGGTCGCGACGGCGCGCACGGCATCGGCGTAGCGCGCGACGGGGCCCGCCAGGGGCTCGGGCGCCGGCATCGCCGTGAGATCGTCGACCGCGAGCCCGAGCGCCTTCAGGTTGTCCTGGCTCGGGGATGCCCCGAAGCGCAGGAGCGCGGCTTCCGCGCGCGCGGCGGCGTCCGCGAAGAACGCATGGGGCGAGGGCGCGCCCTTCGGCGCGGGCGGCGCGTCCGCGATCGCCGCGGCGAGGGCGCCCTTGGCGGCATCGAATTCCTTGAGGGCGGCGCGATGGGCCGCGCCCGCGTCGGCGACCTTGGGCGCGAACTCGGCCTTGTCGTCGAACGTGCGGCGCAGCGCGGACGCCGTCTGGACCGCGAGGGGATCGGACGCCCCGAAGCCCGCGGCGAGGATCCGCGCGACCTCGCCGCGGCCGGCGGCGAAGTCGATCGGCGGCGCAGGCTCGCCGGCGCGGACCGCCCGCGCGAGGCCGTCCCAGCGCTGGTCGATCTCGGAGAGCGTCCTCAGGCCCGCGAGGGCGCGGGTGTGCGCCCCGAGGTCCACGGCGCGCGAGCTGAGGTAGAAATACAGCCACCCGCCGACGAGGATCGCTGCGGCGAGGGCGAGCGCGACCCCGCGGACGATCTTCACGCCACGGCGCCTGCGCGGTTCGCGCCGGCGCGGCGCTCGGACCGCTCCGGGCTCAAGCCGGTGGAGGCGGCTCCGGTGATGAGGGGCACCGCGAATTTCTCCTGGAAGCCGTTTGTCGGGGCGGGCGGGGCCGATCCGCCTGCGCCGGCGCCGCCCCGGGATCGGTGTTGTGCGCCGAGCAGCGTGCTGCAAAACGCCGTCATGACAGCGGCGAGGCCCCTGCCGGAGAGCCTCCCAGGAGCGAAGAGCGCGTTTTGCGTCACTGGTTTTGGGGATCCAAAAGGGGTTGTGGCCCCTTTTGCATCGATTCGTTAGGCCGGCATGATACGGCATGGCGTCCGGCCGCCAAACGGTCGGTCGGGCGCCCGTGGCGGCTCCCGGCGCCCGCGCGTGACGAAATGCCCGTTTCGCCGGCCCGCGGCGGCGCTGGGCTAAAATTGCCGGCTTCGCCAAGCACTTCCGAGGCCCGCATGCCCCAAGTCAGCCGCCGCACCGCCGCCCTCGGCACCGAGAACGCGTTCGTCGTGCTCGCCGAGGTGAGCGAGCTCGTCCGGCAGGGCAAGGACGTGATCTCCTTCTGCATCGGGCAGCCCGACTTCCCCACGCCGGCCAACATCCAGGACGCGGCGGTCCGGGCCATCCGGGAAGGGCGGCACGGCTACACCCCCTCGGCGGGCATTCCCGAGCTGCGCGAGGCGGCCGCGCGCTACATGGGCGCCATGCGGGGCCTCGCCATCGACCCCGAGCATGTGGTCGTCGGTGCCGGGGCGAAGCCGTTCATCGCGTACGCGATCCTCGCGACCACCGACTACGGTGCCGGCGACGAGGTCGTCTACCCGGTGCCCGGTTTCCCGATCTACGAGTCGCAGATCCGCGCGCACGGCGCGGTGCCGGTGCCGCTGCACCTGCGCGAGTCGCGCGACTTCGCTTTCGACCCGGCGGAGCTCGAGGCGAAGATCACGCCGCGCACGCGGCTCGTGATCCTCAACTCGCCCCAGAACCCCACCGGCGGGATCCTGCGGCGCGCGGACCTCGAGGCGATCGCCGCGATCCTCGCCCGGCACCCCGACGTCTGGGTGTACGCCGACGAGATCTACTCGCGGCTCGCGTACGCCGAGCCGTTCGCGTCGATCGCCTCGCTGCCGGGCATGTACGAGCGCACCATCATCTCGGACGGCGCCTCGAAGACCTGGGCGATGACGGGTTGGCGCATCGGTTTCGCCGCGAATCCGCTCCTCGCGCCGGCGTTCACCCGCTGGGTCACCAACACCGACTCGTGCGCGTCCCAGCCGAGCCAGTGGGCCGCGGTCGAGGCGATCCGCGGGCCGCAGGATGCCGCCGAGGCGATGCGGCGCTCGTTCGTCGAGCGGCGCGATCTGATCGTCGGCCTGCTGAACGAGGTGCCGGGCGTCGCGTGCCGGACCCCCGGCGGCGCGTTCTACGCCTGGCCGAACGTGACCGAGGCGTGCCGGATGATCGGCGCCGCCGACAGCGAGGAGTTCCGCCGGCGGCTGCTCAACGAGGCCGGCGTCGCGGTGCTCGCGGACGTCCACTTCGGCAGCCGCGTGCCGGGCGAGGGGCAGCACGTGCGCTTCAGCTACGCCGCCTCCCCCGAGGCGATCGAAGCGGGGGTCGCGCGGATGGCGGATTTCATCCGCAAGAACGCGCGGCGGGTGGCTTGATCCGAGCTTCAGCGCGAAGGTCGCGGAGCGCACGGAGGGCCGCAGGGGTGCTCTCCGCGCGGGTTGCGCGCGGACGCCGGGCCGCCAGGGTGTCGTTTCCCGAGGCGCCCGCATCGACGCCCCTCCCCGCGGGGCGCCGCGCCCTCTGCGTCGAGGCGATGCGGTGACGGGCGGGATCTGGAAACCCAGCGTCACCGTCGCCGCGGTGATGGAGCGCGACGGCCGCTTCTGCCTCGTCGAGGAAGAGATCGACGGCCGGCTCGTCCTCAACCAGCCGGCCGGCCACTGGGAGCGGGGCGAGACGCTCGCGCACGCGGCGGCCCGCGAGGCGCGCGAGGAGACGGGCTACGACTTCGCGCCGACGCACCTCGTCGGCGTCTACGGCTGGCACCTCGCCGCGAAGGACCTCACCTTCCTGCGGTTCGCGTTCGGCGGCGAGCCGACCGGCTGGGACCCGGAGCGCGCCCTCGACAAGGAGATCCGGCGCGTGCTCTGGATGACCCCCGAGGAGGTGCGCGCGAGCGCGCCGCGACACCGCAGCCCCCTGGTGCTGGCCTGCGTCGAGGACGCGCTGCGGGGCGTGCGCCATCCCCTCGCCCTCGTCGCGCATCTCGCATGAGCCGCGCCGCCCGCAGCCTCGCCGCCGTCGCGCTCGCGCTCGCGTGCGGGTCTTCCGCCGCCGAGGAGGAAGCGGTCGTCTGCTACAACTACGGCTGCAAGGACAAGGCGGTCGTCTTCTTCGACGAGGCGTCGCTCAAGCAGGTCCAGGCGCAGTTCCGGGAAGCCCACACCCCGGAGGCCGAGCGCGAGGCGCTCGCCCGCGCGGTGGCCTTCCTCTATTTCTTCGCTGGCCAGCAGACGCCGGTCTGGCGCGACCGGGGCGGGAACTACGCCGACGGCGAGGTCGACGGGCGGATGGATTGCATCGACCACTCCACCAACACTACGACGTTCCTCGATCTCCTCGTGCGCCGCGGGTGGCTGCGGTTCCACGCGGTCGGCGAGCCGGTCGAGCGCGGGCGCTTCCTCTCGGATCACTGGAGCGCCCGGGTCGTGGCGCGGGACGGCGGCGGCGAGTTCGCGGTGGACACCTGGTTCCTTGATCCGGGCGAGCCCGCCGCCATCTTCCCGCTGCAGGAATGGCTCGACGGCGCCTGGCCGCCGGGCCGCAGCTTCTGGACGCACGGCCGATGAGCGAGCGCATCGTGGTGGGCATGTCCGGCGGGGTGGACTCGTCGGTGGCGGCGCTCGTCCTCAAGCGGCAGGGCTTCGAGGTCGTCGGCCTCTTCATGAAGAACTGGGAGGACGACGACGACGACGAGCATTGCTCGACGCGGCAGGATCTCGTGGACGTCGCGAGCGTCTGCGACGTGCTCGGCGTCGAGCTCGAGGTCGTCAACTTCGCCGCCGAGTACCGGGAGCGCGTCTTCGCGAGCTTCCTCGCCGAATACGCCGCGGGCCGCACTCCCAACCCGGACGTGCTCTGCAACGCGGAGATCAAGTTCAAGGCCTTCCTCGACCACGCGCTGGCGATGGGCGCCGGGCGCATCGCCACCGGCCACTACGCCGGCGTGCGCGAGACCGCCCCGGGGCGCTTCGAGCTCCTGCGCGCCGCCGACGCGGCGAAGGACCAGAGCTACTTCCTGCACCGGCTGACGCAGGCGCAGCTCGCGCGCGTCGTCTTCCCGCTCGCCGGTTACCGCAAGAGCGAGGTGCGCCGGATCGCCCGCGAGGCCGGGCTGCCGGTCGCGGAGAAGAAGGACTCCACCGGCATCTGCTTCATCGGCGAGCGGCCGTTCCGCGAGTTCCTGAACCGCTACCTGCCGCGCGCGCCGGGGCTCGTGCGCACGCCCGACGGCGAGGTGGTGGGCGAGCACATCGGGCTCGCCTTCTACACCATCGGCCAGCGCAAGGGCATCGGCATCGGCGGCCGGCGCGGCGACGCGGGCGCCGCAGCGCCGTGGTACGTCGCGGGCAAGGATCTCACGCGGAACGAGCTGATCGTGGTGCGCGGCCACGACCATCCGCTGCTCCTGCGGCGCGGCCTCGTCGCCGCCGACCTCGCGTGGGTGAGCGGGGAAGCGCCCGACCCCGCCGGCGACTACACCGGCAAGACACGCTACCGGCAGGGCGACGCGGCCTGCCACATCGCGAAGCTCGCCGACAGGGCGTGCGAGGTGGATTTCGAGGCGCCGCAGTGGGCGGTGACGCCCGGCCAGTCGCTGGTGCTCTACCGGGGCGAGGTCTGCCTCGGCGGCGGCGTGATCCAGTAGCCGCGTCGCGCTAGTCGCGCGGCGCGGTTTCCGCGAAGGTCGTGCGCTCGGCGAGCTTCGCCACGTGGCGGGCGAGGTTCGCGTGGCGCTCGCGCCAGCCGAGCTGCGGGAAGCGGAAGTCGAGCCACCCGAGGCAGCAGCCCACCGCGATGTCGGCGAGCGAGTAGGCGGTGCCGGAGCACCAGGCGTTCGTGCCGATCTCGCGGTCGAGCTCCGCGAGCCCCCGGTGCACCTTGCCCATCTGCCGTTCGATCCACGCGGGGCTTCGCTCGTGCGCGGGCCGCAGGTTCTCGTAGCGCACCAGGATGCCCGCGTCGGTGACGCCGTCGGCGAGCGCCTCCCAGCGGCGCACGTCGACGCGCTCGCGGTGGTCGGCGGGGATGAGCCGCGAGATCGGCGAGGCGTGGTCGAGGAATTCGACGATCACGCGCGAGTCGAAGAGGGTCCTGCCGTCCTCGAGCACGAGCACCGGGACCTTGCCGAGGGGGTTGAACGCCGGCACGGCGCTCTCGGGGGACATGACGTTGTCGAGCTCGAGGTCGAGGTCGATGCGCTTCTCGGCGGCGACGATGCGCACCTTGCGCGTGAACGGGCTGGCGAGGGAACCGAAGAGCTTCATGGCCGGACGGGAAGGAGGCTCGGCGGAGTATATAGCAGCCGACCGCCCGCGAACGCGCGGGGCGCGCAAGCCGCAGGGCGGGCGGGGGCGCGTGATAACATCGGCCGCACGCCACGATGCCGCTCTCCCCGCTCACCGCGCTCTCGCCGCTCGACGGCCGCTACGCGGCCCAGGCCGACGCGCTGCGCCCCTATCTCTCCGAGTCGGCGCTCATCCGCTACCGGACGAAGATCGAGGTCGAGTGGCTGATCGCGCTCGCCGCCGAGCCGCGGATCCCCGAGCTGCCTGCGTTCTCCGCCGGCGCGGCCGCGACCCTGCGCGGCCTGGTCGAATCGTTCTCCGAGGCGGATGCCGGGGAGGTGAAGGCGATCGAGCGCGAGACGAACCACGACGTCAAGGCGATCGAGTACTGGCTGCGCGGCCGCGTCGCGCACGACCCCGCGCTCGCCGCGGCGAGCGAGTTCATCCACTTCGCCTGCACCTCCGAGGACATCAACAACCTCGCCTACGCGCTCATGGTGCGCGATGCGCGCGACCGCGTGCTGCTGCCGCGGATCGACGCGGTCGCCGAACGCCTCGCGGCCGCCGCCCACGAGCTCGCCGACGCGGCGATGCTCGCGCGCACGCACGGCCAGCCGGCGACGCCGACCACGCTCGGCAAGGAGCTCGCGAACGTGGTGCACCGGCTGCGGCGCGCCCGCGGGCGCATCGCCGCAGTCGCGCTGCCCGGGAAGATCAATGGGGCGGTCGGCAACTACAACGCGCACCTCGCGGCGTATCCGGAAGTGGACTGGGAGCGCTTCGCGCGCGCGTTCGTCGAGTCGCTCGGGCTCGAATTCAACCCCTACACCATCCAGATCGAGCCGCACGACGGTCTCGCCGAGCTCTGCGACGCGCTCGCACGCGCGAACACGGTGCTCGTCGACCTCGACCGCGACCTCTGGGGCTACATCTCGCTCGGCTATTTCCGGCAGAAGGTCGTCGCCGGCGAGGTCGGCTCCTCGACCATGCCGCACAAGGTCAACCCGATCGACTTCGAGAACTCCGAGGGCAACCTCGGGCTCGCCAACGCCCTGCTGCGGCACCTCGCCGACAAGCTGCCGGTCTCGCGCTGGCAGCGCGACCTCACCGACTCGACGGTGCTGCGCAACGCCGGCGTCGCGTTCGGTCACAGCCTGCTCGGTTACGCGTCCTGCCTGCGCGGGCTCGGCAAGCTCGAGGCCGACCGCGCGCGCATGGCCGAGGACCTCGACGCGAACTGGGAGGTCCTCGCGGAAGCCGTGCAGACCGTGATGCGGCGCTACGGGGTCGCGGGCGCCTACGAGCAGCTGAAGGCGCTCACCCGCGGCAGCCGGATCGCGCGCGAGGACCTCGTCGCCTTCATCGATTCGCTCGCGATCCCGCAGGACGCCAAGCAGCGCCTGCTGGCCCTCACCCCGGCGCGCTACACGGGCAAGGCCGCCGAGCTCGCGCGGCGGATCTGAGGACGCGGGCGCTCAGCGCGCCTTCTCGCTCTCGAGGGGCGGGAGCGAGCGCAGGTAGGCGATCACCGCCGCCATGTCGGCCTCCGTCAGCTTGCTCGTGGCGTTGCGGACCACCTCGGCCATCGCCTCGGCGGCGACGTCGCCGTCGGGCGTCATCGCGGTGCGCAGGTATTCCGCCAGGTCGGCGTCGCTCCACTTCTTGAGCCGGGTCGGGGTGAGGTTCGGGACGTTCTTCCCCTCCGGCCCCTTGCCACCCGCGAGGTAACGGTCCTGCCGCGGCCCGCCGAGGACGTTGCGCGGCGTGTGGCACTCGCCGCAGTGGCCCGGCCCCTGCACCAGGTAAGCGCCGCGTTTCGCCGGCTCGGAAAGGCCCGCGGGCGCGACGAACGCACCCGGCTTGAAGAAGAGCCACTTCCACCCGGCGAGCGGGAAGCGGTAGCCGTAGGGGAACTTGAGCTCGTGCGGGCGATTCGGGCGCTCGCTCGGCGGAAGCGTCCGCAGGAACGCCCACAGGTCGCGCAGGTCCGCGTCGGTGAGCTTCGTATAGGACGGGTAGGGGAAGGCGGGATAGTAGTGCGCGCCGTCCGGGCGCAGCCCGAGCCGCATCGCACGCACGAAGTCGGCCTCGGACCACGCGCCGATCCCCGCCTTCGGGTGCGGGGTGATATTCGGGCCGTAGAAGGTGCCGAAGGGCGTCGCGAGCGCGCGGCCGCCGGCGTAGGGCCGCGCGCCGGGCGCCGCGTCGGTGTGGCAGGCGAGGCAGCCGCCGATCGCGGCGAGGTATTCGCCGCGCTTCGCGTCGCCCTGCGCGGCCACGGCCGGCGGCAGGGCCGCGAGCACTGCGGCGAGGGCTGCCGCCGCGAGCGGGCGTCGCATCGGGATGCGGGTTGCCGTCGGGACGAAAGGCGCGCCGCCCCGCCGCGGGCGGGACGGCGCCGGCCTTCCCTTCACTGCTTCTCGCGGAAGTTGTCGTGGCAGCCGGAGCAGGTCTTGCCGACCTCGCCGATCGCGGCCTTGATCTTCGCCTCGTCGCCGCTTTTCGCGACGGCGGCGAGGTTGGCGATCGCGGTCTGCATCTGCTCCTGCCCCTGCTTGAATTTCGGGTCGGCGAACGCCGCCGGCAGGGTCGCGCTCTTCACGTCCTTGGTGGCGTCCGTGAAACCGTCCCACGGCATCCGGGCGAGGACCTCGAGATAGCCGGCGTTGCGCGCGACGACCTCGGCGTTGAAGGGCACCCGGCCCTGGGCCATGCCGCCGAGCGGCCCGAAGTACTTGGCGACGAGCACCATCGCCGACTGGCGCTGCTTCACGAGTGTCTCGGGCTTCACTTGGGCGCTCGCCGTCGCGGCAACGCCGATGCCCGCGGCGATGGCGATGCCCGCGAGCAGGTGCTTCTTCGTCAACATGCAGTCCTCCTTCATGGGTTGGATGGTCCTCGCGGCGGCGCGTCACGCGACGGGCCGCCGCCACGCCGCTTCCGGCGGCACCGGTGCCGCAGCACCGCCGGGCGCCCAGCCGGAGCCGGGCAAGCCCGACGAGAACAGCGGCGGCCGCCCGGTTATTCCGGCCGCCGGCGCGCCCCCGCCGTCCGGGCCGATCAAACCACGGCCTCCTGCTTCTTCTCCCGCACCGGCTTCACCAGGTCCTCGCGCTTCACCCCGAGCCAGCGCACCAGCGGGGCCATGACGAGCACCGAGGAGTAGATGCCGAACAGGATGCCGATGGTGAGGGCGACGGCGAAGTAGTGCAGCGCCGGGCCGCCGAAGAGGAGCATCGACAGCACCATGATCTGGGTGCTGCCGTGGGTGATGATCGTGCGCGACATGGTGCGCGTGATCGCGTTGTCGATGATCTCGTTCACCGAGGCCTTGCGCATCTTGCGGAAGTTCTCGCGGATCCGGTCGGCGACGACCACCGACTCGTTCACCGAGTAGCCGAGGATCGCGAGCACCGCGGCGAGCACCGGCAGCGAGAACTCCCACTGGAAGAACGCGAAGAAGCCGAGGATGATCACGACGTCGTGCAGGTTCGCGATGATCGCCGCCACACCGAATTTCCACTCGAACCGCAGCGCGAGGTACAGGACGATGCCGAGCGCGGTCACCGCGAGCGCGATCGCGCCGTTCTCGGCGAGCTCGCGGCCGACCTGCGGGCCGACGAACTCCACGCGGCGCAGCTCCGCGCCGGGGTGGTCCGCGCCGATCGCCGCCATCACCGCCCGCGAGAGATCGGCGCTCGTCTGGCCCTTCGCGAGCGGCAGCCGGATCAGCACGTCGCGCGACGAGCCGAAGTTCTGCACCGCGAAGTCGCTGTAGCCCTTCGCCTCGAGGCTCTTGCGCAGGCCCTCGACGTCGGCGGCCTGCGCGAAGCTCACTTCCATCACCGTGCCGCCGGTGAACTCGATCGAGAAATTGAGGCCCTTCACGGCGAGGAAGAAGACGGCGGCGAGGAACGTCACCACCGAGATGACGTTGAACGCGAGCGCGTACCGCATGAACGGTATGTCGCGCCGGATCTTGAAGAACTCCATGTTCGCTTCCCGTCAGTGGCGTGCGGCGCGCGCGGTTACTTCCACGCCGTGTTGCCGATGTGCACGCGCTCGAGCTTGCGCCGCCGCCCGTAGGTGAGGTTCACCATCGCGCGGCTCACCACCACCGCGCTGAAGAGCGAGGTGAGGATGCCGAGCACGTGCACGACGGCGAAGCCGCGCACCGGCCCGGAGCCGAAGATGAGCAGCGCGAGCCCCGCGATCAGCGTCGTCACGTTCGAGTCGAGGATGGTGCCGAAGGCCTTCTCGTAGCCGGCCGCGATCGCCGCCTGGGGCGTGGCGCCGCCGCGCAGCTCCTCGCGGATGCGCTCGTTGATGAGCACGTTCGCGTCGATCGCCATGCCGAGCGTGAGGGCGATGGCGGCGATGCCGGGCAGCGTGAGGGTGGCCTGCAGCATCGACAGCAGCGCGATCAGCAGCAGCAGGTTCGCCACCAGCGCGAGCGCCGAGAAGACGCCGAAGACCTCGTAATAGACGACGATGAAGAACGCGAGCGCCAGGAAGCCGTAGACGGTGGCCTTGAAGCCCTTCTCGATGTTCTCGGCGCCGAGGCTCGGGCCGACGGTGCGCTCCTCGACGATCTCCATCGGGGCGGCGAGCGCGCCGGCGCGCAGGAGCAGCGCGATGTCGTTCGCCTCGGTCGTCGTCATCCGCCCCGAGATCTGCACGCGCCCGCCCGCGATCTCGGTGCGGATCACCGGCGCGGTGACCACCTCGCCCTTGCCCTTCTCGACGAGCAGGATCGCCATGCGCTTGCCGACGTTCTCGCGCGTGATCTCCTTGAAGATGCGCGCCCCGGTCGCGTCGAGCGTGAGGTGGACCGCGGGCTCCTGCGTCTGGCTGTCGAAGCCCGGCTGCGCGTCGGTGAGCCGCTCGCCGGTGAGCACGACCTGGCGCTTCACCAGGATCGGCGCGCCGTTGCGGTCCTCGAAGTACTCGGACCCGAAGGGCACCTGGCCCGCCTTCGCGGCGGCGAGCGCCGCGGGGTTCGAGTTGTCCTCGTCCACCATGCGGATCTCGAGCGTCGCCGTGCGCCCGAGGATCTCCTTCGCCTTCGCGGTGTCCTGCACGCCGGGCAGCTGCACGACGATCCGCTCGGCGCCCTGCTGCTGGATCACCGGCTCGGCGACGCCGAGCTCGTTGATGCGGTTGTGCAGCGTCTGGATGTTCTGCTTGAGCGCGTACTCCTCGAGGCGCTTCGCCGCCTCGGGACGCAGGGTGCCCGCGAGCCGCTGCGTCGCACCCTCGCCGCCGCGCACGCTGAAGGCGAGCTCGGGGAACGCCGACTCGATCGCGCCGCGCGCGGCGTCGAGCGCGGCGGCGTCCTGGAACTGGATCACGACCTCCTGGCCGACGCGGCTCACCGACGCGCCGCGGATCTTCTTCTCGCGGAGGTGGCTGCGGATGTCGGCGGCGAGGCTGTCGAGACGCTTGGTCACCGCCGCGCGCATGTCGATCTGCAGCAGGAAGTGCACCCCGCCGCGCAGGTCGAGGCCGAGGTACATCGGCAGGGCCCGGATCGCGCGCAGCCACGCGGGCGAGGCCGAGAGGAGGTTGAGCGCGACGGTGTAGCTCGGGTTCGCCGCGTCGGGGTTGAGCGCGCGCTCGAGGACGTCGCGCGCGCGGAGCTGGACGTCGGTGCTCGCGAAACGCGCCTTGACGCCGGTCGGGTCGAGGAAGATCCCGGTCGGCTCGATCCCCGCCTCCCTGAGCACCGACTCGACCCGGCCGAGGGTGGCCTGGTCCACCTTGACGGTGGCCTTCGCGCTCGAGACCTGGACCGCGGGCGACTCGCCGAAGAAGTTGGGCAGCGTGTAGAGGAAGCCGAGCGCGAGCGCCACGGCCACGGTGACGTAGACCCAGAGGGGATAGCGGTTCATGCGTTGCCCCGGAAATGCCCGCCGCGCGCGCGGCGGGCCGCGCGCCTCAGAGCGCCTTGATCGAGCCCTTGGGCAGCAGCGTCTGCACCGCCTGCTTCTGCACCGTGATCTCGGTGTTGGGCGCCACCTCGAGGGTGATGTAGGCGTCGGCGATCTTCGTGATCCTGCCGACGATGCCGCCGGCGGTCACCACTTCGGCGCCCTTCTCGAGGGCGTCGATCATCGCCTTGTGCTCCTTCGCGCGCTTCATCTGCGGGCGGATCAGGATGAAGTAGAACACGACGAGCATCAGGACGAGCATGCCGATGTTCAGCATCCCCGCGTCGGCGCCCGGCGCGCCGGCCTGGGCGTAAGCGTTGGCGATCATGGTCCTCTCCTCGCGCGGCTCGCGAAAAACGGCGAATTATACCCGCCGGCCCGCCCGCGAGGTCCGGTCAGTCGTCGGCGCCGGCGCCGCGCGCCCGGGCCGCGCGGAACTCGGCGGCGTAGGCGGCGAGCCGCCGCGCGGCGATCGCCTCGCGCAGCTCGCGCATCAGCGTGAGGTAGTAGTGCAGGTTGTGGATGGTCGCGAGCCGCGCGCCGAGGATCTCGTTCGCGCGGTCGAGGTGGTGGAGGTAGGCGCGGCTGAAGTTGCGGCAGGCGTAGCAGTCGCAGGTCTCGTCGACCGGCCGCGTATCCGCGCGGTGCCGCGCGTTGCGGATGCGGATGTCGCCCCAGCGCGTGAAGAGGTGCCCGTTGCGCGCGTTGCGCGTCGGCAGCACGCAGTCGAACATGTCGATGCCCAGCGCCACCGCGGCCACGATGTCCTCGGGGGTGCCCACGCCCATGAGGTAGCGGGGCCGGTCGGCGGGGAGGCGCGGCGCGACGTGCGCGAGCACGCGCAGCATCGCCTCCTTCGGCTCGCCGACCGAGACGCCGCCGATCGCGTAGCCGTCGAAGCCGATGGCGAGCAGGCCCGCGAGCGACTCGTCGCGCAGCCGCTCGTACATGCCGCCCTGCACGATGCCGAAGAGCGCGTTCGGGTTGTCCGCGTGGGCGGCCTTCGACCGCGCTGCCCAGCGCAGCGACCGCCGCATCGAGTCGGCCGCCTCGCGCTCGGTCGCGGGCCAGGGCGTGCACTCGTCGAAGATCATCGCGATGTCCGAGGCGAGCACGCCCTGGATGCGCATCGACTCCTCGGGCGTGAGCATCAGGCGGTCGCCGTTCACCGGCGACTGGAAGCGCACGCCCTCCTCGCTCACCTTGCGCAGCGCCCCTAGGCTGAAGACCTGGAAGCCGCCGGAGTCCGTGAGCAGCGGCCGCCGCCAGCCCATGAAACGGTGCAGCCCGCCGTGTGCGCGGATCACGTCGAGCCCCGGGCGCAGCCAGAGGTGGAAGGTGTTGCCCAGGACGATGGTCGCCCCCGCGTCCTCGAGCTCGGCGGGGCTCATCGCCTTCACCGTGCCGTAGGTGCCGACGGGCATGAAGACCGGCGTCTCGACCTCGCCGTGCGCGAGCGCGAGCCGGCCGTGGCGCGCGGCCCCGTCGGTGGCGAGAACGGAGAATTCCATGCGGACCGGGAAGCGGGAAAAGGGCGCCACTTTGCCCGCGGCGGCGGCAAAGGGCAAGGCGCCCGGCGCGCACGCCCTAGCCGCGGCGGTCGACGAGCATCGCGTCGCCGTAGGAGAAGAACCGGTAGCGCCGTGCCACCGCCTCGCGGTAGGCGCGCCGCACCGGCTCGATGCCCGCGAACGCCGAGACCAACATCAGCAGCGTGGACTTCGGCAGGTGGAAGTTGGTGACGAGGCGGTCGACGACGCGGAAGCGGTAGCCCGGCGTGATGAAGAGGTCGGTCTCGCCGCCGCCGGCGACGACGCCCTCGTCGCACGCGGCCGCTTCGAGGGCGCGCAGGCTCGTCGTGCCCACGGCGACGACGCTCGCGCCGGCCGCGCGCGCGCGGCCCACCGCGGCCGCGGTCGCCGCCGGGATCTCGTAACGCTCGCTGTGCATGCGGTGGTCGGTGATTCGGGCCGCGCGCACCGGCTGGAACGTGCCTGCGCCGACGTGCAGCGTGAGCCACGCCATGGCGATGCCGGCCGCGGCGAGCGCTTCGAGGAGGGGCTGATCGAAGTGCAGGCCGGCGGTCGGCGCCGCGACCGCCCCAGGCGCGCGCGCGAACACCGTCTGGTAACGCGCCTCGTCCTCGGCGTCGGGCGCGTGGGTGATGTAGGGCGGCAGCGGCACCGCGCCGCAGCGCTCCATCACGTCGTACACGGAAGCTGCGCCGGCGAAGCGCAGCCGGAAGAGGTCGTCCTCGCGCCCGAGGACGACCGCTTCCACACCATGCGCGAAGCCGATGCGCGTGCCGGGCCGGACCGGGTTCGACGCGCGCACCTGCGCGAGCGCCTCCGACGCGCCTAGCGCGCGCTCGACCAGCACCTCGACCCGGCCGCCCGTGTCGCGGGTGCCCGCGAGACGCGCCTTCACGACGCGCGTGTCGTTGAAGACGAGGAGGTCGCCTGCGCGCAGGAGCCGCGGCAGGTCGGTGAAGACGTGATGCGTGATCGTGTCGCCCGAGAGGCGCATCAGCCGGCTCGCGCTGCGCGCGGGCGACGGTTGCTGCGCGACGAGCTCCGGCGGCAGCTCGTAGTCGAAGTCCTCGAGCGTGAGGCCGAGGGAATCGCCCGTTTCGTTCAAGGTCGTCGTCGCGATGGCGCGCGGAGCGGGTGCCGGCGCTTCCCTAGGGTAAGGCCTTCGCCGATAATCCGCCCGACTGCGCGCCCCCGGGCCGGGATGGCGGAACTGGTAGACGCAGCGGACTCAAAATCCGCCGCCCGCGAGGGCGTGGGGGTTCGATTCCCCCTCCCGGCACCACGAGCGTGAGCGCGTGGTCCCGGGAAGCG
This sequence comes from Burkholderiales bacterium, assembly GCA_026417035.1. Lineage (GTDB taxonomy): Bacteria > Pseudomonadota > Gammaproteobacteria > Burkholderiales > SG8-39 > JAOAEA01. The sequence continues at coordinate 19,605 of JAOAEA010000034.1, forward strand.
GGGCGACTGCTCGCCCCGCGCGGGGGAAGCGAAAGGCGCGCCGATGTCCGAGGGCCGGCGCGCCGGGGTCGCGGCACGTGACCGATTCTCCCTCCCGGCACAACGAGCGTGAGCGCGTGGTCCCGGAAGTGGGGATCTTGCTCGCCCCGCGCGGGGGAAGCGAAAGGCGCGCCGGGGTCGCGGGACCGGACCCGTTGGCGCGCCGACCGGCACCGCCGCTCCGGTCGAGGCGAGCTCAGGCCTTCTGCCGCAGCCGCTCGCCGTCGTTCGCCGAGCCCCCGCCGGCGAGCGGCTCCAGGCGGTAGCCGTGCTGGTAGATCGCCGAGAGCCGCCAGCCGTTCTCTGGCGTGAGCCCGAGCTTCGAGCGGAGCCGGCTCACGTGCGTGTCGACGGTGCGGGTGTTGAGATCGGCGGTGCGCCCCCAGACCGACTCGAGGATGTGCCCGCGCGAGACGAGCTGGCCCAGGTTGCGGAAGAGGAACACCGCCAGGTCGAAGTCCTTCTGCGTGAGATCCACCGGCACACCGCCTCGCGTGACGACGCGGCGGCCGAGATCGATGACGATGTCGCCAGCCGCCATCCGCTGCGACGTGGTGGCGGCGGCGCGGGCGCGACGGGCGAGCGCGCTCACCCGCGCGACGAGCTCCTGCTTACGCAGGGGCTTCACCACGTAGTCGTCCGCGCCCGCGGAGAGCGCCGCGACGATGTCCTCTTCGGCCTCGCGGGCGGTCGCGAACAGCACCGGCACCGGCTCGGGCACGTTGCGGCGCAGCCAGCCGAGCACCTCGATCCCCGGCATGTCCGGGAGCTCCCAGTCGAGGACATAGAGGTCGAAGCTCTCACGCGCGACCTCGCGCCGCAGAGCGCGCGAGCGGGTGGCGGCGTCCGCGGCGTGCCCGGCGCCGCCGAGCCAGAGCTTCACGAGATCGGCTTGGGCGAGATCGTCTTCGAGGAGCGCGATGCGCATGGCTAGACGTAGCGGACCTGGAGCCTTCGAAGGTAGTCGGAAAGGGTTTCCGCCCATTCGACGACGCGGCCTGCATCGTGACTTTTTGCCGCTTCCTCGATCTCGGCGCCGAGGCGCGTGATCTCGGGGAAGCCGTAGCCGCCGCCGGAGCCTTTCAGCTGGTGCCCCAGGCTGCGGGCGGTCGCGAAGTCGCCCGCCCGGGCGGCCGCGCGGATCGCAGCGGCGTCCTCGCGGCGGCGCGCGAGGAACCCGGGAACGAGCGCCGCCAGCTCCGCGTCGACCTCGACGAGGATCGCGTCGGCGTGAGGCATGGCCTAAGCGAGGCCCGCCGCGGCCGGTCGGCGGGGCTGGCCCGGCAGCAGCGGCTGCAGCGCGGCGCGCAGGCTCTCGAGGGTCGCCGGCTTGGTCACGAGCCCGTCGCAGCCCGCCGCGATGGCGCGCTCGGCTTCCGCGCCGGCGTGGTGGGCGGTGAGCGCGAGGATCGTGCCGGTGTAGCCGCGGGTGCGCAGGACGTGCACCGCCTCGTAGCCGTTCATCACCGGCATCTCCATGTCCATCAGGATCACGTCGTAAGTACCCGTCACCGCGGCGTCGACCGCGGAGAACCCGTTGGCGACCGCGTGCACCTCGAGCCCGAGGCGCGCGAGCTGAACCTCGATCAGCGTGCGGATGTCGTCGTTGTCCTCGGCGAGGAGCACGCGCCCGGTGAGCGTGTCGCGCGCCGCGGCGAGGCTCGCCGGCTCGCGCAGCCCGCTCTTCCCCGCGGGCTCGCACGGCAGGCGCAGACGGAAGATGGTGCCGACGCCGGGCGTGGATTCCACCTCGATCGCGCCGCCCATCAGGTCCACCAGGCGCTTCGCGATCGCAAGCCCGAGCCCGGTGCCGCCGAAGCGCGACGCGACGCTCGCGTCGGCCTGCTCGAACGGCTCGAAGATCCGCTCGAGCGCCTCGGCCGGGATGCCGGGTCCGGTGTCGCGCACCTCGACGTCGAGGACCGCGACGTGCCAGGACGCGGAGAGCTCCACCGAGCCCGCCTGCGTGAACTTGAGCGCGTTGCCGAGGAGGTTGATCAGCACCTGCCGCACGCGCGGCGCATCGAGCATCAGCGCCGCGGGCAGCGGCGTGCGCTTGACCAGGCGCAGGCGCAGGCGCTTCTCCTCGGCGAGCGAGCGCAGCGTGCCGACCACCTCGCGCAGCAGCCGCTCCGGATCCTCGGGCGCCGGCGCGAGCTCGAGGGTCCCGGCAGCGAGCTTCGCGAGGTCGAGGTGGTTGTTGATCATCACGAGCAGGTGCTCGCAGTTGCGCCCGATCACCTCGCTGTTGCGGATGCGCGCCGCCTTGCCGAGGTCGTCGGTGAGCTGGTTGATCTTGTTGAACCCCATGATCGCCGTGAGCGGCGTGCGCAGCTCGTGCGTCAGGTGGTTGAGGAACTCGGTCTTGAGGCGGTTCGCCTCGCGCGCGGTGGCGGTCTCGAGCTCGAGCTTGCGGCGGTCCTCCATGACGGCGACGACCCAGACCGCCGCTGCGATGCCGGTCGTGACCGCCCCGGCGACGAGCGCGAACATCCAGTTCGAATAGAACCCCGACGCGAACAGCAGGATCCCGGCGCCGGCCAGCAGCACGACCTGCACCGCGAGCGCGCCGACGAAGTAGCGCCCGGCGGACCGCTGCCCGAGCCGCATCAGGAGCAGCGGCGGGGCGAGGGCCACCAGCACCAGCACGAGGTCGATCCACCAGGCGCGCGGCGCGAGGACGCGGCCGTTCTCCACCAGCGTGGCGGTGAGCGCGGCGAGGTGCAGCCCGGAGAGGGTGCCCATCGGTGTCTGGACGTAATCGCCCACCGGCGGCACGGTGCGCCCGACGAGGACCGTGCGGCCCTTGACGGCGCGCGCGACCTGCCCCATCGCGGCGCCCCCGAGCGCCGCCTCGTAGACGTCGCCGAACGCGAGCACTCGCAGCGATCCCGGGTTCGAGGGGAAGCGCACCAGCGCCTCGCCGTCGTCGGTGAGGCCGATCTGCACCGCGCCGACGCGCAGCCGGTTGCGGTCGAGCTCGACGCGCGTGCGTTCGCCCTTGTGGGCCATCAGCACACCGAGGGCGAGCGACGGGAAGACGTGCGGCCCCGTCGCGTGCAGGACGGCCGGGCGCCGCACCGTCCCGTCGGTGTCCGGCTGCAGGTTGCCGACCGCGACGTTCCCCGGGCGCAGCGTCGTGATCGATTCGGGCGGGAGCTTGATCGCCCGCCAGTGCTGGTTCGGCCACTCGGGGCGGGCGCCGAGCGAGCGCAGCGATACCGCGTCGAGCCGCGCGTTCGTGCTTGCGCTCTCCGGCTGCGGGACTGGCAGGCCGACCGCGGCGACCACGACGTCCGGGCCGACGGCGGCGGCGAAGGCGTCGTCACCGGGGCGCGGTTCGGAAAAGGGGAGGTGGAAGCCCACCGCGCGGGCGCCGCTGTCGCGCAGGAACGTCGCGACCCGGGCGAGCGCGGCGCGCTCCGGCTGCCAGGATCCGAGCGTCGGCGCAAGGCGGGCGAGCGACCCGTCGTCGATGTCGACGACCACGACGTCGTCGAGGTCCACCGGCTCCGCGAGCACCCGCTGGAGCGTGTCGTACGACCACCACTCGAGGCGACTGAAGAGCCCCGACTGCGCGAAGAGGGCGGTGCCGGCGAGCGCGACAGCCGCCACCGCCGCCATGCGCACGGCGGTGGACGACCACAGCTCCCGCCAGCTCACCCGCTTCATGCTGTCCCTCCGGGCCGTCGCGCCCGCTGCGAGCGAGGTCCGCGGCCGCGACATCGAGTGCGCGTCGATTCTACCGGAGCGGATGCGGGTGGCATACGACGAGCACAGGGGCAAGCGGGCGCCGGTCGGGGGATGCGCCGTACCCCGGTGATCGCTGCCCCGGGGCGCGGCCGCGCCACCCGGCTCCGGGCTTTTGCTCGGCCACTCGTCCTTGCGGTCGAGGGTGGTCGTAGGCGCCACGTGGGGTGTCCTCCCGCAGGCTTCGCGTGCGCCCGGCCGGCAGTCGGGCCGCTTCCGAGGCCAAGGAGGACACGCCGTGCAGCTTGCCCAACACCCGGATGCACTTGCGGCGCGCGCGAGCGCCGCGCCGCTCATCAGGCTCGCCCTGGCCGCGATCGCGGTGTGCGCGGTGGCATTCGTCGCCACGGCCGCCGTCGACCCGTTGGAAGAGCTCGTCGCGCCCGCCGTCCGCAGCAGTGCGGCGATCTCGCCGTCGCGGATCGGCATCGGCGGCACCGAACAGGCGGCCGACACGGTCGCGCCGATCGACTACCTGCCGGCGCGGCTCCACGTACAAGCCGATTACGACCCGCTGCCGCAGCCCCAGGCCTTCTGAAGGCACCGCGCGGGAGGATCGCCACGCCGCGCCTGGCGATTCCCGGGCTGCTCGCCGTGGCGCTCGCGGCGATGCCCATGCGCCGCAGGCGGCGGATCCCCGCCTCGAGGTGGGGCTCGCCGCCGCGGACGACTACGCGCGGACGCTCGTCGCGCGCCGCGCCGCCGCGGTCGGCTGCGACGTGTCGGCCGCCCTCGGGTCGCGAGGCGCGCGCGGGTAGCGCTAACGAACGCACGGCGCTGCGCCGTTGGGCGTGGCGTGCTTTGCGCGCGGCGCGTGCGGGCCGCATAATCGGCCGGTCGCCTCGCCGGCCGCCGCGCCCGTGCCCGCCGCCTCGATCAGCATCACCGACTTTCTCAGGAACCTGCCGCTCTTCCGCGAGCTCGAGCCTGCGCAGCTCGAGCGCCTCGCGGCGGGGGCGCGGGAGATCCGCGCAGGCCCCGGCACCATCCTCTTCCGCCGCGGCGACCCTTCCCTCGGGATGCACGCCGTGGTCTACGGGCAGGTGAAGCTCGCGCTCACCGCACCCGACGGCGCCGAGAAGGTCGTCGAAGTGGTCGGCCCCGGCGGGAGCTTCGGCGAGGCGGTCATGTTCCTCGAGAAGCCGTACTACGTGACGGCGGAGGTGCTCGCCGACAGCCTCGTCCTCTTCGTCTCGCGCACGGCGATCTTCGCGGAGATCGACGCGAGCCCGCAGTTCGCCCGCCGCATGCTCGCCGGGCTGTCGCTGCGGCTGCACCGGCTGATCGGCGACCTCGAGGCGCTGTCGCTCAAGAGCGGGACCGAGCGCGTGATCGGCTACCTCCTGCGCGACTGCCCCGACACCGGCCCCCAGGCGCTCGACGTGCGCCTGCCGGTGGCGAAGGGCGTGCTCGCGTCGCGGCTCAACCTGACGCGGGAGCATTTCTCGCGGATCCTCCACGACCTCGCGGCTGCGGGGCTGGTGCGCGTCGCCGGCCGGTCGGTGCGCATCCTCGACGCCGCACGCCTGCGGACCTGGCGGCCCTGAGGGGGCCGTGGGCGACGACCAAGATGGAAGCGACGCCGCAGGCGTCGCTTCCCCCGGGATCGGGGAGCACGAGGGGGCGCCGCGAAGCGGCTTGGCCCTCCCGTCACGCAGACCGCTGATATGCACTCCAATATGCTAGACGGCGTGCATTCGTTCACGCCGCGGTCCGCCGATGGCGCACTGCGTCACATTGCGGCGCGTCCCGCCGGGCGCCACCCGGCAATCGTTTGATCCAGATCACAGCGCGGCGTGGTCTGCGCCGGCACGCTGCTCACCGTGTCTCCTGGTGTGGGGCGGAAAACGGAAGCCTTCGCGGCTTTCGGTCTTCCGCCCTTTTTTTGTCAAGCCACGGAAGGAGACACGCAATGAGAAAGATTACCGAACGCATCGACCGGATCACGCTGCTCACCGACGAGTGGCGGTCCGAGGCCCCGCCGGTCCCGCGCAGCGTCAAGATCGAACTCACGGCGCGCTGCGACTTCAAGTGCTTCTTCTGCGCCTCGCACATGCGGCTGCGCGACAAGTCCGACATGCCGCAGGCGTTCTTCGAGCGCATCGTGCGCGAGATGCGGGAAGCGGGCGTCGAGGAGCTCGGGGTCTTCTACCTCGGCGAGTCGTTCCTCTGCCCGTGGCTCCCCGAGGCGATCCGCTACGCGAAGCGCGAATGCGGGTACCCCTACGTGTTCCTCACCACCAACGGGCGCATGGCGACCCCGGAGCGCGTGCGCGCGTGCATGGAGGCGGGCCTCGACAGCCTGAAGTTCAGCTTCAACTTCGCCGACGCGCAGCAGTTCCACGACGTCACCGGCGTGAAGCCCGCGGCCTACCCCGAGATCATCGGGCACGTGAAGGCCGCGCGCGAGATCCGCGACGCGCTGCACGCCGCCACCGGCCACTGGTGCGGCATCTACGCTTCGTCCATCGAGTACGACGGCGAGCAGCGCCAGCGCATGGTCGAAGCCGTGAAGGGGATCGTCCCGTACGTCGACGAGCACTACTGGCTGCCGCTCTACGGCCAGGCGGGCCTCACCACCGGCGCGAAGGGCACCAAGCCCACCGCCGGCAACCAGGGCCGGGTCGGCGCGCTGAGGAAGCCCCTGCCGTGCTGGTCGCTCTTCACCGAGGGCCACATCACCTTCGACGGCCGGCTCTCGGCCTGCTGCTTCGACCACGACGGCCGCTTCGACATGGGCGACCTCCACACCATGTCCTTCATGGAAGCCTGGCACTCGGAGAGATTCCGCGCCCTGCGTCGCGCGAACCTCGCCGAGGACGTGCGCGGCACCGTCTGCGAGAAGTGCATCGCCTACGAGGACGCCGAGGCCAAGCCGCAGCCGGTCTCGTTCGTCGCACGCCCCGCGGTCGCCGCGTGAGCTGAGATCCCCCGCGCCCGCGAGGGCCTTCGCCACGCGGGCGCGGCGCGCCGCGCGCTTAGGATGCATCAAGGCGCGGCCCGTGGCGCTGCGCCGAGAATCGCTCGCATCCGGATGCGGAGGCGAGCGATGACGACGATCAGTGTTTTCATGGCCGACGACCACCGAGCCTGCGACGGCCTCTACGCCGAGGCCGAGGCGGCGGTCGCCGCAGGCGCGTGGGACGACGCGGCCGCGCGGTGTGCGGCGTTCACCGAGGCCCTCGCGCGCCACTTCGCCCGGGAGGAGGAGACCCTGTTCCCGGCGTTCGAGGCGCGCACCGGGATGACCGAGGGCCCGACCGCGATGATGCGCATGGAGCACGACGAGATGCGCGAGCTCTGCGCGGCGCTCGCGGCCGCGGTCGAGGCGCGCGCGCGGGACGAATTCCTCGGCGCGGGCGAGACGCTGGTGGTGCTGATGCAGCAGCACAACATGAAGGAGGAGCAGATCCTCTACCCCCTCATGGACCGCAGCCTCGGCGGCGAAGCCGCGGGGCTCCTCGAGCGCCTCGCCCCCACGGCCTGAGCGGCGTGGCGTGGCCGCCCCCGGCCTCCGCTACGACCAGGCGCCGCCGTTCGCGGTGCCGCTGCGGTTTTTCCTGACCGCGCCGCTCTTCCTCGTCGCCGCGGCGCTGGTCGTCGGATTCCGCGGCGAGGAGCTCTTCGCCTCGCGTTTCTCGCCGGCGGCGCTCGCGGCGACGCATCTCGTCACGCTCGGGTTCATGGCGATGACGATGCTCGGCGCGATGTCGCAGGTCCTGCCGGTGCTCGCCGGCGTGCCGCTGCCGCGGCCGCGGCTCGTGGCGGCGCTGGCGCACGCGGGCATCACGGCGGGCACCGCCGCGCTGGCGGGCGGGTTCTTGTGGGGCGCGCCTGGGCCGCTCAAGGCCGGAGTGCTGCTGCTCGGCGGCGGGCTCGGCGTGTTCCTGGCGGCCGTCGCCATCGGTCTCGCGCGCGCGCCCAACCGCGCGGCGACCGGCGTCGGGCTCGCGCTCGCGGCGCTCGGGCTCGCGGTGACGGTCGCGCTGGGGCTCGAGCTCGGCGCGGTGCGCGCCTGGGGGCGCGCGGCCGCGAACCTCGCCGCCCGTGACCTCCACCCGGCGTGGGGGCTCTTCGGCTGGACCGGCCTCCTCGTCGCGGTGGTGGGCTTCCATGTCGTGCCGATGTTCCAGATGACCCCTCCCTACCCGGCGACCATGCAGCGGTGGCTCGCGCCGGCGGTGTTCGCGCTGCTCGTCGCGTGGTCGGCCGCGCGGTGGGGCGGGGACCTGCCGCGCGCGTCGGTCTGGCTGCTGGGGGCGGTTGCGGGCGGGTGGTTCGCTTTTGCGGTGACGACGATCGCGCTGCAGGCGCGGCGCCGGCGCCCCCGCGCCGACGCGACGCTCCTGCTGTGGCGGCTTGGGATGGCGTGCGCCGTGGCGGCGCTCGCTGGCTGGGCGGCGTCCGTGGCGCTCGCCACCGACGCCATCGACGTCGCCGTCGGCGTCCTCGCTCTGGTCGGGTTCGCCGTCTCCGTGATCGCGGGGATGCTGCACAAGATCGTGCCGTTCCTCGCATGGTTCCACCTCCGGGCGCTCGTGCCGCCCGGGCGCCGCGTGCCGCACATGGGGTTGCTGCTCCCGGATCCGGCGCAGCGCCGCTACGTCGTCGCGCAGGCCGCCGCGGTGGCGGCGATGCTCGCAGCGGTCGCTGCGCCGCCGTGGATGGCGCCGGTGGCGGCGGCGGCCCTCGCGCTCGCGGCGCTGCTGCTCGAGTGGAACCTCGTCACCGTGCTGCGCGCGTTCCGGCGCGCCCGGGACGCCGCGTAGCGGAGAGCGGCCCGCCGGCGGGACGGGGACGCGGAGCGGGCCGGGCCGCGCGCGGCGGCCGGATCAGCCCGCGCGCGAGCGGCGCGCCGCCATCGACTTCCCGAGTTCGGCGAGCGCCGCTGCCGAGAGCAGCTTCTCGGCGAGCGGCATGATCTCGGCCTCCTCGATCGCGATGTGCTCCACGTAGAGCTCGTGGATGCGGCCGCAGATGGCGGCGTCGAGCGGCACCGGCTGGCCCTCGCGCATCGCCGCGAGGCACGGGCGGACCTCGGCGTGCAGCCGGTCCATCTCCCCGTGCTGCGCGGTGAGCAGCGCCAGCACGCGCTCGACGCCGGCCCGGGTCTTGGCGGGAGCGGCGGCGAGCAGCCGGGGAAAGAGGTCCTGCTCCTCGTCCTGGTGGTGGAGGAGGGGCGCCTCGTCGAAGTAGCGCATCACCGCGTCGGCGGTCTTGCGCGAGGTCTCGTCGACGCCGTGCGCGGCGACGTGCTTGCAGAGTTCGCAGAGGAGCGCGGTCCGCTGCTCGATGCGCACGTGCGCGCTCTGGATGAACCGCAGCGGGTCGTCGAAGCCCGGCGGCGCGTGCAGGACGGTCATCGTGTTGCTTCCCAAGCCGCAGCGAGGCCCGGTCTCCGTCGCTGCCTTCTTCGCTGCCCCGCCTCTTTCGCGCGGGCGGGTGCATCGTGCCGAAGCGTCCGACGTTCCGGCCCGTTTGTCAATCGGACGGGACGCGCCGGCCGTGTTTTCACCCGCTTGCGGCGCGGTCAGACGAAGGGCAGCGCGCTCTTGGTGGCCGCGACGGCGAAGATGTAGCCGAGCACGCCGAGCGAGACGGCGAACGCGGCCGCCCGGATGGGCTTCGTCCGGCCGCGCTTCAGCGCCACCGTAGCCGCCGCGATGTAGACGACGACGGCGACGAGCTTCGCGACGACGAAGGGCTGGAAGCCGAAGAAGGTCGCGAGCCAGATTCCGGCGGCGAGGAGGATCGTGTCGTTGACGTGCGGGACGATGCGGACCCAGCGCTTCGCGAGCATCGGCGAACCGGCGAGCATCCAGTAGCCGCGCAGGAGAAAGAGGAGCACGACGACCGCCGCCGCCGCAGTGTGGATGTGCTTGACGAGGGCGTAGGTCATGCAGCCGGGCTCCCAGGTGGTGCCGTCACGTCGGCGAACGCGTCCCCCGCGGCCGACGCGGTGCCGCGGGCGAGCAGGGGCAGGACGCGGGCGGCGAAGACCGCGAGCGAAAGCCAGAGCAGCACGCCGCCCGCGAGCGCCAGCGCCCGGAGGCCGAACCAGAACCCCGCCGCCAGCGCGGGCAGCCCGATGTTCGCGAGCGCGAGCTGCGTCCAGGCCCACGCTCCGGCGCGGATCGCGTTGCCCGTGAACCGGGGCAGCATGTGGGCGCCGAGCCCGTAGATGGTGAAGACCACGAACCCCGCCGCGAAGAGGTGCACGGCCCCGGCGCGGGCCGGGCCGTCGGGCAGGAGCGATGCGTGCCACGCCAGGGCGGCGGCCGCCGCCGCGAGGTACGCGAGCGCCGCGACGAGCCATGCGCGATCGTCGCGCGAGAGGATCATCCCGGCATGGCGGGCCGTCGCCCGTTTCGCCCTCGCCGGCGCCGCAGCGACCAGCGCGCGCGCCTCGTCGGGCGTCTGCACGCCCACGGCCTTGAGCTCGCCGTCGACGACGACCGAGGGCACGGCGCGCACCCGCAGGCGCGCGACGATCGCGCGCCCCTCCGGCTGCATGACGTCCACCACCGCGAAGTCGAAGTCGCGCTCGTCGGCCACGTCGCGCCAGACTTTCTCCGCCGCGGGGCAGGTGTGGCACCACTCGGAGACGAGGAGTTGAACGAGCACGGGCAGCAGCAGGATCGGGGATTCGAGATTCGGGAGCCGGGATCCGGGATCGATGGTCGGTGTTCGGGATTCGGCGTTCGGCACTCGGGTCCCGGCGTTCTCGGGGCGTGACGCGTCGCCCTTTCGCGGGGCGACGGACGCGATGGGGAGCCAGAGCGCGATGCGCGACCAAAGCCCCTGCCTCCTCCGCTCCGCTCCGCAGCGCCCTCCTCGCCCCTCAACCCTGAATCCTGGATCCCGAATCCTGGATCCTCACTCCTGACACCTCATGCACTGCACCCGGTAGCGGTCGATCCACTCGCGCAGGCCGCGGATCGCGGCCTCGCCGGTGACCAGGCCCGCGAGCGCGGCCGCGGGATCGTCGGGGCGCATCTCGACGACCCAGGCGTCGGTGTAAGGGGCGACATTCACGAGACCGGGTTCCTCGACGAGCCGGGTGTTCCGGGCCGTGATGGTACCGGCGAACGGCGCCGGGATGCCACCCGCCCACTTGCCCGACTCGAGCCGCGCCACGGGCTTGCGCCGCTCGCGGTGAGTGCCGACCTCGCGGATGGTGCAGTGCTGCACGCGGCCCGCCATGGTCTGCGACGGGTCGGTGAGGCCGATGCGGTAGGTGCCGTCCCCGCGCGGCTCGACCCAGACGTAGTCGAGGTCGTACCAGAGGTGCTCCGGCAGCTCGCAGCCCTGGTACTCCGCCATGCGCGCTTCGCGGTCAGGACGGCAGCGGCAGCCCCCACGCGTCCCCCGCGAGCCGTGCGGCGTCGAACCAGTCGAGCTGCTCGCGCAGGCGCACCACCTCGCCGACGATCACGAGCGCGGGCGGGGCGACGCGCGCCGCGGCGACGCGCGCGGCGGCATCGGCGAGCGTGGCGGTGACCACGCGCTGGCGCGCCGTGGTGGCGCGCTCGATCACGGCGACCGGCGTGGTCGCCGCAAGGCCGTGGGCGGCGAGCTTCTCGCAGATTTCCGCCAGCGTCGCAAGGCCCATGTAGATGACGAGCGTCTGGCCGGGCCGTGCGAGCGCCGGCCAATCGAGCTCGCAGCGGCCGGAGCGGCGGTGGCCGGTGACGAACGTCACGGCGGCGGTGTAGTCGCGATGGGTGAGCGGGATCCCGGCGTAGGCCGCAGCCCCGCTCGCCGACGTGACGCCCGGCACGACCTCGAAGTCCACGCCGTAGCGCGCGAGGAACTCGGCCTCTTCGCCGCCGCGGCCGAACACGTACGGGTCGCCGCCTTTGAGCCGCACGACGCGCCGGCCCTCGCGCGCGAGAGCGACCAGGAGCTTGTTGATCTCGTCCTGCGCGAGCGCATGGTTCGCGCGCTCCTTGCCGGCGTAGATGCGCTCGCATTTCGCCGGCAGCAGCGAGAGGATCGCCTCGCTCACCAGGTGGTCGCAGACCGCAACCTCGGCCTCGCGGATGCGCCGCAGCGCGCGCAGCGTGAGGAGCTCGGGGTCGCCGGGCCCCGCGCCGACGAGATGCACGATGCCGCGGCGCGGCCCGGCGCCGCCCGCGTCGCGGCCGTCCGCGGCGGCGCGGATCTTCCTCGTCATGACGTTCGCATCCTCCTCCCTCGCGCCCCGCGGCCGCGGGCGCGGCGGCGGTTCGCGTGCAGTATGCGAACCGCCCCCCCGAAAAACCTTAAGACGCATCAAGGAAGCCGGGCACCCGCCGCCGCATCCTGCGCCTCGACCCATAGCCCGTCAGACCGTCAAGGAGGAGCGACATGAGATCGAGAGGCCTCGCCCGATTCGCGCTCGCCGGGATCGCCGCCGCGCTGGCGGCGGCCCCGGCTTTCGCACAGCCCACCAAGCCCGAGCGCGCGCCGGTCACCCAGCCGGAGATCCGCTACCAGGCCGGCGGCTCGCCGCTCGCCCAGGAGGAGATGCACCAGGACATCAACCCGAAGGCCCCGCCGATGTCGAAGGCGGAGTTCGACAAGGCGCGCCAGATCTACTTCGAGCGCTGCGCGGGCTGCCACGGGGTGCTGCGCAAGGGCGCAACCGGGAAGCCGCTCACGCCCGACATCACCCTCGCCAAGGGCACCGAGACGCTCAAGGTGTTCATCAAGTACGGCTCGCCCGCGGGCATGCCGAACTGGGGCACCTCCGGCGACATGACCGACGCCGAGGTCGACCTGATGGCGCGCTACATCCAGCAGACGCCCCCCACGCCGCCCGAGTGGGGCATGGCGCAGATGAAGGCGACCTGGAAGGTGACCGTGCCGCCGGAGAAGCGGCCGAAGAAGAAGATGAACAACTACAACCTCGACAACATCTTCTCGACGACGCTGCGCGACACCGGGCAGGTGGCGCTGATCGACGGCGACACCAAGAAGATCATCAGCATCATCCCGACCGGCTACGCGGTGCACATCTCGCGCATCTCGGCGTCGGGCCGCTACGTGTACGTGATCGGGCGCGACGGCAAGATCAACCTGATCGACATGTGGATGGAGCGCCCCGACAGCGTCGCCGAGATCCGCATCGGGCTGGAAGCGCGCTCGGTGGACACGTCGAAGGCCAAGGGCTTCGAGGACAAGTACGCGATCGCCGGCTCGTACTGGCCGCCGCAGTACGTGATCATGAAGGGCGACACGCTCGAGCCGCTCAAGATCCAGGCCACCCGCGGCATGACTGTCGACGACCAGGAGTACCACCCCGAGCCGCGCGTCGCGTCGATCGTCGCCTCGCACTTCAAGCCCGAATTCGTCGTCAACGTCAAGGAGACCGGCAAGATCCTGATGGTCGACTACGGCGACATCGACAACCTCAAGGTCACCGAGATCGGCGCGGCCAAGTTCCTGCACGACGGCGGCTGGGATGCGAGCAAGCGCTACTTCCTGGTGGCGGCGAACCAGTCGAACAAGATCGCGGTGGTGGACGCCAAGACCGGCAAGCTCGTGAAGCTCGTCGACGTCGACAAGATCCCGCACCCGGGGCGCGGCGCGAACTTCGTGCATCCCAAGTTCGGCCCGGTCTGGGCCACCGGCCACCTCGGCAGCGAGAAGATCGCGCTGATCGGCACCGACCCGGTCAAGTACCCGCAGCACGCCTGGAAGGTGGTGCAGATGCTCGACGGGCAGGGTGGCGGCAACCTGTTCATCAAGACCCACCCGAAGTCGAAGAACCTGTGGGTGGACACGCCGCTCAACCCCGACCCGAAGATCGCGCAGTCGGTCGCGGTGTTCGACATCAACGACCTCTCCAAGCCGCCGCAGATCCTGCCGATCGGCGAGTGGGCCGGCGTGGCCGAGGGCGCCAAGCGCATCGTCCAGCCCGAGTACAACAAGGCGGGCGACGAGGTCTGGTTCTCGGTGTGGAGCGCGAAGAACCAGGAGTCGGCGATCGTGGTCGTGGACGACAAGACGCGCAAGCTGAAGGCCGTCATCAAGGATCCGAAGCTCGTCACGCCGACCGGCCACTTCAACGTCTACAACACGCAGCGCGACATCTACTGAGCGCGAACCGGCGGCACGGGCCGGCGTGAGGCCGCGTGCCGCCGCCACGGAGGAGACCGAAGATGAAGACCAGGCTCGCAGCGCTCGCCGGCGCGGCGTCGCTCGCCTTCGCCGGTGCCGCGCCGGCTGAGACCCTCGACGCCAAGTCGGCCGACGCGATGATGGCGAAGGCCGGATGCAACGCCTGCCACGCGGTGGACAAGAAGGGCGTCGGCCCGTCGTACAAGGACGTCGCCAAGAAGCGCAAGGCTGAGGCCAACGCCGCCGAGACGCTCGTGAAGAAGGTCCGCGACGGCGGCGCGGGCGTCTATGGGCAGGTGCCGATGCCGCCCAACCCGGCCGCCAAGATCGGCGACGAGGACGTGAAGAAGCTCGTCGCCTGGATCCTCTCCCTCTGAGCGGAACCCGTTCCCGGGGATGGATCGGGGCTGAGCGAGGCGCGGCAGGCGGATGCTCGACGCGCGTTCCAGGCGTCCGTCGCCGGCGCCGCACACAGGCCGCGCCGGGTGTCGCCTCGCGGCGGCGCTCGCTGCGGCGGCGGTCGCGACGGCCGCGCACGCCGCCGATCCGCCGCCCGCGCGCGAGGCGGAGCTCGTGCGCCTCGTGCGCCAGGACTGCGGCTCGTGCCACGGCATGACGCTGCGCGGCGGGCTCGGCCCGCCGCTCACGCCGCAGGCGCTCGCGGACCGGCCCGAGGCGATGCTCGCCGCGACCATCATCCACGGCCGCCCGGGCACCGCGATGCCGCCATGGCGCCCGTTCGTCACCGAAGCGGAGGCCGACTGGATCGCCTCACGCCTGAAGCGGGGGCTCGGCGACGATGGCCGCTAGCCGGTTCCTGCGCCCCGCCGGCGCGCTCGCCGCGGCCGTGATCCTCGCCGGCTGCGCGTCGCCGGCGAGCGTGCGCGGCACCGGCGATCTCGGCCTCGTGATCGAGCGCGCGAGCGGCAGCGTCCAGATCGTCGACAACACGAACCGCGCGAGCCTCGCCCGGGTCAACGGCTTCGGCGACCTCTCGCACGCCGCCGCGGTCTATTCGCGCGACGGCCGCTATGCGTTCGTGTTCGGCCGCGACGGCGGCCTCACCAAGGTCGATCTGTTGCAAGCGCGCGTCGTCGCGCGCACCGTGCAGGGCGGCAACTCGATCGGCGGCGCCATCTCCCAGGACGGCCGGCTCGTCGCCGTGGCCAATTACGAGCCGGGCGGCATCAAGATCTTCGACGCGGCCACGCTGGAGCTCCTCGCCGAGGTGCCCTCGACGCCCGGCCCCGACGGCAAGGGCGCGAAGGTGGTCGGCATCGCGGACGCGCCGGGCAACCGCTTCGTGTACAGCCTGTTCGAAGCGGGCGAGATCTGGATCGTCGACGCGGCCGACCCGCGCCACCCCAGGACCACCCGGTTTCGCGATGTCGGCAAACAGCCTTACGACGGGTTGATCACCCCGGACGGGCGTTTCTACATCGCGGGCCTCTTCGGCGAGGACGGCCTCGTGCTCGTCGATCTCTGGGACACCGGCGCGGGGGCGAAGCGCATCCTCGACGGCTACGGCCGCGGCGGCGAGAAGCTGCCCGTCTACAAGATGCCGCACCTGCGCGGGTGGGCGATGGCCGGCGGCTATGCTTTCCTACCGGCGATCGGGCGCGACGAAGTGCTGGTCGTGGACGCGAAGACCTGGAAGCAGGTGGCGGCGATCCCGGTGCACGGCCAGCCGGTCTTCGTGATGGCGCGTCCCGACGGGCGGCAGGTTTGGGTGAACTTCGCGTTCCCGAAGAACGACACCGTGCAGGTGATCGACGTCGCGGCGCTCGCGGTCGTGCAGGCGCTCAAGCCCGGCCGGACCGTGCTGCACATGGAGTTCACCGCGCGCGGCGACGAGGTTTGGATCTCCGCCCGCGACGACGACCGCCTCGTCGTGTACGACACGGCGAGCTTCGAGCGCCGCGCCGAGCTCCCGGCGCGCTCGCCGAGCGGGATCTTCTTCACCTGGCGCGCGCACCGGATCGGCCTGTGACGAGCGCGCTGCCCCTCGCGGACCTCGACCTTCGCCTGCTCGACGGCTTCCAGCGGGACTTCCCGCTCGTGCCGGCGCCGTTCGCGGTGGTCGCCGGCCGGCTGGGCACGAGCGAGGGGGCCGTGCTCGACGCGCTGCGGCGTCTCTCGGCCACGGGCGAGGTGAGCCGCGTCGGCGCGGTGTTCCGCCCGGGCGCGGTCGGCGCGAGCACGCTCGCGGCGCTCGCCGCTGCCGCCGACGAGCTCCCGGCGCTCGCGCGCCTCGTCGGCGCGTTCCCCGAGGTGAGCCACAACTACGAGCGCGAGAACGCCTGGAACCTCTGGTTCGTCGCGAGCGCCGCCGACGCCGAGCGCCTCGACACCGTGCTGGGCGCGATCGAATCGCGCGCCGGCCGTCGCGTGCTCCGGCTGCCGCTCGTCGAGGAATACCACATCGACCTCGGCTTCCGGCTCGACGGGAGCGGCGGCCCCCGCGCGGTGGCGGACGCGCCGCGTGCGCCAGCGCCCGCGGCGATCACGCCGCGCGAGCGGCGCCTCGTGGGCACGCTCCAGGCGGGGCTCGCCTTGGTGCCTCGGCCCTACGCCGCGCTGGCGGCGGCATCCGGCATGACCGAGGCGGCGGTCCTCGCGACGCTCGCGCGCTGGCAGGCCGAAGGCACCGTGCGCCGCTTCGGCGTGATCGTGCGCCACCGTGAGCTCGGCTTCGCGGCGAACGCGATGGCCGTATGGGACGTCCCCGACGCGGACGTTGCCCGCGCGGGCCTGCGCCTCGCCCGCGAGCCGCGCGTGACGCTCGCATACCGGCGCGCGCGCAGCTTGCCCGATTGGCCCTACAACCTCTACTGCATGGTCCACGGCCGCGAACGTGCCGAGGTCGCCGCGACGCTCGCGGCGGCGGCCGCCCGCGCGGGGCTCGGCGGGCGTCCCCACGCGGTGCTCTTCAGCCGGCGGCGGTTCAAGCAGACGGGCGCGCGGGCGGCGCGCGGGGAGGCGGCGTGGACGCGATCGACCGCATGATCGTCGACGCGCTGCAAGGGGGGATCGACGTCGTCGAGCGCCCGTTCGCGCCGCTCGCGCGCCTGCTCGGCATGACCGAGGACGACCTCGTCGAGCGCGTCGGCCGTCTGCTGGACGCGGGCGTGCTCACGCGCTTCGGGCCGATGTACGACGCCGAGGCGCTCGGCGGGCTGTTCACGCTCGCCGCGCTCAGCGTCCCGGAGGCGGACTTCGAGCGGGTCGCCGGGCTCGTCAACGCGCACCCCGAGGTCGCGCACAACTACGCGCGCGAGCACGAATACAACATGTGGTTCGTGATCGCGGCCGAGAAACCCGGGGACGTCGCCCGCGTGATCGCGGAGATCGAGCGCGAGACGGGCTGCGAGGTCCTCGACCTCCCGCGGCTCGAGGAGTACGGGCTCCAGCTCAGGCTGGAGGCGCGATGAACGGCCCCGGGAAGCGGTTCGTGCGCGACGGCGGACTCGACCCGACCGACCGGCGCATCGTGCTCGCCACGCAGGCCGGGCTCCCGCTCGCACGGCGTCCCTATCACGCGCTCGCCGCCGGGCTCGGTCTCGGGGCGGACGAAGTGATGGCCCGGCTCGCGGCGATGCTCGCGCGCGGCATCGTCCGGCGCATCGCCGCAGTACCGAACCACTATGCGATCGGCTACCGCGCCAACGGAATGACGGTCTGGGACGTCGCCGACGAAGCGGTCGGCGCGCTCGGCCCGCGCGTCGGCGCGCTCGCCTTCGTGTCGCACTGCTACCGCCGCCCGCGCGTGCCGGGGCGCTGGCCCTACAACCTGTTCGCGATGGTGCACGGCGCGACGCGCCTCGAGGTCGCGGAGCACGTGGCGACGATCGCCGCGCTGCTCGGCAACGCCTGCCGGGCCCACGACGTCCTCTACAGCACGCGCATCCTCAAGAAGACCGGGCTGCGGCTCGCGGGCGGCACCGGGCAGCCACCGCCCGGCACCGCCGCGGGCGATACCGCACGGGTGCGCGCGCGGAGGAACCCCTAGGATGAAACGCACGCCGCAGGCATCGCTTGCCCCGGGTTCGGGGAGCACGAGGGGGCGCCGCGAAGCGGCGTCGGCCTCTCCTGACGTGGACCGCTGACATGTTCCGACTGAGCCAATTCATGCACGAGCTGCGCGAGCCGTCGCCTCCCGGCCCGCGCCGCCAGCCGCCGGGACCGGTGGTGATCTGGAACCTCGTGCGCCGGTGCAACCTCGCGTGCCAGCACTGCTATTCGGTGTCGGCCGATCGCGACTTCCCCGGCGAGCTCTCGACCGGCGAAGTGTTCGCGGTCATGGAGGACCTGCGCGCATTCGGCGTGCCCGCGCTCATCCTCTCCGGCGGCGAGCCGCTCCTGCGCGCCGACATCTTCGACATCGCCGCACGGGCGAAAGCGCTCGGGTTCTACACCGCGCTCTCGACCAATGGCACCCTGGTGGACGCTGCGAACATCGACCGCATCGCGGCGGCGCGCTTCGACTACGTCGGCATCAGCCTCGACGGGCGGCGCGAGCGGCACGACCGCTTCCGGCGGCAGGCGGGCGCGTTCGACCGCTCGCTCGCCGCGCTGCGGCTCTGTCGCGACCGCGGCATCAAGGTCGGCGTGCGCTTCACGCTCACCGAGGACAACGCGGGCGACCTCCCCTGGCTCCTCGAGACGATGCGCGCCGAGGCGATCGACAAGTTCTACCTCTCGCACCTCAACTACGCGGGGCGCGGCAACGTGAACCGCAAGCACGACGCCTTCCTCGCGACCACGCGCGCGGCGATGGACCTCCTGTTCGAGGCGTGCTGGGCGTCGTGCCAGCGCGGCGAGCCGAGGGAGTTCGTCACCGGCAACAACGACGCCGACGGCGTTTACTTCCTGAAGTGGGTGCAAGAGCGCTTCCCGGCGCGCGCCGCGCACATGCGGGCGAAGCTCGCGCAGTGGGGCGGTAACGCGTCGGGGGTGAACGTGGCCAACATCGACAACCTCGGCAACGTCCATCCCGACACCTATTGGTGGGACTACAGCCTCGGCAACGTGCGCGAGCGGCCCTTCTCGGCGATCTGGCGCGACACGTCCGACCCGGTCATGGCGGGTCTCAAGGCGAGCCCGCGTCCGCTCAAGGGCCGCTGCGGCGCCTGCGCGTACCTGGAAATCTGCAACGGCAACACGCGCGTGCGCGCGCGGAGCCTCACCGGGGACCCCTGGCAGGAAGATCCCGCCTGCTATCTCGACGACGCGGAGATCGGCGTCGCGCCCGGCCGCGAACGGCTGGCGATGACGCCGTACTCGCGCTGGAAGGGCGCGGCGGCCGCCGCGGACGCGGGCCGATGAGCGCCGTGCGGATCGCGCGCCGGGCCGCGGCCGCGCTCGCAGCGGGCTTCGCATTCTGCGCGGGGGCGGCGAGTCCCGATCCGGCCAAGCTCTACGCGGAGCACTGCGCGAGCTGCCACGGCGCCGACCGCTTCGGCGGCATGGGCCCGGCGCTGCTGCCCTCGAACCTGGAGCGGCTGCGCAAGGCCGCGGCGCTGGAGGTCATCGCGAAGGGGCGCGTCGCGACGCAGATGCCGGCGTTCGGCGACAAGCTCTCCGCCGGCGACATCGCCGCGCTCGCCGACTACGTGTACGCGCCGCCCGCGGTCGCGCCGCGCTGGGGCCTCGCGGAGATCGCCGCCTCGCGCGTCGAGCACGCGAAGCCGGTGGATCTCGCCGACCGGCCGAAGTTCGCCGCCGACCCGCTCAACCTCTTCGTGGTGGTGGAGGGCGGCGACCACCACGTGACGATCCTCGACGGCGACCGCTTCGAGCCGATCGCGCGCTTCGCGAGCCGCTACGCGCTGCACGGCGGCCCGAAGTTCTCGCCCGACGGCCGCTTCGTGTATTTCGCTTCCCGCGACGGCTGGATCTCCAAGTACGACCTCTGGAACCTCACGCTCGTCGCCGAGGTCCGCGCCGGGCTCAACACGCGCAACGCCGCGGTCTCGGCCGACGGCCGTTACGTCGCCGTGGGCAACTACCTGCCGCACACCATCGTCGTCCTCGACGCCCGCGACCTCGCGCCGGTCAAGGTGCTCGAGGTGAAGGACAGGGCCGGCAGGACCTCGCGCGTGTCGGCCGTGTACGACGCCGCGCCGCGCAAGAGCTTCGTGGCGGCGCTCAAGGACATCCCGGAGATCTGGGAGATCTCCTACGACGACCGGGCGGAGCCGATCTACGAGGGCCTCGTGCACGACTACAAGCTGAAGGAGGGCATCGCGGTCCCCGGCAAGCTCAACCCGCGCCGCGCGCCGCTGGAGGACGTGCTCGACGACTTCTTCTTCGCGCCGGGCTATGCGTACCTGATCGGCGCCTCGCGCGACGGCGGCAGGGGCCAGGTGGTGAACCTCGACGTGCGCCGGCGCATCGAGACGGTGCCGCTGCCCGGCCTGCCACACCTCGGCTCGGGGATCAGCTGGCGGCGCGACGGCCGGCTCGTGATGGCGACCCCGAACCTCCGCGAGGGCGTCGTGAGCGTGATCGACGTCGCGACCTGGAAAGTGGTGCGCGAGATCCCGACGCCCGGGCCCGGCTTCTTCATGCGCAGCCACGAGGCGACGCCCTACGCCTGGGTCGATTCGATGATGAGCCGCGACGCCAAAGACACGCTCACGGTGATCGACAAGCGCACGCTGGAGCCGGTCGCGCAGGTGCGGCCGGAGCCGGGCAGGACGCTCGCGCACGTCGAGTTCACCCGCGACGGCCGCTACGCGCTCGCGAGCCTCTGGGAGGCGGACGGCGCGCTCATCGTCCTGGACGCCACGACGTTCCGGGAAGTGAAGCGGATTCCGATGAAGAAGCCGGTGGGGAAGTACAACGTGTACAACAAGATCACGCGCTCGGAGGGGACGAGCCACTGAGGGGCGAGCCCGGGAGCGCGTGCATGCCCGGGGGAGCTACGAG